>JAYZAR010000336.1:0-22945 GCA_036339635.1 Planctomycetota bacterium | reverse complement strand
TTCCGGAACATGGATTTTTCTTCGATGGTGCACAAGGTGTCAATACGATTCGCCTGGTTGGCGAAGGTTTATCTCTAAATGTAACCACTGGAAGCGACATTGGACTGGCAAACATCGATGTGATTGACATGACGGACCTCGCTGCATCGACGCTTCGAGTTGATTCAGCGGCCGCACGCGCGATCGATCCAAACGGTAATGGACTGGTGATTGTTGGCAGCTCGAACGATCGGCTGGAAATCGCGGATGGCAGGCAATGGCGGATGGCGGACCCAACCGGAATCGCAGACATGTTTTTCAACGTTGTCCGCCTACCGGATACCTTCATCCAAACCGATTTTAGTAGGCTTTGGCAGAACGTGGCCCAATCGAGCGATATCAATAATGACGGTGACTTGACGGCCGCAGATGCACTTCGCGTAATCAACGAATTATCCAGACACGCTTTCTCAGATCCAACGTCCGGTGACCTTTACCACCCGGCAATCGTTTCGGTGTGGCCAAACACTTATTACGACCAGAATGGCGATGGCAGAGTGACCGCTCTGGATGCACTCCGAGTAATCAACGATCTAGCTCGACTCGATTTCGCAGCCGGGGAACAGATTGTGGCCGCCGATTTTCGGCCCAAAACCTATGCACTGGCGGCAGCGTACGATCTGGAATTCGCCACTGATGAAGAAAATTGGCAACTCGGAAAGCTCTTTTAAAATGATTATAAACGCGTCGAAGGTACCGACATGACCACTCCGCTAGTCGTTAGAAAGCAAGGAGCGGCATGAAACGCGGCACTGACCATTGCAACCGACAGTACGGCCCGCAATGCGTAGGCCGCGCTGCCACCCTGCCATGGACTGAAGTGGTACGCTCCGAAGAACGATACCCGCCGCTGTGCTCGTGAATCCTAAGTTCGTCTGAGTCAGCTGAACTTCGAAGGAACTTCGGCCACATTTCCTAATCGGAATCGCTGACTAGGTATCTAGGCGTTTGGATCGCTACTGCCAAGTTGAGCCAGCACCTGCAGAACACCATTGAGATGCGCCAAACGTGGCCCAAATCGATCAACGAATTCATTCAACATGTAGTCGCCTTCAAGAAGATGATCTTCGCTGTCGTTGATCTCTTCAGTGAGCGCAATGAGGAACTCAGTCTGAACTTTGCTGAGCGTCTCAGCCGCGTTGCGACAAGATTGTGCAAGAGCAGGATTTGCATTTTTCCATTGTTGCAATTCGCTGGCCCGCTGTTTGTTTGCAGCCGCATTGTGCTGGACCAATTCGTCGAGAAGTTGATTTTGTTGCTGCTGGCTGGCGACCAGTTGACGCAAAAGCTCAATCACAATGCGATCACCTGAACCTTGCTGATTCGTGTCAGATTCCGCGGAAACGTCAATTCGGAACATGGGTGAAATCGGCTCGTGTTCGTAAGACATAGATATAATTCCTGCTAACCTTCAGGTTCAAATCATGGCTGCAAAAGACCGAGTATAACCAGAGGAGGGGGACAATTGTTGATCAATCATTCGCACTCCAACATTTTTGTTTCGAAGAAAGATTTTTTCCCCGATAATCAGAATTTTTTACTTGCTTTCCTGTCACCGTTAAATCGCGCTGTAACCGTTAAAGTCAGCACAAACATTAAGCCGAAAAACAAGGTGCTGCGTGGATGCCGATCGGATTCGGCCTCAATGTTTACTGTTTCACAAACGCAACCACGATTCTGTGACATCTGTAGATGTAATTCATATCGTGAAACCCCCTTTCTAACCAATTGACCAATCCACGGATGGCCCCAGCAAATCTTGCTAGCGTTGCGTATTACACCGTTGTCGAAGACGAGCGAACCGGATGGACTGGGGGATTGTTGCATTTGAGCCCAAACGGTCGTCCGGTTGAGTTCCAATGCACCTTACCGGTGCGAACCACCCGCACGCACGAAATTCTGTACGGCACGACATTGCGACAGCACCTAATCGCCGACATCATTGGTCCGATACTTGTTCGTAAAGCGAGAACCCCAATTACTCTGCTTTGCTGTGATCAACCAGAAGCAATCGAATTGCAATCGTCATTCGATTTCCCGGTCGCGTTAGTACGAGAGGCCGCCGAGGGAGAGGACCGGCCGTTTCACGATGAGAGCTGGCAAGGGTCAGCCACAACCAAGCTTGGTAACACGCACCTTCGCGTTGCAATTGAACAATTGCCAGCCGCTATCGCAGCCTGCGAATCAATGCAGGAGTTGCCAGATGCGCTGGAACCGCTCGAGCGTATCCGAGAAGCGATCAAGGAAGCTCATTCTCAGATTGCTCATAGGGTTCGACAAGTTGAGTCAACTGAGTCCAAGGCCGCTTGAGAAGATTATGAAACAGCATGGATCGTTGGAAGTTCGAATTGATCAAACCAACAGCTGGTGCGAAGCGACGCTGATTCCATCGGAAACACATGAACTTCTGTTGGAAAATTTGACGCCGAGGGCTTTCCCGATCCGTGTTCCTGTGTTGGAAACGAAGTGTGTCGGGTTTCAATTTCCACAGTCTGGCTCTTGGTCATCGTTAAAGGAAACTCCAAAATCCACAAACGCCAGCATGGCTGATGCAAAACACCAAGGAATTCCCAAGGGAACTTCAAGCGGACTGCCTGAGAAAGCGAAAACCTTGAGGCGTCATCGCATCAAGCCACCAAATGAAGTCGTCAAGTTGCAAGATCGCTTGTTCTACTTGCTGCAACCGCCACTTGATTCGCTGGTTGGAAGCGGTCAAATGAAATTTCCGTTTGACCCCTTTCCTTATCAACTTGATGGAATCGCGTTTTTATTTCCTCGCTATGCTGCCATCCTTGCTGATGAAATGGGGCTGGGGAAGACCATGCAGGCAATTAGCACGATCCGGATGCTTATTTGCAGTGGCGAGGCGCAAAGCGTGCTCTTGGTTTGTCCAAAACCATTGGTTTCCAACTGGATCCGCGAGTTTCAAATTTGGGCACCAGAAATCCCGATCACAACGATCGGCGGACCAGCGAGGAAACGGGAGTTCCAATGGCGATCCAGAGAGGTCCCCGTGGTGATTGCCAATTATGAGTTGCTGATGCGTGATCGCGATATCGTAAACGACGTCGACACCCATTTTGATTTAGTTGCACTGGATGAAGCGCAGCGAATAAAAAATCGCAATAGCTCGACGAGTGAAGTCATCTGCGCGATTCCTCGAACACGCAGCTGGGCACTCACAGGCACGCCGGTCGAGAATTCACCTGACGATTTGGTGGGGATCTTCGATTTCCTATCACCCGGCTACCTGAGTGCCGGCATGCCAATGACGGCAATGGCGTCTGCATCGCAAGATTATATTTTACGCCGCACCAAGGACATGGTCATGGAGGACATGCCTCCAAAATTGTATCGCGACGCAGAACTGGACCTAACCCCCGAACAATGGGCAACTTATCAGTCCGCTGAAAGTGAAGGTGTGATCTATCTGGAACAGCTGGAACAGGCATTGACCATTCAGCATGTCTTTGAACTTGTCTTGCGACTGAAACAAATATGTAATTTTGACCCAGTCACCGGCAGTAGTGTCAAATTAGATCGATTGGTCGCAGACATGGAAGAAGTCGCTGCCAGCGGAAAAAAGGCAATTGTGTTCAGCCAGTGGGTCAATAGTATCGAAAAAATGAAGGGCAAGATGAAACATTTTGGGGCTCTGGAGTATCACGGACGGGTCCCTCACAAAAAACGCGAAACCGTCATCGATCAGTTTCGTGAGGACCCGGATTGTCATGTCATCTTGATGAGCTACGGCGCTGGAAGTGTGGGACTAAACCTACAGTTTTGTGAATACGTCTTTTTGTTTGATCGTTGGTGGAATCCGGCCATTGAAGATCAGGCGATCAATCGCGCACATCGAATTGGTGCGAAGGGTGCTGTGACCGTAACCCGTATGCTGGCGATGAATACCATCGAGCAACGGATCGCCTCGGTCTTGGATCAGAAGCGTGAGATGTTCGACACACTATTCAGCGACCAAACGGGCGTAGCCCGCGGGGGTGGCTTGTCGCGTGACGAGATCTTTGGATTGTTTGATCTCCGCGCCCCTTGCGGCAAGAAGGTTGCTTGACGCCACTTCAAAGATCAGTGTGACCACACCGAAAAACGATTTTGAGAATCATTTGAGCCACGCAGTCACCCGAAGACTCTTCTTGCTGCTAATCAACGCGCTGGCGCATTCATCTCAGAAACACTAGCCAGCATCTTGCCGACTAGGAGTCGTTGCAGTCGCTACCGGTTCGACAAGTTCGGCGCCGATAAAGGGTATCACGATTAAGATGCCTGCGGCACTATCAAACGCAAGACCATGAACGACAACCCTCGCCGACAGCATTACCACCGGAATGCTTTTTTCTGTTCGGCGTTCTTAATTGCCTTGAGTACGGACATGCCGTTGTTGATTGGCATTCGTATGTTAAAGACCATCGAATCCAGCTCAATTTCTTTGGCCATCGCAAAAGCTTCGGCGCGGTTATTGGCGATCACTGTATCAAACCCGAACACGCATACTGGAGGGCTTGCTTCCTCAGAAATATGACGGGCGTCATCAACGACTAGGGCCATTCGTCTGTCACTCATTGATTTACTTCCTTTCAAGGTCATTTGATCAGCGGGCAGACTTGCGACGGCAGAAGACAAAATTGGTTCCCCTACATTCCCGTGCAGGTATTCGAGAATTTCGTATTGAAGTTTTGTGCGGTCGACCCTGCTTTTCTCCATCGTAAAATCGATCGGCGACAACAGGCCCAACGGGCGATTTGCGTTGACGTGCTCGCGCTTCTGTTGTGCCCGAGCGATAAACATCTCTTCCTGCAACATCACCTCCGGAAGCAACATCAACCGAGTTTGTAGCTTGATCGCAAGACAGAGGTTGTTAACTCGGGTGGGATGGCGTTAGGGAAACTCAATTTGATTGGCGGCACCTGTGAATAGGACTGCGTCGACTTCGCTTCTGAGAATCGAGAGAAATTGAAGGTCCTTTCGATGGAGTAACCGAGGGAAACGCTGACTTTGCTGACGTCGCTCATCGTGCCGTGTTAGCTGATCAGCGAAAGATGCGTGACGCGAGGTCAAGCCCTTGCATGCCATCTTCAGCAACCAACACGTCAATTTCGTCTCACTTGAGCCATAACTGAATGACGTTGGCAAAGTTCGGGTGATCGCCGATGCATAGGAAGTCGGTCGGTTTGAAATCGTATCTTGTGCTGGTAGAAGGAAACGTGATTGACCGCTGGTGTGTTCTGCACATTGATTCACCTTTCTTTGCTTCCGTCTGCAGGTGCACAGGAGTAGGAATCGCATCGAACGGGTCGGCGGGAAGTCAAGTTCGAAGGGGCCACGCAAGAGATCCTTGGAACAGCACGTTACGAAGAACGTCGTGGTGACCGAACGAGTCGATTGCTAGCAGCTAATGACTGCACCCACGTTACGGGTCTATGGCTAGTACGGAATAACACGAGCCACGAGTTAGACGGCTGGAGAGTTTAGCAGCTCTGTTGTACCGCAACGCGGTGGAGGGCGTTTTTGGTTCCGACACAAACCCGGTGTCCAGCAATACGCTTTCACCACCCGCACCCCTATCAAAGGCCCAATCCGGATGCGCGATTCAGCGAAAGCGGTAGCTAGGATTTCCGATATCGAAATCCTGGTCGGATAGGCCTACGTTCACTGCAAGCTGCAAATACATATACTCTTCTTCGAGGATTGGCTTACCACCTGGCGTCGTGGGCCATGACCAGGACTCATATCGAATTGGGACCTTGAGGTTCTGGTCGAAATAGAGCCGAGCCTGATAGAAGTCAAAATGATCACGCTTAATTGGGTGCGTGACCTGGAGCATCATGCAAGTGACTTTGCCGATTTTTGCATTTTCAAAAAACTCAACATTGCATTCTCCGTATTGACGCTCTCGGATCCCCGTCTCAATCATTTTTCGCACGAGATTTTCAATCCCGATGTCAGTAATTGGATATCGCTGGCCTCTCATAGCAAGCGCGCCGTTTGGATCGAGATTGATATTGATCAGGCCGCCAATGCCTGTTTCATGCACCACCATCTTGCCATTATTTCGCCCCTCTACCCAGATGACTTCCCTGCCTTGAACTGACGACGGCTTGAGAAAGTTGAGGTAGACCGAAAGTGGAATGGCCGTTTTGCCATCTTTGTTTTTTCGATTTCGGATCTTGACTCTTGCATATTGCATCGGAGGCAATTGACCATTGACTCGACATCGCTTCACGAATAGAGCCGTGTAATCATTCACGTTTTCTTGCAGGTGCTGCAAGCTCTCCTGAGCCAGCTTGATCGCGGCATCAATTTGGTGAGTGTCCGGCTCTGTTGACGCCCGAGCGATCACAGAAGACGCCTGCTGAGCCTGAACCTGTTGCGCGTCGCAGGCTCTCTCGCCAAACGCCGCAAAAACGAGCGTCAGGATGAGATTTAGAAGTGTTCTGCTTGGTAGATGCATGAAAAGCCTCGCTTGTGGGACTCCTCGAAATCCCAGTCTTTTACAAATAGTTTCCGCTGTTCGGAGGTAGCGGGCTCGGCTGCCGACCCGTCTCGATCTTTGGTAGCAAAATCTATTGGCTGGTTGCTACATTGATCCGGCGTGAAAAGGTTGGGCTTTTGAGAGTATGCAGAAATCAGTTTGCCCACCGATCACGATTGACCGCAATTGCCGTTGTGCCGACGGGACTGGTCCGTTAACACTCGACCGTTATGATTCATTACGAACACGTGTCGAAGTAGGCAGATGAACCACGACCCTCCAAGCGAAGAGACCGTAATTTTTTCTTCGAAGGATAGCCATCCGATCTCGGGAAGCGTCCGGCCAGATTTTGAATTGGTTCGGCAAGAGTTCATTCGCAATTTTGAATCCCGTGGCGAGCAAGGCGCCGCTTGCGCGATTTTCTTCCGGGGAACGAAAGTTGTCGATTTATGGGGAGGATATCAGTGTCAAGTTGCAAAAAAGAAGTGGTCCGATCAGACCATGGCGGTCGCGTTTTCAGTGACCAAGGGAATGGCCGCCGCTGCAATGGCGGTCGCCCATAGCCAAGGAATGTTCGAACTCGATCGACCGGTATCACAATATTGGCCTGAATTTGCGAGACACGGAAAGGAACTTATCACGGTTAGGGAATTGCTATCGCACCAAGCCGGCTTGATTACCGTAGAGCCGTCCCTAAGTGCCGAAGAACTTCGCGATCATGATCAACTGGCCGAAACGCTAGCTGACCAAAAAACTCATTGGAAACCTGGAACCCGACACGGATACCACACGCTCACGCTGGGCTGGTACCAGAACGAATTGTTACGAAGGACCGATCCGAAACAACGGACATTGGGGCAATTTTTTCAAGAGGAAATTGCTGAACGACTGGGCGTTGACTTTTTTATCGGCCTACCGGAGCATATCGCAGAAGAGCGGCTTAGCAACGCACAAGGCTATAACCGCTTGGCCGTACTCGGACACTTAAATCAGCTGCCGCCGATGATGGTCTTGTCTGGCATCTGGCCGCGGTCACTTGTCTCGAAGTCGATCCGCACACTACCGATTTCTAACCCGGCGGATGTTGGCGGTCCCGAATATCGCCATGTGGAAATCCCATCGGCCAATGGTATCGGTCAGGCACGTGCGATCGCGAAGATTTATGACGTGCTCGCAAGAGGAGGTTCGGATCTGGGGATCCACCCAACGACCTGGAACGAGTTAGTGGCTCGCCCGATCGTTCCCCCCGCCGGACCACGCGATGCCATCTTAAAGCTCGACACCAAATATGCGTTTGGGTTTTCACGACCAAGTCAGGGCTTTGTATTCGGCAACGATTCATCGGCGTTTGGATGCCCCGGCGTCGGTGGATCGTTTGGAATGGCTGACCCCTCTGCGGAGTTGGGATTTTCCTATCTCACCAATACCCTTAGTTTTCGGATCTTTGATGATCCGCGTGAGCAAGCGGTTCGGCGGGCCTGCTACCAATGTATCGAAAACTTGCGAAGCCAGCGAAGGGCGGCGTAGTGCGGGACCACTAGTTGCCTACAGGATCAAACCGAGTTTTTTAGGATTGCCGCAAGTCCTTTTAGCGGCGACGGGCGGTGGATTCGTCTCTGAACCATTGATTTTATGAGCCCGGGACAATCCAGCCTTCTTCTCTACCGCCGCTCAAGCCAGGCGCATTCGTGCAAATCAGGCGGGTTGTACGTGAGTCATGCTGACAGGCGATATCTACGCTCGATGTTTCATCAGCTACAATACCAGCGTGCGTTAAAATAGCTTTCGGCAACCCACCCCATGAATTATCCACCGACTTCCATGCGTGTTTTGGTTCAGATCACCGCGGCATTTGCGTTACTTGCTCCCGTCGCAACCAACGCGGCAAACAAAGTTGATTTCAATCGCGATATCAAGCCCATCCTGTCGGATCATTGCTATGCCTGTCATGGCCCAGACGCTGACCAACGGCAGGGAGGGGGCGTCGATGGGATGCGGTTGGACACAAAACAGGGTGCCTTCGCCAATTTAGACGGGAGTTTCGCCATCGTTCCGGGGGATCTGGCGGCAAGTGAACTGATCCAACGCATCACTTCGGATGATGAAGGCGAGGCGATGCCGCCGCCAGATCACCCAAAACAACTTTCTCCTGAACATGTCCAACTTCTGGTTCGCTGGGTCGAAGAAGGCGCTGTCTGGTCACAGCATTGGGCGTATTCGCCGCTGCGGACCGGGGACCGTCATGGCAACTGGATTGACAGGGAGATCCAATCGAAACTGATCGGGCAGGGCCTGAAATCTTCCGCACCAGCCGACCCGCGAATTTTGGTTCGTCGAGCCTATTTTGACATCATTGGATTGCCACCCTCGCCAGCGGAGGTTGAGGAATTCCTGAATGACCAATCTGGCCACGCCTGGGAAAACCTTATTGATCGCTTGCTCGCATCGCCACACTTTGGCGAAAGGATGGCCATCTACTGGCTCGATTTAGTCCGCTACGCCGACACAGTCGGCTATCACGGTGATCAAGATGTGAGCGTTTCACCGTACCGCGATTACGTGATTGATGCATTTAATGCCAATATGCCATTTGACCAATTCACCAGCGAGCAATTGGCTGGCGACTTATACCCCGAGCCGACCCGGCAACACTTGGTCGCGTCGGGCTACAACAAGCTTGGTATGATGTCGGCTGAAGGCGGCGCGCAGCCGAAGGAATATCTGGCGAAGTATGCATCAGACCGAGTTCGAACCGCGTCAACCGTCTGGCTGGGATCAACCCTAGGATGCGCGGAGTGCCACGATCACAAATTCGATCCTTTCACTCAGAAAGACTTCTATCAGTTCGCATCTTTCTTCGCTGACATCAAAGAGCGAGGTCTTTACTCGGGCGCCAATAGCAATGGGAATTGGGGTCCGACAGTTCGCGTTCCGGATCAGGGTTTAAGTGATCTGCTAGCCCCTGTCCAGAACCTGATTAGCAAATTGACAGACGAGTATCAGACCAAAGATCTGAAGGAATCGATGGACCTTTGGGCAGCCGAGTTGCGTCGTAGTGACGACGGCTGGAAGGTGCTGACACCACTGGAGGCCACGGCTTTACACGGAACCAAACTCGAGGTGTTAGCGGATCAATCGTTACTCGCATCGGGCCCCACCGGCGGCACAAATACCTACACCATCAGGGCAAAAGTGCCGATCGCGGAAATGCGTGGCTTTCGCGTTGAAGTGCTGCCGCATGAATCACTACCGCATCAAGGCCCCGGTCGGGCAGGCAATGGCAACTTTGTAATGAGTGAGTTCGAGGTGGCAGTCGTGGATGGCGAGGGCAACCTAAATCAACTGCCATTCTCGACAGCGAAAGCAAGTTTTGAACAGGAAGACTCCAGCAACGCCAATCCATTCAAAGGCTGGAAAGCCATCGCGGCGATTGATGGTGATACAAAGGGCGCAACCTGGGGCTGGGCCGTGATGCCGGTATTTGGTAAGGCAAACGAATGGGTAGGTGAATTGGAGTCGACAAGTCCCACGACTGTGGGCACGGATTTGGTTATCACCATCAAGCAAAATCACGCGAATCCGCACCACACCTTGGGACGCATTCGATTGGCTGCTACCGCGGGAGACGTGCAGCTAGACCCACGACTTGACCTACCCGCTGAATTGAAGCCCATCGTCCAACTGGCGACTGAGCAACGTAACGAACAGCAGAACCAACAGTTGCTGGATTACTATCGGACCATTGCTCCTGAATTAGCGATGGTACGCGAGCGTTTAAAAGAAGCAAAAGAAAAACAGACGAAGCTGGAAAACGACCACACTCGCCTGACACTCGTCACCCAACGTGTGGAGCCACGCGAAATGCGTGTTCTGCCGCGAGGCAATTGGATGGACAATAGCGGCGAAGTGGTCACGCCCAATGTTCCCCACTTCTTACCCCCGCTGAAGCTCGCTGAACAGCGGCGGGCAAATCGTATGGATTTAGCCAAGTGGTTAACGTCTGCAGAGAATCCATTGACTGCACGAGTGATGGTCAATCGGTTTTGGAAACTATTTTTTGGTGCGGGCTTGGCAAAGGTGCTCGACGATATTGGGTCGCAAGGTGAGTTTCCGTCCCATCCCGAGTTGCTCGATTTGATGGCGTTGGAGTTTGTCGAAAGTGGCTGGAATGTAAAACATGTCCTCAAATTAATCGCGATGTCGGAAACATATCAGCAAGCTTCGGTCGCCCCACCAGAGTTAGTGGAAAAGGATCCCTACAATCGCCTGTTAGCTAGACAATCGCGGTATCGTATTGATGCCGAAATGGTTCGTGATAATGCTTTGACCGTCAGTGGCTTATTGGTCCGAGAATTGGGCGGACGCAGTGTAAAACCGTATCAGCCCGCTGGGCTACTTCGTCACTTAAATTTTCCAAGACGTACTTACAAACCTGACCAAGGGGCCGATCAATATCGGCGAGGTGTTTATACGCATTGGCAACGACAATTTTTGCATCCCGCAATGAAGCTGTTTGACGCCCCTGCCCGTGAGGAGTGCACCGCTGAGAGAACTCGATCCAACACTCCTCTAGCTGCTTTATTGATGTTGAATGATCCGTCTTACATCGAAGCAGCACGAGTTTTCGCGGAGCGAATTCTCAAAAGTAACGCAACGGATGATACTCAGCGCATCCAGTTGATTTTTGAAACAGCTTTGAGTCGGGGCCCCAGCGAAGAAGAGACACAAGTCCTCATCCAATTGATCGAGTCTCAACGCCAGCATTTTACTGCTGCCGCAGATGCCGCCAAAGAATTGACAGCGGTAGGCGATCGGGCAATGGCGCCCGATTTAGATGTCGTCGAAGTGGCGGCTTTGCTATCCGCGACGCGAACGGTCTTCAATATGCACGAATTCATTACCAGAAACTGAGTCGATTCATGATTCATCCAATGAGTAGCCACCTGTGTCGGCGGACTTTTTTGCGAGCCGGTTCCTATGGAATCGGAGCGGCGGCGCTTGGAGCCATGATGCAAAAGGAAGGGCAGGCCGAAGCCAACATCGATGCGTCGGATTGGAGTGGTGCTTACCAGCCCCGCACCGCAACGCCGCGAATCAAACGTGTGATTCACTTGTGCATGGCGGGTGGCCCTTCTCATTTAGAAACGCTTGACCATAAGCCAAAGTTGGCTGAGATGGATGGCAAGCCGATGCCAAAATCGTACACCCAAGGCAAGCAAATTGCGCAATTACAGGGCCAAGCAGATCGCTTGAAATGCCTGGCACCCCAACATGCGTTCAAACGCTACGGTGCGTCTGGCCAATCGATCAGCACGGTACTACCCAAAATCGGATCGATCGCAGACGACATCTGCATTATTCGATCGCTGCAGACTGATCAAATCAATCATGATCCAGCGCATACCCTCTTTAACACTGGCACGGCGATTCCTGGCCGACCCTCGATGGGATCATGGCTGCTTTATGGTTTGGGATCTGAGTGCAA
Source organism: Planctomycetota bacterium (assembly GCA_036339635.1). Classification (GTDB taxonomy): domain Bacteria; phylum Planctomycetota; class Planctomycetia; order Pirellulales; family Pirellulaceae; genus Rubripirellula. Next base: position 10,934 of record JAYZAR010000336.1, on the reverse strand, counting down.
TGATTTGCCGGGATATGTCGTTCTTACATCAGTCGGCGGTGGCCAGTCGCAACCGATTGCCGCGCGTCAGTGGCACAGTGGTTTTTTGCCCAGTCGGTTCCAGGGGGTGGAATTTCGCTCCCAGGGTGATCCTGTTCTGTATGTGAACAATCCTCCCGGGGTGAATGTCAAGTCACAAAGAGAGGTGATCGACGCCGTTCGGTCACTCAATCGTATCGGCAACCAGTCTTACAAAGACCCCGAGATCAACACGCGGATTGCGCAGTACGAACTTGCATTTAAAATGCAAATGTCGACTCCCGAGTTAATGGACATTTCGCAAGAACCGCAACACATCTTGAAGATGTATGGAACCAAAGGTGGCGATGGTTCGTTTGCGTCGAATTGTCTGCTGGCGAGGCGTTTGGCGGAACGTGGTGTTCGCTTTATTCAGCTTTATCACCGGGGCTGGGATCATCATGGTGGGATCAAAAATGGCGCAAAGGTCACCGCTGGATTTGTCGATCAAGGTACCGCAGCACTGGTGCGAGATCTAAAACAGCGTGGCATGCTGGATGATACCTTGATCATTTGGGGTGGCGAATTCGGACGAACCCCAATGGCGCAAGGGAGCGGCAGGGATCACCACATCATGGGGTTTTCCTGCTGGCTCGCCGGTGGAGGAATCAAGCCTGGGTTCAGTTGGGGAGCCACGGATGAGTTAGGCTATGAAGCGGTAGAGAACAAAGTCCACGTGCATGATTTACACGCGACGATGCTGCATCAATTCGGGATTGATCACAAACGATTAACCTACCGCTTTCAGGGACGCGATTTCCGCCTAACTGATGTCAGTGGTCGGGTCGTCAAAGAGATTTTGACGTAGGTTTTTGTAACACACCGGTGAACGACGTGGGCTGTAATTGGCGTCTCGTGGATGCAACATCCCAGTGATATCCGACACATTATCGTGATAAGGACACTCGGGAAAATGAATGGACCAAGGGAGCCAGAAAGAGGTTGATCCGAATGAGTAATCATCGCCGGGCCCAAGTACTATCGCCGGGCCCACCCACTGACGCCGGGTCCACTTACTAACGGTTGAATGAGTCGGTTGCATGAATCCAGTGACGTTTTCGTAATGGTGATTTCACGCGAACCTTTTCACCCTGGGGCCCGCCTAACCACGAGAAAGCGGAACTGCGAGCATCGGATTGAGCTAGGAGCTAGGAGCTAGGAGTTGGGAGTTGGGAGCCGCAAATACAATCCGGCAGTAGCAGTCCCCTCTTGTGGGTGGTTCTTTTTGCTTTCTTTTTCAGGTTGATCAATCTCCGGTTTTACGGCCTCGACTCTATTCGCCGGCGTTTTGTCTTCACAACAGACTAAAAGGCAAAATAATCTATTTGGAAAATACCTCCATTCGACGAAAGGAGGTGCTGGCGTTACAATCCTCTATTTAACGCGACCGCGAGCACGACTGAAACGGGAAAAATCGTTCCGTGATATCTCCTTTTTCGTCACAAGCCAAGGGTGCTTGTGTTGACTTTGACATCGACCACGTCCTGGAAATGGGCGATGGTCCCCGGACGGTATTGTTGTTGCATGGTTTATTCGGAACGCCTGAGCACTGGCGGATCGTTATGGAGTCAATGGCTCCTCGGTATCATGTGCTGGCGCCGCAATTACCGGTTGACCCGCAACCCGGTCGCCGCCAACGCGGGATCCGTAAGATTAGTGATCTGAGTAAAACGATCGTCGATCTGGTGGAGGAGCGAGATCTCGGTCCACTGGTGATTTGCGGCAATTCTTTGGGTGGGCTCGTCGCGCTCGATATTTGCATCAATCGACCTGACTTTGCAAAGGGACTAGTCCTGGCCGGTAGCGCTGGATTATTTGAGAAGAGTCCGATGCGGGGACTCAATTCCCGCCCGTCCCGGGAGTTCGTTCGTTCGACAGTCACGGAAATTCTTCACAAAGATGAATTGGTGACCGAAGAGTTGGTCGATGAGTGGCATCGCGCGGTTTCGGATCGTGATTACGCTCGATTTATCTTGCGAGTTTCAAGAGCGACGAGAGACCGAAGCGTCGAACACGAGTTGGACAGTTTGCAATTACCGACGCTGATCATTTGGGGTGCGAACGATGAGATCACCCCACCGTCGACCGCTGAAGAGTTCCACCGGCGAATCCCGAACGCGCAGTTGGAGTTCATAGATGAGTGTGGCCATGCACCGAGCTGGGAGCAGCCAGAGGAATTTGCGCGTCTTCTGGAAAACTTTCTGCCATCCTGTTTCGCTGAGTAATCCTGTTTCGCTGATCATTACTGTCTCGCCTGGGAATGCTGGGCGTCAAGCTGGACCCTCTCTCGCCATTTTGGCAATGAGCTTTCTGAACGCATGAGCGATGGATCGAATCAATCAGCTTCGCATTCCAAGCTCATCTCGATCTTGATTTTGGTCTGCATGGTCGCGGCCGCTCCGTTTGTAGCCTACGGGGCTCGGGCCGCTCTTAAGAGCACTTCAAATGATCCTCGACAATGGCTGCCCCGTTCCTTTGCAGCCACGGATGTCTATGACTGGTTTGAAGAACAATTTGGGACAGACGAGGCGGTGGTGGTGAGTTGGCCTGGCGCCAACTTAGACGATCCTCGGATTCCGCAATTGGCGGAAGCACTTAAGGAAACAGAATACTTTCAGGACGCACTGACCGGCCCCGATGCGATCGCTAACCTCGAAGCGGGCGGCTTGAGTCGTAATCAAGCTTTACGACGGATGAAGGGTGGGCTGCTTGGACCTGATGGAAAGACAACCTGCGTGGTACTTATTACGTCTGCCGCAGGTCGCGCAGATCGGCCGGCTGCAATTGACCGAATCATCAGCTTGGCTGAATCTGAAACGGCCATCGACCCCGCGGCACTAAAACTAGCGGGCCCGACCGTCGATGCGGCAGCCATCGATGCCGAAAGCCGTAAATTACTCTTTCAGTTGGCCGGTTTTTCAGCACTAATTTCCTTTATCGTTGCTTCGTTGCGAATGAAGAGTTTTCCGCTAGCGATCATGGTGCTGGCGGTTGCAGGGTACAGCACAGGTGTTTCGCTGGCGATTCTGTTCTACAGCGGCGGCAAAATGAATTTATTGATGACAATGTTGCCACCGTTGATCTATGTACTGAGCATTTCGTCGGCCGTCCACTTGGCCAATTACTATCGTGACGCGGCGAGTCACCTGCCTCCCCACGCCGCAGTTAAAGCGGCGGTCGCACACGGATGGACTCCCTGCATGTTGGCAGCGGTGACGACTGCGATCGGACTCGTCTCGCTGATGCTCAGCAAGATTGATCCGATTCGCTCCTTTGGCGTGTATGCCGCGGCTGGAGTCGTCGCCAGTATCTTAGTCCTATTTGCGCTGCTCCCTGCAGCGTTGCATCTTTTTCCGCCGGGCAAGTCCTCGATCGAAGCTCGGAACGCCTTTGGAAGACGCATTGGCAACCGAGCAATCAGCTTCATCGCTCGACAGCATCTGCCTTTAATGTTGTTTTGCTTGACCTTCATGGGGCTTGCCGCATGGGCGATTCCGTCGATTCGGTCGACTGTCAAACTGCAGGATCGCTTCCTGGAAAGCAGCGATATGATCGCCTATTATCGTTGGCTGGAAGAGAAAATCGGCCCGATGGTGCCACTTGAGATTGTTTTGCAGTTCGAACAATCAGATTCCAGAACTCTAACCGAACGAATGAAACTGGTGGCAAAGGTCCAAAGTGCAATCAATGGATCAAAGAAAGATGTTTCGACCATGTCAGCACTGAACGTTCTGCCTCCGGTCCCAAAATCTGGCAGTAGTGTGCGGAGTGTGATTGAACGTGAGGTAATCAACCGGGATTCGACGGAATATCGATTGTCCCAAGCTCACTTCTTGACCGATACCGAAACGCACCAGCTGTGGCGGATCACGGTAAGAGCCCCTGCGATTGGCGACCTCGACTACGGCTACTTTGCCGAGGAACTGCGCCATCAGGTCGATCCCCTGTTAGTGGAGGATTCGGCATCCGCGATTTACACGGGTGTAATCCCTCTAATCTACAAAGCTCAGCGACAATTGCTGCAGGATCTAGTACGGAGCTTTCTGGCCGCCTTTGGAGTGATCGCGGTCGTCTTGATTTTAGTGTTGCGAAGTGTCTCGGCGGCGGTGCTGGCCATGATTCCAAACTTGTTTCCTGCCGTCGTCGTGTTTGGTGGCTTGGAGTGGTGCAATACCCCGGTCCAAATCGGATCGGTGATGACTGCTAGCGCGGCATTAGGAATCGCCGTCGATGATACCGTGCACTTTTTGACATGGTTCCGACGCGGCCTGGATTCTGGTTACTCTCGAATTCGCTCACTACACATCGCCTTTCGTCGTTGTGCAGGCGCGATGACGCACACGACGTTCATCTGTGCTTCGGGTTTATTGGTATTTGCAATCAGTACCTTCGTGCCAATCCTGCATTTCGCGTGGCTGATGGTTTTTCTTTTATTAGCGGCACTGATAGGGGACTTGGTTTTGTTGCCAGCGATCTTGGCGGGGCCGATGGGGCGATTCTTCGAAAGCGGGTTCCTGGGAACCTTTGACAAGATGCCAATCCCCGAAGAAGAAGTCGCGGTCGCCGAAGGTCAGCACTACGAAGCACCTCGATGAAAACTAACAAAGGATGACAGGTCACCGGGAGTTTTCGTAACCGCTCCCGTGCCTGCAGTGCGTATGGGGTGGGTCCGTTTGAGCGACTCGAAAACAAGCAGGCACAATCAAGCCGATTTCATGAAGCTTGCTAGATGGTACCAGTGATTCACTAATTAAAGGTATGGTAACGCTGTTTGCCATGTGGCTAGGGCCGCATCAACAATCGATATCTTGTTTTCTGTTTCTGCCTCCGATGCGGAGGAGCCTCGCGCGAGTTCTCCAATTCCATCGATCACGTTCGCATTCCAGTTGGTCTGCTTAGTCGCGCGCGTAGTGATCGCGTAGTGGCTCCTTAGCTCTTGCTGCATCCACAATTCATCCCTCGATGAATCAAGGCTGCTGGATGCTTGGCCGTTCGAAACGATAACAGCGAGATTCGCTTCGCCTTCACCTGCGGTCGCCAAGCGAGCCATGTCATTGATGACCCGCAGCGCGTCCAAGGCGGTAACACGGTTGTCGCCATTGTGGTCAAAATACGCTGCGGGCCAAGTTGTGAGCGTCGCAGGATTGACTAATTGCTGGGTGCTTGCCTCGGAAAAGGATCGCCGCGCTAATTCGTTGACGATTTTTAACGCATCCGAACTACTGACTGTCCCATCTGCATTGACATCCCCGGCCTTCAGAACATTTTGCCATGGGTAATCAGTGTTGACCTGTATGGTTTGTCCACCGACGGAATTTGTCGCTGTCAGTAAAAAAGATTCCTCCATGACGGGGATCCCCATCCGCCAAGTCTCAACATCTTGCAAATGAATCTGATCACCTTTCCCCAGTGATACTAAGACCGTTTGAGTGACCGGTGAAAGTCCCCCGATCACCATTCGATCGAGCGTGATGGTATTCGCCTCACCGTGCGTCAGGTCGAGATGCTGAAAGTCAGTTGCAATGAGGCTTTGATTGGTGAGGTCCAACGTTTGCCCGATACCAATGGTCCGAAGCGAGTTCTGCCCAGCATTTCCAATTAAACGTAAACCGCCACTCGGCAAGGTTAGATCATCGAGCGCTAACGTCACGATGTCATCGCCAGCCTCACCGATTAGCTGGAGCGAACCGATGTCCTCAATGGAAGCGGCAAAGGTAGTGAAATCCCCGCTTGCAATCCTGAGTCGATCATTCGACCAGAGCACGGTGGAAGGACCTGCCACGCCGCTCACGGAAACCGATGGAGCGCGTGAACCGTCCAAAATAGAGAGTTGGTAATCTTCGACCTCCCCATCAGCAGCTAAGCCAGTGGTACCGAGATCACGCTGAGTACTGAGCCGATAGCGAGCGGCGGTCGAGCCTGGGGTCGCTGTGGCTGGAACCTGCAGCGCTAGATGGTTGAAGCCGGCAGTCACGCTTTGGTTTACAAAGATTTGCTCACCCGTGTCATTCCAGTCGCCATCTTGGTTCCAGTCAATCCAGGCATCCAACGTTGCTGCTGACGATGCTTCGACACGAATGCTTGCTGTTGCAGCTTCGTTTGCGCCCACACTTCCAGCGACGACAAAATCTGACATCGAAAGGATCCCATCGTCATCGAGATCCGCCATGTCAAACGCTGGTGAACCCTCCTGCTCGTAATCTTTCACGACGCCAAGCATCAAGTCACTTGGAAAATGTCGCGGGCCATCCTGGGCGAGCGAAACGGGATATGGATTTACGGCATCTCCAAACTCGTATCCCTCACTCAGGTGGAACATGATTCCAGTGTCCGACAGGATTGCCTTTTCAAGTAAAGTCAATTCTTGCGGGATAGCACCGACAACCGTCGCGTGCGACATCAGATGCGTGAGGGGCGAAAAAACGGAAGGGCCGGGAACTCCCTCGCTGTCAAGATGAGACGCCGTTGAGGAAGGAGCATAGATCGAAGGGGAGTAGAGTGGAACAGGCCCACCATAGACTCCCGTGGCCAATGGCCCGTCAAAAAATAAACCACCAGTCGGGCCAGGGCCACCGATGCTGGCGGTTGGCCAACCGGTCGCCGACATGTCCATCCGGAAAGCGGTTTCCGACAGCGGATCGGCATCGATCAATCGATTGCCGTCCCGATCAGATAAAAAACGGTCGTAAAGCGTCCAGGTTCCGGGGGATGTGAGACCGGCTCCTGCATCATCGCTTCCATTGCCGTTCGTATTACTGGTAAATCCAATCGCGTGTACTAGTTCGTGTATGACGATTGACTGCAAATCGAGTTGATTTCCGGTGACCCCGTTAGCAGGGTCAGTTGCGTAAACGAACTCGTCGTTCTCATCGAAAAAAAAGATCTCCAATACACCATCGGCGGCTGTGCCGTTGGAATCAATCCCGTTGATTATCTTGTTCGAAATCACATTCGCTAAAAAACCGCCCTCTAGGAGTGAGGGCTGACTCTCCGATGCCGCATGGGCAACCTCAGAGCCAGTGAATTCGAACGAATAGACATCCATTTCAATGGTTGCTTCATGCTGCATTTGGTCACCCAAACGAGAGGCAGCCGATTCCAAAGCTGACCTAAAACCATCGCCCCGCGTCGGGTCATTGAAACCGACTTGATTGTTACGGATGTAATCAAATTGGAAGCTGACAGCCAACATCCTGCGATCTTCAAGTCGCTCGGCGACCAATCGTCGCGGATTACGGCATTGCGACAGGCGGCGGTGATAGGATCGGGGGGGCATTTCACTGGTCCAAGCCGAGCGACGGAAGCAGCATTGGAATCGTTTCCATTGTAATAGTCAGACGCATATTCTTCCGAAAAGATCCCAGATTCTGCCGCAACCCTATGCTTATTCTCCTTGAGATTGTGATCGCATCGGTGGTGTCGATTGTTCGGTTTTCCCTTATGAATGCCCTGAAAGAGGGCCCAAGCGGACCACCAATCTCTGTTGCAGAATCGATTTCTGAGTAGAAACAGAATTCCAAGATGAGCACTCATGCTTTGCAGCGGATGTTCTGATTCGCACACCGACATTGATTACGACCCAACGGCAGTGTGTCGCCCATCCCCCCGACGACGTTATCTCGACGACCCATCGCCTCACATTTCCTGAGCCGCACGTTGCTAGTCGCTAGCTTCACCAAGCCTCCACCAAACGGTGCATAACGATTGGCAGAAACCTCACCAACGATCATTGCGATGCCGGCATTGCCCAACGTTGCCAGACCTCAACGGTGCAAGATGGCGCGAGAAGGAAAACCGCGGCACACTCGCAATATCGCTTTTCCTTACTTTTGCCGCGAGACCTGCCCCGCGGTGTTCACAGTCAACACCTGGTAGGGATTGGCTGCACCGGCGGCGATCGGCGGAACCGAACATTTCATCTCGACTAGTGGAAACGAGGGGGTGTCACTGTATTGAAGTCCTTGGAATAAGGGGCGACCAAAGGAGCGACTTGGTTTCTCTGGAATCATTGCGATTGTGACCCCATCCCGCTGCACAAGAAAGTGCGAGATGCCGCTTTGAAGATCCGCTGTCGCTTGCCAAGTCAATTCATCACCCACCAGTGTGACATTGGTTGCCGGCGGTGGTGCAGTGCGGTCAACGACCTCGGTATCTTCGGTATATTCTTTCCATGCGGTTGCAATCGCATCGCTGGGTAACCAGATCGAATCAAGCGGTGGTTCCGGTGCGGCTTGTTGCCATGGAACGATCTTGCCCGAGGTTGCGTTCACGCTGCGAAGTGGTTGATCGGCGCGCTCTGGTAAGCGTAATTTCAGGCAAGCATCAAGCCAAGGTATCGCTAGGTATCTCTGATTTCCACACTCGTGACTACTTAGCGGATCAACCGCGATGCCGATTAACGCGTTCCGGCTTCGCATTGCTCTGAAAAAATTCTCGTTCGCCGGCCAAACGCCAGAAAACCGACTGTCTTTAACAGTAAAACCCTCTTTCGTGCCAAAGTTGCACATGATTGGAACGCGGAGTGAGCCGCTGGAAATCTCATGCGGCTTGATAGCGCGACCGTCGACTGGTTCCAGGAGTGGAACGCCTGAACGCAGCCAGACCGCAGCAACACGCTCGGGATGCAAGAACAGCATGCCACCGGCCCAGTGCCCGCCACCGCTGTGCCCCCACAGTGCCCAAGGAACGGTAGCCAACTCAGGATGATTGCACGCGATCCCCAGTTCGCTCAACGCGCGTTCAAAGGCCAAGCCTGATCCATTGCGTGGATCACACCACATCTGACAATCTGCATCATTTGGTTGTTCGTATGCTGGAGCCAGCAGCCCACACTGATGCTCGGCGGCCAGGGCTTGCCAATGCAGATCAAACGCCCCTGTTTGCCCGGAACGACAGGACCCTTCTCCACATCCATGCTGATGGACGATCACGCCTCGGAGTTTTTTGATGGCAGGAGGCACCCAGAGCGTATAGCTGACGGGAAAGACGCACTCTCCCTCCCGCGTCGACGCCTCGTACCGAACACGGTAATACGGCGGCTCTGCCTTTGGAGGTTGATCATAAGGCGGCTGCTGCGCCAGCAAAGTCGCGCAGAAGAATGCATGAATAAGCGAACGAATGATTAGCATTTAAAAAGAAAGACAACAGGGAATGAAAGTCACGTCGTCGTCGCTTATGATAGTCCGCTTCGGGCGTTTGAGCAGCAGCGGGCACCCACTCGAAGCTCGTCAAATACGCGTTCGAGGATCGACGTTAGCAGTATGAATAACTGCGCGACCAGCTCCTGTTATCATGACGGGGGCAACACTAGACGCCGGGGATTAACGGCAGATGGTTCACTGGGTAGAAAGGCTAAAGTTTGACCGCCTACCTAACAATCAAACGAGAAGAGAATAATGCGAATTAAGTTGGCTTTGATATTCTTTGCGGCAGCGTTTGGAATCGCACGAGCGGCAGAGACACCGAATATTGTTTTTATATTGGCCGACGATCTCGGCTATCGCGAGGTCGGTGAATTCGGGCAAAAACTGATTCGCACCCCAAACTTAGATCAACTTGCACGAGATGGAATGCGTCTCACCCAGCACTACAGTGGGAATGCGGTCTGTGCTCCATCGCGCTGCGTATTGCTGACAGGTAAGCATCCCGGACACGCGTTTGTCCGCAACAACCGCTCAACTCCTCCTGAGGGGCAATGGCCGATTCCTGACAGCGAAGTCACCGTAGCGGAATTATTGCGAACTGGGGGATATGTGACGGGAGCCTTTGGAAAGTGGGGACTCGGCGGACCTGAGTCGAGCGGACGCCCACTGAATCAAGGCGTCGATCGATTCTTTGGCTATAACTGTCAGGCGCATGCTCACAGTTACTACCCTTCGTACCTCTGGGACGATGCCAAGCATATCCAGCTAAATAACGATCCTCCCGTACCAGGACACGCGTCACTTCCCGATGGCTCGGACAAAACGGACGCCAAAAGCTACGCGATGTTTCAGGGGACTGATTACGCGCCGGATCGCATTCATGATGCCGCAATTGAATTCATCAAAGCGAATAAAGAACGCCCATTCTTCTTGTATTACCCCTCGGTCATTCCACACGTCGCGTTGCATGTGCCTGATGAAGACCTAAAGCCGTATTTAGATCTTGGTTGGAACGATCCGCCGTTCACACGCGACGCCGGATATGGTTACACGCCTCACTTCACGCCTCGGGCAGCCTATGCGGCGATGATCACCCGATTGGATACCTACGTTGGTAATGTGTTGAGGCTGTTAGATGAACTTGGGTTGGCTGACAACACGTTGGTTGTCTTCACCAGTGATAATGGCACGACGCACCTGGGAAGAGAAGTTGATTACGAGTTCTTTCGCAGCGTTGGTGAATTACGCGGTTTGAAAGGATCGCTTTACGAAGGTGGTGTTCGGGTTCCGACGATCGTTCGCTGGCCCGGAAAAGTGGAGCCAGGAAGCGAGAGCGATCGGGTGACGGGGTTTGAGGATTGGATGCCGACCTTATTAGATGCCGTTGGTGCAATCGATAGCGTCCCGGATGAGGTGGACGGAATCTCCATGCTGCCGACGCTACTAGGACAAAAACAGTCTGAGCGACCTTATTTGTACCGCGAATTCGCCGCGTACGGCGGACAGCAGAGTATTCGCGTGGGGGATTGGAAAGCGATTCGACAAAATATGTCCAAAGGAATTTTGAAGACCGAGCTTTACAACCTTGCGACGGATGTCAGCGAACAGAACGATGTTGCCAGTGAGCATCCCCAAGTCGTGCAGAAGTTAGAAAAGATGATGGAAGAAGTGCGGATTCCATCGCAGGTCTTTCCCCTGATCCCCATCGATGCACCAGCGAAACCGAAGAAGACA
>JAYZAR010000335.1:0-8990 GCA_036339635.1 Planctomycetota bacterium | reverse complement strand
GTCTCGGTGTCGCTTGATATCATTTTACGTTCACAGTTAGTGGTGCATTACCCTCTCGACCCTGCTCGCGGCCTAAACGCTGGCCAAACGCACGGGCATTTTTTTGTGTGGCAAACGCCCGTCCCCAAGATGTGATCAGTTTTTTGGCGTGCTCAGCGGCATTGATCCAAAAGCGAAGCCCTAGGCGATCACCGCGGCACCAGCGTCCGTCACAATCAGTCGTTACCCTTGATTTCGTACAGCGTTTTTTTCAAGCCTTCAAAAACTTCCGGATGGTTCGCGGCCACATCGGTCGTCTCTCCAGGATCGCTGCTTAAATCGAACAGCTCCCATGGCTCCTCGAACGGCTTTCCCTTCGGAGCCTGACGGCCGCCGCTGCCATTCCCGGCAACCAACTTCCATTTTCCTACGCGGACTGCGAACATTCCGTTCGCGGAATGACAAATCAATGGCGGACGAACTGACCCACTGACTGGATTTTTAAATGCATCGGCAAAGCTGACGGAATCAGGGCCGTCGCTGGGGACCGGCGTGAGATCAAGATAATCAGCTAGCGTCGCCATCACGTCGACCAACCCCACCACTCGATTGACCCGCGTGCCTGCGAGCTTCTTATTTGGCAAGCGCACAAAGAAGGGGACTCGATGGCCTCCTTCCCAAATATCCGCCTTGGTGCCACGCCAGCGACCATTTGCAGTGTGATTTTCGGCTCGGTACCCCTGGACCGTCTCGTCCTCGGTGTGATCCATCGCGTCTTCATTCAGGCGATACATGAAAGAACCGTTGTCACTGGTGACAATCAAAAGCGTTTCTTCAAGCACGCCTTCCGTCTCGAGCGTGCGGATGACTCGCCCAATTGCTCCATCGACCTGCCTTAAAAAATCTCCGTAAGGACCAAGCTCTGTCGAACCCATGAATAGCAAGCTCGGGAGCACAGGCTTATGAGGTGCCGTTAACGGAAAGTAAAGGAACGTCGGCTGCTCAGAATCCTTCATCGATTGCACCACCGCAATTGCTTCATCTGTCAAACGATCTAGACAGCCTCTCATGTTGAAGTCTGCTGCACGGGGTCCACTTCGGGTAAATGCGGGAAACTTGCTCCTCGCCTGATCCACCATTTCCTGCGTGGTTGCTAGCCCGTCTTTGAAATAAAAGTACGGCGGAAAGTCGAGTGATGCGGGAATGATAAATGACTCGTCAAAGCCAACGCTCCCAGGGTGGTGCGACAATGGCTGACTAAAGTCAATTCCCTCTTTCTCATTTCCCACAAATCCCAACCCGAGATGCCATTTTCCAACCACCGCAGTCCGGTAACCAGCTCGGCCAAGCATGGTTCCAATCGTTGAACGCTCGGCGGCGATTAAAGGAGCTCCGTATCCATTTTGCACGCCACGTTTAAGCCGTGTTCGCCAACAATATTCCCCGGTTAGCAAACCATATCGTGTTGGCGTGCACACCGCAGAAGGAGTGTGAGCATCAATGAAGGTCAGCCCCTCGCGTGCCAGTCGATTGAAGGCGGGAGTTGCCACCCGAGAAGCCGGATTCAACGGCTGCACGTCTCCGTAGCCAAGATCATCCGCCATGACCAGCACAACGTGCGGGTGCTCTGCACCTCGTGCTTGAAACGCAAAGAAACAAATGCCGAGCGTGCAAATCACTCGGCCAAACGCAGGCAAGTGAAATCGCATAGCAAACTCCATCGGTGGTAGGGCATAAGAGTCGAGCAGATTGCTTTCCTCCGAACATAGTTGCAACCGTCAAATGATGTGACAACAATCGCCGACCCCGCGAGTTTTGCGAGGTTAGCTGCACCACCCGAGAGAGACGCAGAAAAATCACCAATGCCTACCGGCGATTGGCATCGACCAACTAGCACCAACAGAATCAGTTACCGCCCTTCTCGAAGACGATGACCGAGAAAGTCATCGAGCTCAGGCTCAGCTTCGATCGCCCGCACGGTTTTTTCAACATCGTATTCGACGCGTCGGAATTCGATACTTTGACCATCATAGACAACGTAACAACTACGGGGGTCCCCATCCCGTGGCTGCCCAACACTGCCAACGTTTACCATCATGCGTTGGCTAGGGTCACTGACTCCGTAACCCGCTCCGATTTCACAAGGTCGAACAAACCGATAATCGCAGGTGAAGATTCCAGGCACATGCGTGTGGCCCTGGAAACAAATGCTCGGCACTAACGAGAACAACTTCTCCATCTTCTTGATGTTTTGAGTGTCCTCGGGGAAGACGTATTCATTGGTCGGGCTACGCGGCGAACCATGGACAAACAACGAACTACCTTCATCCACAACGCGAGGTAAACCGCAAATGAATTGCATCCGCCGCCGACCCTGCTCCACGCCGTCAACTGGCGATTGAATACGAGAACGGGTCCAAAAGATGGCCTGCTCCGCAGCGAGGTTAAATCCCTCGGGGTCGAATAAAGCACTGCTGTCGTGATTCCCCAGTACGCAAAACTCGAACTTACTGACTTCGTCCAGACATTCACAAGGCGATGGACCGTAGCCGATTACGTCTCCAAGGCAAACGATGCGGTCAACATTTCGACCGTCAATATCCTCCAACACGGCTTGCAATGCCGTGTAGTTGCCATGGATATCGCTGACGATGGCGGTTCGTGTCAATTTCGTCGCAGGGAAATCGGTGCAGTTCGCTTATCGACCATGCTTTAATCGATCGCCGAGCCCATCGGCGAGGTCGGGAACGTCGTAGATTTTGTTTGCCGTTTTGTCGATTTCGTATTCAACCCGGCGGAAATTTAACGTCCGGGCTTCCATATCAAGGACAACGTAGCATGAGCGGCGATCGTCGTCACGAGGCTGGCCGACACTCCCCACGTTGATCATCAGCTTTTCGCGCCCCAGCTCAAACGTGTAATCACATTCATCCGGTGAGATGAATTCACAATTCGTTGAAAAAACGCCGGGCAAATGTGTATGCCCCATGAAACAGAACTGCTTGACCTTGCCAAACAGGATCTCCATCTTCCGCTGATCAAAGACGTATTCGGGAAAGACGTATTCGTTGGTCGGATCACGGGGAGATCCATGGACGAATTTGAATTCGTCCTCGTCGATCAACCGCGGTAACTCCCCCAGAAAATCCCACCTCTGGTTCACTTGAGTGGGCGAGCCCGGGCCGTTATCCAGCTGATCCCGAGTCCAATAAATGGCCTGCAGAGCCATTGGATTGAACCCATCAGGGTCAAACAGCGCTGCCTGGTCGTGGTTGCCAAGGATCGATGCTTTACAGTGTTTCATCACCAGATCCAGGCACTCGCATGGATTGGGCCCATACCCGATGATATCCCCTAGGCAAAAAATTTCGTCTACACCCACCTGGTTGATGTCGTCCATCACCGCCTCGAGTGCCTCGAGGTTACCGTGAATGTCGCTAATCAACGCGCGTTTCAACAGAACATCCTAAGATTCGGCTTCACTGAGGCCCGCTAAGCAGGCTCTAGGTGTTTCTTCAGTTTCGATTGCCCGCATTTTTTAAAACACCGACATTTTATACGCTGGAGACCTCAACCGGTCTCTTCAATTCATTCAAATAGCGGTTTCGACAAGTGAATTGTAAGGGCAAATAAAATTTTTCAGCAATCCCACGACAATCCCCCGGGGGGGGCGACTGAGATTTCGCATCCAAATCATGACAAAACGATGATCGAAGTGACCCCGCAGACAATTCACTTGTCCATCGAGACCACGGGGCGGCAAGGCTCCATTGCCCTCCTGCGAGGTCGAGAGCCGATCCGGTTCACCAATCTAAGTTCAACCCTGCGAACTGCGGCGACACTGGCTCCCGAACTCGACCAAACTTTAAAGTGGTGTCGCGAATCCGACACGATGCCCGAATTTCTAAGCGTCGCCGACGGCCCAGGCTCATTCACTGGGCTCAGAATCGGTGTGACGACCGCAAAATCGCTCAGCTATGGGCTCGGCTTACCACTCGTTGCTGTCGATTCCCTTGCTTCAATCGCGGCAGCAACAATGAGCGAGGCACCTGCTTTGAAAACGGTCTCTGTCTCTTTGGATGCGTACCGAAATCAGGTCTACGCGGGACTTTTTCATCAAAAAAACCTGCTTCCTGAGTTTGCTTCGATTCCGCAAGGCTGGTCGACTCACCCGCCAAACGTTCAAGTCTTGGAAATGGAGGCCTGGGAAACCAAACTGGCGAAACTGCCCGGCGACATTGGATTAGCCGGCGATGCCCAAACCCTCGGAAACCGTGTCGGAGCGGCGCTGAAACGGCAGTGTGATGCGATCGGAACCGGCCTGCTCGGCTTCCTTGGCGCCCACCTCGGGCAATGGGTCAACCCGTTGCAACTTGCCCCGCGGTACCTGAAACCAAGTGCTGCCGAAGAAAAAGCGGCAGCGGGAAACCACGCGTAGCAATTCTCCCAGAAACCGAACGATGCTCCGCCACTGAGATTACTTCCCACCAATCAGCAATCCAGCGATTCAAAACAACACAGCGATCTAAAACCCCCGGTGATAACGATCCCCTGACGACCACCAACCTCGAAGGCTTCCTGAGGGGCAGTTCATTTTCTCAGCCGGCTGTTTTCGATGCGTCCCGCAGCCGATTAGTGAAACCAGGAAAGGCAGCCCGAACACGCGTCCAGTTCGGGATTGCCTCTTTCCCATTGGGGTCCGCGCGAAACAGCTCTGCCGCCTCGGTAATACAACCAGCGAACGCATCAATCGCGCTCTCCTCGTGATGCCGGTCAAAGTGCAAATCGTTTACCAAGGCATCAGCCCCGTACTGCCGAATGCAATTCTGGGCGACACGCAAATAAGAAGAACGCAGTGTGATAAAGGTCGCCCTGCTCATCACCACTCCTTGGCTGGCGAGTGTCCGATAGACGGTTGTCAAAATATCGATTGCCATTCGCATCAGCCCAGAATTTCGATCTTCAATTGAAAGAGCTTGGTGCTTGTGTTCATACAGGCGACATAAATCGGTTTGACACACTCGCTTCAAAGACGTGTTGCGATAAACCTCTGCCAGAGTTCCCACCTCGAGCCCCCAGTCACAGGGAATCCGATTGGAGCGCGCTAGATTACGTGTCAACGAGAACTCGCCTGACAGCGGATAGCGAAAAGAGGCAAGAAACCGAATGAATTCGCTATCAGGAAAAATCTGCATCATCGCACTGAGCAAAGGCGTCACCAACAACCGCACAACCCGACCGTGCATTCGATCCGTCGCCCGCGCGTAATACGCTTTGCAGAACTCGAAATCGAGGGCTGGGTGTGTCATTGGCAAGCACATTCTCGCCAATAATAAGCGGTCATAATCCACGATATCACAGTCATGAAGTACGAACGTATCGATCTCGGGGTCAGCCAACAGGCAACCAAAAGCAGTCCAAACGCTGCGGCCTTTTCCCGGGGTATTCACAGCGATTCCTGCCTCAATCAGTTCGTCATACATCGACTGCACCTCAGGCCCATCGGTCCAAAGCACTCGGGCGCGGCTCCCCAACGCTGATACTTTTTGCAGCGTTTCATCGAGGTCCGCCTGGTCTGGCGCAACACCAAGCGTGACGACAATTGTGTCGATGTAATCGGCATCCACCAATTCAGCAACGATGCGATCAAACGGCTCTGCCCGCATATCGGCCGCAGTTACAGGCAAAACCAGTCCGATTCGATTTTGCAGTGACGCGTCACGAAGCATCACTTCCAATCGATCGAGTCGCCCGGTCTGCAAATCATGGATCGTCGTTACCAAATCATGCTGATAAAAATCGGGCATCGTTCCGAGACTCCGTCTGTTTCAAAAAATCAACGCCAAGCGACAACGCTTCACCGGTCATCAACACACTCGTTTCCAGCCAGGTTTGCCGAACGCGAGAATCATCAACAACGCTTACGGGACCGGCCTCAAAATAACCGGATCAACAGTTCAATTGGGCCGATTCGTAACGCCTCAGAAAGCGATTCCTCGCTGGGGCGAGATAGATCGCATTGCACTCTTTTACCGGGGCCGTTTCTCGCACTGAAAACCCTTTGCATCAATCAACCTCTCAAATCCGGGCGACGGAATCTCGTGATAAAACGGGCTCACTGAACCGATTCACCCGAATGCGATTCCAGAAACCAAAACTCGAAAGATGGCAAACTAAACGTCCTTTTCGTTGCCCGCGTACTCGCTTGCCGCGAATCAACGATGACGGATTAGTCATTTTTTGCGGCGAACTAAAATCAACCGCCTTCCAGCATATGACCGCCAAAAGCTGTAGTGAAATTGCTGACTCAGCTCGATTTCAGCAGACATTCCGTAAGAACTCACGTGATTTGTGGAGAAATACCTGTTGAACCGGCGTCACCGTCCACAAGCCTAGGTGCTCGCAATCTGCATGAGAACGCGCAAACAACTTCGGTGACAGAAAGACACTGGACACCATTTCGCCTACAATCTGAGGGGCGGAGCGGACAGGTTTGATACGTGTTTTTCAACCAAAGTTTAAAAGTGAGCCGCCTCGTCCCATCCCGATTTGCTGACGCGTCCTTGGAGTGGCCACTCGTTTCATCTGCACATTTCAAGCACGCGCTCACCAAACAGGAGTGATTTCGTTGCCGCATCAAATTCTGATCGTAGAAGACGACCCTAATTTGGCAAGCATGGTCCAAGATTTCCTCACCGAGGAAGGATTCCAAATCGAGGTAGACAACAACGGTTTGTCAGCGGTTAGTCGAATCTTATCTCACTCCTACCAGGCAATAGTTCTGGATATCAACCTCCCTGGAATGAACGGCTTCGACGTTTGTCGCAAGGTCCGCAACCAGTTTGATGGACCAATTATTGTGCTTACTGCTCGCGGCGATGAGGTTGATGAGGTCGTCGCCTTGGACGTGGGAGCGGACGACTTTATGAGTAAACCAGTTCGTCCTCGGGCGTTGCTGGCACGCTTAAAAAGCCATTTACGACGCACTGATCGTGCAATGACCGGTAGCGAGACGGATCCCCTGCTAGTTGGCGAAATCGCAATTCACCGAGCACGCCGTGAAGCAACACTACGCGAGCAGCTCATCGAATTGACCACCGCCGAGTTCGACTTACTGGAGTTTCTAGCAGAACGGGCTGGAACCCCCGCGTCACGTCAAGAAATCTATCTCCAACTGCTCGAACTTCCATACGATGGGCAAGATCGTTCCATCGATCTACGCGTCTCAAGACTGCGTCGAAAGCTCGGCGATGACCCAAATAACCCACAGCTCGTTAAGTCGGTACGCGGTGTCGGCTATCTCCTCGCTAAGTAATCGACATGACGCGACTTTTTTTACGTTTCTACGTTGGGGTGGCCTTCATTCTGTTCGTCGCATCGTTGATCGCCAACTATCTGTACACCAAGCAAAACCTCGACCGAAATATAGCCGTCATCGAAGAGGCATTGGGGGGAGGCGCACTCCTCGCACGCGACGAGATCATTCGTGGCGGCGAAGAAGAATACCTCCAAACGATGGAGCGTGTGGAATCTCGATTTAAATACCCGGTTCGTGTCATCGACCGTTCCGAACGGCCAATGCCTGCGGAGCTGGTCGCGCGACTGGATCAAGGTGAGGCCGTTTTTTTTTGGGGCATGATCCAAGCCAGCCTTCCCTCCTCCCCTTACCTCGTTGAACTGGGGCCGCTACCACAATTCGTGGGACCTTCCGACTATGTTGAACTACTCGCTTTGGCCGCGATTTTTTTATTCGCTGCCGTCGCAATCGCTTTTCTACTGCGACCTGTTGTAAAACAATTACGGATGGTCGAAGCAGTCGCGATGGAAATTGCAAACGGAGATTTTTCAGCTCGAATCGAGGACAAATCCAGCAATACAATTCAACTCTCACATGCCTTCAATAAGATGGCGAATCACGTTGAAAATTCAATCAAGGACCAAAAAGAATTGTTGCAAGCTGTTTCCCATGAGCTGCGAACGCCCCTGGCACGGATTCGCTTTGCCTCCGAGCTGATCCGAACCGCAAGAGACGATGAGCAACGCGACACACGGATCATCGCGATTGAGACGGCAACCGAAGAACTTGACGAATTAGTTGGAGAGTTACTTAATTACGTCCGATTCGGTGACGCCAATCAATTCGCCGATAAAGCGGCTGTGAACGTGCCCGAACTCATCGAGGAGATCGTAGAATCACACCGCCCCCTCGCGCGAAGCTTGGATATACGCACCGTTTTTTCCGACGCGCCCAACAACTTCATGACTCACCGCAACGGGTTGGCACGTGCTATTGGCAACTTGATTGGAAACGCTTGCAAATTCGGTAAAACGAAAGTCGAGGTGTCTGCCACCACGGAGTACGAAAGTCTTCTGATTACTGTTGATGACGATGGCAACGGGATTGAGGAAGCCAATCGTGAACGAATTTTCGAACCTTTTCATCGAGCCAACCATCAAACACTACCAGGGCATGGGCTTGGACTGGCATTGGTTCGACGAATTTGTACTCGAATGGACGGTACGGTCATCGCCAGCGAAAGTCCCCTCGGTGGGGCGCGATTTCAAATTCAATTGCCCGTCAATCTCAATGTCCAAACACCAGGAAGTTTAAATCCCAGCTGACTTCCGCGGCATTCGAGCGTCCCGCAGCATGAGAGCAACACCGGTGGGCTGATCGCCTGAAGATCACGGAGAATGAGATGTTTACGCGTCGTCAATCTGCGTTCAGCGCTGCGAGCCTGATAGGTGGTTGCACTACGGACCTGGGTCGGCGACTAATCGCCGAAGACAAGAGCATTACTGACAAACGGTTGGTCCACCTCGGATTGAACGCCCTGGCAAGATCGCCCGAAATGAATTATTTCGCTGATGGGCATCGCGGTGCAGCCATGATCTCGGCACACTTGATGTGTGTCGACAATCAATTACCGGATGCGGCAGCGGCTCGGATTACCGAACTGTTCGATCTAAATTGGGCTCCCAGCGAGTTATGCAAACCATTCCCAGATCAA
>JAYZAR010000334.1:0-7134 GCA_036339635.1 Planctomycetota bacterium | reverse complement strand
GCCCACTTGTCCCGGTGCCGTCGAGCAATGAAACGTTCCGGTGATTCCGATCCAAAAAACTACCAAGGCTTTGCTCATCGCCACAATCATTTTCATTATTTCTCTTCCTTTTCCGCAGCTGGATCAAGTTATGTTCGGCCGAAACTACGCTATCACGTTTTGTGATGGGCTGGCAGGATGGGACCAAAGTCCACTTCATGCCGTCAGGAAATAACCATCTGCCATCGGAAAATGGCTGAACATGATGAATCCCGTCGCTGCAATGGCAATGAAGCCAACCTGCTGTATCGTGCGGGGCACGATCAATCATGTGAAATCAAACTGCTTTCCAAAGGGACCACCGCGACTAGCTTAAAAATCGGTGGAGCGTTGGTCAAAGTTCATTCGCGTACAGAAAGTAAATTCCTAGGAAATGTCGTGCACGTCGTCCATTCTGATGGGTGTGATTCAACTGCGTGTTGGGAGGAAGCTTCGTGCGTGGAGGATGAATCGCATCACTAATTGATACCTTGGTGAAGTGACAAGCGACAGGTCAACGCGAATTGGCTCAATCGGAATAATGTAATAATTCTCTGACTTTCGCGACTCGTTCGGTTGGTCATTTCCGTTCTTTGTACCGATCGCGTTATTTCGAAACTACCGTCCGGATACCATATCCGCTCCGTTCGAGGCTGTGAGCAATTCGTTCGTTGTTTTGGAGAGAATACAAGCTTCCGGAGTGGCTATATTTTAGAATTCGGCCGGTGGGCGTATTCCGAATCGGGCCAAAACATCTTCATTCGGATCGCGTGCTGGGTTCACGATCACCTGAACACAAGGTTTACCGGCAAGAAATTGGGTAAACTGGAATCAATAGATCGCTTCACTGGTGATTTGATCTCGTAAGCCGTCTGCAGACAGTTTTCCGAAACTCATCCCCGCATCGAGTAAAAACAGGCGGGGTGAGGAATGGACACCGTTTATTGGCCTGACACGAAGAGATCACTGGAGAAGAGCGCGCAGCGGGCGAACAACCCGACGATACGAACGGCTGGTAATTGCATCTATCTCATAGATTTACCGTCGTAATGGTGTTCGTTTGAAATCAAATCTTGGAAATTCTCTTTCGTTTCTCATATTTTGCCCGATCAACGCACCTACTTATTGCTCTTTCGCAGCTTCGAGCCTGGAGAGTCGCAGTACCAGGTCGCCTTTGTCGTTCCGCAAAAGCAGCAGTCCTGTTGCTTCGATCTGGAAAACGGCCACTGTTTCAATCGCTTTCAAAAATTTGGCTTCTTGCTGCATCAACGCAGGTGGGCCGGCTCGTCGAGTTGTCGCGAGGGGGCCAAACGACAGCATATTTCCGTCAACAGTTGCGGCGCCCCGAAAACGATTTACCGATGTATTGCCCGATACGGACCCGTCTTTCGAGAATGTAATGGTTGTCTGGGCTCGGTCGACAACTCCGCCGCCATTGATCTCTTCGACGAGCCAAGGTTGAGCGAATAGGTTGCTGCTCATATTGTCAGAACCGGAGTCTGCATTTTTGGCAAAATCTTGTTCCACGCGGATTGACTCACAAATGTCGAGAACTGTTTTCTGATTCTCTTTCTCAGAATCAGCATTCATCACGAACAAGATGCCGCAATACTTTGTTCCCGACCAGAAAAGCCGAGAAGTGAAGACAATTGCTTCGCCCGAGTCCTTTTTTTGTCCAGTCCCGGACAATATCACTCTACCGTTGTTTGACTTACTCACCTGATTGTACTGAATGCTGGTTAAGTACGTGTCTAAACCTTTCTTCACCTTCTGAATACCGCCATCTTCATTTTCGATTTCATCTAACGGGCGAAATATCGACAAGACGCTCCCATCTTCACTGGTTGCCGTCACAGAATTATTTTCGATCACTTGCTTCCAGGTTGAGGGATAGCTAATTCCAACGATCTCTTTGGTTTGGTCACGTAAAATAATGTCGTGTGCCTGAATGCTATGTACCAAGATCGCCGAGGCGAAAACGAAGCCAAGCAGTTTCATAGAATTCACTCTTATGCGATTCGAATGGGAAGGGATTTGTTGCGACCTGTCGGTCAATGCCGGCGATGCGTCGGAGCCGTTTTATTCTGGGGTCTGCCGCGGTATCCAAACTCTCATCCAACCCGGCCCACGATTGGCGTAAAGATAATAGGGTATGAAATGCATCTCGCCCGTTGTAAGCGTTGCGACGCCATTCATTCGTTCTGGGTCCTTTTCGATTTCGAATTCGGCGGAGTCACTCAGGCCAAGTTCGTTCACGGCGAAATCATTGTCACAAAATTCAGCGCAATAGACGATCGGCCCTCGCTCGAGCGCGACGAGCCCTTTGTCTGCAAGGGCTTTTGGATGTGCGACGACGCGTCGAACCGGCATTGGCAGATTGAGTTGAATTGTGTCGCCGGACGTCCACTTCCGATTCAGTGTGACGTAACCCTGCTTAATCTCAATTGGGATAGTTTCACCATTCACCACTAGGGTGGGTTTAAGATCACCGCCGTCAGCCGGTAAGTACCGATATAGGTTGCCAGGGATCGGCTGATCGCGAGCCCAGCCAGGGATTCGCAGCTTGATTTGAAAGTTGGTTGATGTAGATGGGGCGACATCAATCACGATCTTGCCATCCCAGGGATAGTCCGTTTGCTGGCTCAAGGTGACTGGCCCGGAATCCAAATTTACAGTGCCAGTATTTTCCATGTATTGATTGATGTGGATCGTGTCGGAATTGTGCGAATACGCGTAACCCCCAATCGATGAAATCAAACGGACCAGATTTGAGGGGCAACACGCGCAGTCGTGGCCGGGCCACTCCCAACGTTCTCGGCCCCCCGTCATTAATGGATTCGTGTAGTAGTGTCGGTCTCCCTTGGCTGATAGCGAACTGAGCGTGTTGTTTAGAAACGTACGCTCGATCAGATCGGCGTATTTGACTTCTCCTGTCAATTGATGCATCCGATGGTTCCACATGGCAAAGCCTATCCCGGAGCATGTTTCGGCATAGCAACCGTTGCCCAGTTGGTAGTCACCGGCAAAACCTTCGGGACCCCCTGGTTGACCAATCCCGCCTGTCAGATACATCTTTCGATTGACGATGTTGTCCCAAATGCGAAACAAGGCGTTGGCGTAAGCTTCATGGCCATCCATGCGGGCGATGTCTGTTGCAGCAGCGAACAGGTAAGTCGCCCGAACCGAGTGCCCGACAGCTTCCGCTTGCTGAATCAATGGCACGTGATCTTGGCTGTACGTGCCATACAGCCGACGTTTCGTGCCGTTGCCTCGCTGATCGATAAAAAACTTCGCCATTTGTTTATAGCGTTGTTCGCTGGTGGCTTCGTAGAGCCTCAGCAAGGCAAGTTCGATTTCCTGGTGACCGGGTGCGGTCTCGATCCTGCCGGGACCAAACGTATTGCAGATTAAATCGGCGAATCGGATCGCCACGTTGAACAACTTCTCTTTACCAGTTGCTTCTCGGTAAGCGACTGCCGCCTCGATTAAATGGCCGGCGCAGTAAAGTTCGTGCTGTCCACCGATGTTTTTCCAACGCCGCTCTGGCTGCTTGCGAGGCAGTGAATAGAACGTGAACAGGTAGCCATCGTCCCACTGTGCTGCGGCAATCCAGTCGATCACTTTGTCTGCGTAGGCCTCCAGTTCGGCGTCGGGATGATTCTGCAGTGAGTTCGCCGTTCCCTCGATGATTTTGTAGACATCCGAATCATTGAAGTAAGTCCCGGTAAAGGGGCCTTCGAGTAAGCCGCCCGCCTTGCGGAAATTGTCGAGCCGCTTCGATGGTCGTCCATCACCCGTGATCGACGTTTCGCATCTTCCCCAAACGTGCGGGAGGCTGACCATTCGGTTCACCTCCATCCGCTCACGCCATAAGCCACCGGTGACACGGACCTGATTGAAAGGAACAGCTTCAACAAACTGCTCCGCCTGCACGCGAGGTTTACTGTCGCGCGAAGCATATTGAAGCGAAATATCGTCAACTGAAACACGACCTCTTCCAACAACATCAATGCTGAGTTTTCGAATGCTGTCTAACCGGATTGCTGGATTGTTTTTGGTGAATTCGTGCAGGTCGATGTTTTTGCCAATCCACCTTTGTGTATTGAACTCGTCGCCGCCTCCTAAATACACCACTGCCCGGTTGGGAACCCAATCGTTGTCTTCGAGGGCAACATAAACCTTGGAGATTTGGTTGTCCTCATTACCCCTCAGGTATAACTGCAGAGACCGAATATCGAATGCAGTGCTAACCCAGTCTTGGTTTGCACCAAAAGCCATGCTTGCTTCCACGCGATCGCGATAAGCGTTCAACTGCAACGCATATTGCCCGGAGTGCGGAAACTCGCTGGAACGCGAAACATTTCCCTCTGTAGTCAATTTCCATTGATCGTGTCTGGATTCAGGGCGGGCGGTTTCTTCGAAGTTCGCAATGATAGGATCATAGGTCTGAAAACTCCAGGTCGCTCCTCGGTGCGTCTGGCCGTCCGAGATCTCGTCGACTCGCCAATAATAGGTCTGGTCGTCATCGAGCAGGTCCAATTCGAACGCTGTGTTGCTGGCGGGCAGTTGACCGCGATAGATCCCTTGTGACTTTGGTGTTGCGTTGGCAACGGACGCTTGCGACGTCCCGATGTACAGATTGTGGGCTTTGGCTGAATGTCCTGGGATCCACCTTAAGAACAAATTACGAGGCAAACCGACTGCTTCATCGGCAGGGGAAATAACGCGAGCGGTTTCGACAGCGGGGAGTTGTTCCAAGGTAAAGTTGTCAAAACCAATCTGTCCCTGCTTCCCGCTATACGTCGCTTGGAACAAGCCAACTTGTAGCGGCACACCACCGAGGTCGTCACGCGTAAACGGTGAATCCGGTAAGTCGGTCCAGGTTACTCCGTCAGGACTGTGGCTCAAGAAAAACTGGTTGCCAATGCGTTCGAGACGTAAATGCTTGTCTGCGTTCCTGCCTTGGCCATTGTTGGCGGGCTCCCGCCTTCGGTTGTCATCAGCCATCCGCGCGTAAATTCCACCGTAGATCGGGAAGTAATCGATACTGATCCAATCTTCTCCTTGGCCCGCTTCCTCTGCTTTTGCCACCCGCGCCATGATGCCACCGTTATTGAATGAGAGATCTTGGTAATCGGTGACTTCAACGGTAGCGCGAAAATCTCCAGTCACATTTTTGAACAAAAATGGCCCCAGTGGTTTCCATGGTTCCTGGTATCGACCGTTGGTAGATTGCAGCCAGAGTTGGCCATTCGTAGAGGCGACTCGATCCGCTGTCTCATTTTGTGCAGTGGGGTCTGCCTTCTTATTTCCGACGAATCCATCCCAACCGGTTTCTGCGGTTCCGTGTCGAAGAAAGTCGTTGTTTGCATCAAAGCGATCGCGAAACCGCTCGACGGCCGATTGTTCCCACATCTCTGATCGATCATTCGATGCGTTGGTTGGCTCGCTCAGCTTTTTTGGCGGCTTTTGTTTGCTTGTCTTGTTTTGAAATGGCCATGGCTGAACGCCGACGCGGTTTGCCCACGTCTGCCACTGCGCGACCATTTTTGCAAGCCTTTTTGGCTCTTTGTCTGCAAGGTCATTCAACTCCGTGCGATCTCGTTCCATGTCATACAGTTCCCACTTTGTCGGTTGATCACGACGGTAAGCGGAAACAATCTTCCAGCGACCATCTCGAAGCGCAAGATTGCCGTGATGTTCAAAACCAATCGGTGCTTGACGATCGAGCGGACTCCCCGACATTGTTGGGATTAGGCTTACGCCTTCCATTGGTTGAATTGCCTGGCCATCGTTGACTTTCGGATAGTCCGCCCCAGCGACATCGATAAAAGTTGGCATGAGGTCGATTAGGTGAGCAGGATCGTTTACGATTTCACCTCGTTGTTCTCTGGCGATTCCTGCTGGCCAGTGGACGATGAGTGGTGTGCTGATTCCACCTTCATAGCCGTCGTGTTTGTAGCCACGAAACGGCGTATTGGAAGTGTTCGCCCACCCGGTACCGTAGGCTACAAATGTATCTTCACTTCCCGGCATCGTGTTCGGCCCGGTCCGCACCCAGCGGCCGTCACGCGTCTGCATGGGGGGCCATATTTTCGTCTGTAAATCGTCGGGGCCAAACGGTTGAAAGTCAAAGCGATCACGCTTGTCCGAATTGTCGGCTCGGCCGTAACCCTCGGCGCAACCACCATTGTCCTGCAAGTAGATGACGATGGTATTCTCGAATGCGCCAGCCTGTTTAAGTTGGTCAACAATCCGTCCAATTCCTTGGTCCATGCGATCTACCATCGCTGCATAAACCTGCATGCAACGGGTGTCCCAATCTTTGTGCGGAAATCTTTCCCAGCTCTCCCCCTGCGACATTCCCCACACATCGCTGATCACGCCCTTGTCAATTGCTTTCTGGTAGCGTGCCTTGCGAATGGTTTCATAGCCGACATCGTAAACCCCTTCATATTTAGCGATGTCAGCCTTCGGCGCATGCATCGGCCAATGGGCACTGGTATAGGCAACGTAGAGAAAGAACGGTTCGTCAGGATGATCGCGGAAGTGGTCTGCGACATAGCGTGATGCGTTATCGCTGATCGCATCGGTGTAATAGAATTCCGCCGGTTTATATTCGGGATCGTTTACGGGAGTGATGTAGGTGTTTCCTCGGCAAAGAGTTGCCGGGTCAAAGAAACTGCCTGCACCGGTGATCGTGCCATAAAAGCGTTCAAATCCGCGTTGCAGCGGCCAGTTGGAATTGTCTGCGTTGGGACCAACGTGTCGGGTTACGTGCCATTTTCCTGACATGTAATTGTGATAGCCGCTTGGACGCAGTGCCTCGGCTATGGTGACGCAGGAGCGGTTTAGATCTCCCCGGTAAGCGTCGTAACCGCGGTCGCCCGTCATCAAGCCGATTCCTGCCTGGTGGGAATAGAGGCCCGTCAGCAAAGAGGCTCGAGTCGGACAACAACGTGAGGTGTTGTAGAACTGCGTGTAACGCAAACCACCGTTGGCCAGCGAATCGAGGACCGGAGTCTTTATCTCGCTTCCGTAGCAACCGATATCGGTATAGCCCATATCATCGGCCATAATCAACACAATGTTGGGACGGTTCGACTCGGTATGCTC
>JAYZAR010000333.1:0-6132 GCA_036339635.1 Planctomycetota bacterium | reverse complement strand
CTGCCGGTTCACCAACAGCCGATCCGTTTTTTCACGCTAGTTTTTTTCCAAATCACAGCGTGCTGCTCACGATCGCAAATGCCCATTCGCGTGCGGTGTCCAAAACCGACTCGATTCAAGCACTCCCGAACGAGGATCGAGGCATCCCCCCACACGAACTAGAGACCGCAAAAAAACCTTCAAGAAAAGCGAATCATTGCGGGAACCGATACCCCACTTTGGCCCTCGTTCTTGCTAAAGTTAGCTCTGGTCTCTTCACAAATGTTGCCTCACTGCGCAATCAACCAATTCCAGACGTTGCTTTGAATGGGTTTTGATGCATTGTGTTACGACAAAAGAGTGAAGATTTTTGCATGTCAGTCGAGTTTTGCTGACGTTGCGCAGAAGTAACGCGCCGAAGCTAATCGTCTTTATCTACTGAATGTCGTTGATTCGAAACCTCGGCCAAAAGCCTTGTCTTCGAGTTTCGCTTGTTTGTTGTGAGTGCACTACTAATGTTTTCATTCTCCCAGACGATCCATTCTCTTCGTGAACGCTCGACTCGCCGCCGGTCGGAGACACGCCGAAGAATCTTGTCTCGACGTGTTCGCAGACAGCTTCGCGCCGAGCTTTGCGAACAAAGATTGTTGCTTGCCGCAACAACCGATGCGGCTTACGCACCGAGCGAAGTGCTTATCCAATTCGAGGCAACTGCGAATGAGGAATCGAGATCGAAGGTGCGGGGACTGACGGGCGCTGAGCTAACAGGGCAGATTCATACACCGCCGATGAAAGCAGTCGGTTTGGGTTCGCTCGAGCGAGTAACGATTCCAGAAAGCTGGACCGTTCAAGACGCGATCAAAATATTTGAATCGGATCCCAATGTGATTGTGGCGGAACCCAACTACATCATGGAATCCGCCGCGATTAGCAATGATCCCCGGTACAGGAACGGTTCATTGTGGGGAATGGAGTCAGACGACTCTCCAGTGAATGTTGGCCCGACAGGCACAACGAATATTTACGGGTCCCAAGCCGAAGAGGCGTGGAATGCTGGTGCGACCGGTTCTTCCTCGGTCTTCGTGGGGGTCATTGATTCGGGGTTTCAGTACTCCCACGAGGACCTGGTCGGCAATGCATGGGTAAACCCCGTCGAACAGAACGGGACAGCCGGGGTTGACGATGACGGCAATGGTTATGTCGACGATATTTACGGGTGGGATTTCTTAAACAACGATAATTCTCCCTACGATGGATCCGAAGACGATCACGGGACACACGTCGCCGGAACCATCGGTGCGGAAGGTGGCAATGGTTTGGGAGTCGTTGGCGTCAACTGGGACGTCACGATGATTTCGGCCAAGTTTTTGGGACCACAAGGCGGGCCTACGTTCAACGCGATTGCTGCAATCGATTACTTCACCGACCTGAAGACGCGTCACAACATAGATATTGTGGCGACGAATAATTCCTGGGGTGGAGGTGGTTATTCCCGTCTGCTGGAAGCTGCCATCATTCGTGGGGCAAATGCCGACATTCTGTTCATTGCGGCCGCAGGAAATTCCACGAGAGATAATGATGTGCGTCCCACTTACCCAGCCAATTACAGCACACTCACACCTCGGAGGAACGCCCCCGCTTCTTATGAGGCGGTGATTTCCGTCGCCTCGATTACTGCTTCGGGGGAGTTATCGGATTTCTCAAACTACGGTGCGACGAGAGTCGATATCGCAGCACCTGGTTCCCGTATCCACTCGACGCTGCCAGAGGATAATTATGGAACCTATAGCGGCACCTCGATGGCGTCGCCTCACGTAGCGGGTGCCGCAGCTTTGATCGCGTCGCAGTATCCCGCCAGCGATCGACCCTCGGCGGATTTGATCAGGCGAGCCTTGCTTGACACCGCGACACCAACCTCATCTCTGTCAGGGAAAACAGTGACCGAAGGTCGTTTGCACATCAGCAAGGACTTTTTAGCGACCAATAAGACGCTGCGAACAACAGAAGACATTGTTGGTGGATTTTCAATTCTGGCCTCCGATATCATCCACGGCACCTATGTCGACGGTCTTCCAATCGGAGGCCCGATCCCGATCAGCGGACCTGAAACAAACGTGTTTCTGGAATCGGTTGCTTTGTCCTCTGGACAGCGATTGGATCAAAACAGCCCGAACCCCATCGGAACGCCCCACGGGGGCACGCTTTCCGCCAGATTCGATGGCAAAGGTTACATCACGGAACTCCTGTACGAGCCAAGGCAAGATTTCAACAGCGAGAATCTGCCCGCCAGTGTCCGCGAATTCTTGGACGAAGAATTAATTTATACGGTGATCGACGAAGACCCAACGTTTGCGACAACGCCAATCAGATCAACGGCAACTGCCTTCATCCGAGTCACACCACAAAATGACACGCCGATTGCCCGCACCGATCTCGTGTCGGTTTCCAATCAAGATTACGTAGATTTCTATGGTGGGGTCCTTCCTCCTCAAGCAGTGCCAACAGAAGACAGAGCCATCGAGATCCCGTGGCAATTCCTGCTGCAAAACGACTCCCAGGGCCCCGACACTGCCGCTGACGAAAACACACAGTTCAAAAACAACGACGGGGCATTGAGCATTGTCGGGAATCCAGTTCCGCTCGACGCGAACGTTGTGAAAACGATCGAGAACGTCGGCCAGAACATTAAAGTTGTTCCCGCCGATGATTTTTTCGGTGAAGTTCAATTCGTTTACACCATCGAAGATCGGGGGATCAATCAAGACTCGGCCCTCGACGAATTTGGCCAACCAGCTCCCAAACGATTAGCATTCCTGACCACCACCGCGACCGCTTCGATCGTTTTCGAACCAGAGAACGATGCTCCCCAAGCCATTGACCGAGAATACACCACCGTGGAAGCAGTTGAAGGGATCACCGATCCTGCGTCCATCTCCTTCACTGCTGATGAACTTTTAAATGGTGGTCCGACTGACCAACTGAATCCGGGGATCCGAGCGTCCGCCAGCGATGTGACTCTGCCGGCTCCATTCAATGAAGACAATCAAGCCCTGCAGATCAATACGATCTCAGCCAATGACACCACGCTGACGGACTCTGGGCAGATCAACCTGCGCAGTGGTGGAACGTTGGATGTGAACTTCACAGACGGAGCATTCAGCGACGCCCTGTACACACCACCGATCGACTTCAATGATCAAGCAAATGTCTGGGGGCCCAGCGATGAGTTGACGTACACAATCATCGATGACGGTACGCACGTGCGACCGGCTCCCGATACAAAACCTGAGGTTTCCGAGAAAGCAACGGTTACATTAACGGTGACCGCAGCAAACGACCTGCCGATCTTTGAAGTTCCTGACACGATCGACATCCTGGAGAGAGATGACAATCAGCCGACCCGGATCAGTGACTTCTTTTTCGATGTCAGCGGCGGCTCACGTACTGCGATTGATGAAAGCTTCCCTTTTCAGAACACCCGATTTGAAATCACAACGGTCACCGCACCGGCCGGCTTGATGACGCAACCTCCGGTTGCCGGTGCTGCTGAATCCTCCGCTCCAATTGAGTTCTTTCCCGCCCCAGACCAATTCGGAACGGCGGTCTACGCCGCGACCATCATCGATGACGGAACGCCTAGCCGTTCGCTCACGAAGCAATTCACGGTGAACGTACGCCCGGTCAACGACCCGCCAGTACTCGATCCAACGAAACTGGGTTCAGGGGCGAATGATGGGGAAGACCAAGCGTATTCGATTGCGACTGATGGAGTCGTCACCTACACACTGCGTGAGGACAACACTCAAGCGGGTGGCGGCACGGAACCTTACTTCATTCCCCTGCATACACCGACAACGGACGGCTACGACCCGATTGGTCTACTCGACCTATTCTTGGGAGGACCATCGAATGAGACCATTGCGTTGGAGGGTGGCTCGCAAATCATAGAGCTCGTTCAAGCTGGTAACTTTGTCGTGGGCGGCCAAATTCAAATTACCACGACCGATCGTGGTGGCACCTTGACACCTGTGTCCGATCCAAACACGCAACAACTGATCGGCCTGAATTACACTCCACCCAAAGATTTCAACTCCACACTCGGTGTCGACTTCTTTGACTACCGAGTGGCTGACAACAACTTGGCAGGCGGGGAAACGTACGACCTTGCCAACCAGGGTTTGGTTGAGGATCCCCAATTCTCTGACAATCGGGTTGAACTAAGGCTCAACCCAGTGAACGACCGACCAGAAATCAATCTGATCACGAATCGCGTCACGGTCCCGGAAGATTCTTCGCTCTACCGCCTTGAACGCTACGCATCAAACATCAACGCCGGACCGCAAGATTCCGCCTTTGATGAAAACGATCCAACCACCGGCCAGCTACTTGACCTTTTCATTGAGCCGCTCGACTTTGCAGCAGAAGAGTTGAACGAATACTTCGCTGTACCTCCTCAGATCAATCTGCGAAACGGCCAACTGCAATTTCAACCGGCCTCCAATGTGTTTGGTGATTTCGAGTTCGAAATCACGCTGAAGGATCGAAACCGAGACGGGTCGGTCGACAAGGACGCGCTTCGCGGTGAGCTCAATGAATCCATCCCGCAAACGTTGACGATCAGCGTACGTCCGATCAATGACGCACCTCAATTGAATCCCGAATTGGATCCACTCTCGTTCACGTTAATGGAGGACGGATCCGTCGAAATCCTGGTCACCGGCGACCAAACGAACCCCGGATTATTGGATGTATTCCTGCCGGGACCAGCAGACGCCCCGATCACCGAATCAGATGACCTTGCTCCCCAACTAGGCGGCAACCAAATCGTCTCGATGGCTGAACCGCTGCCCCGAAACAGCTCACAAGGCGGGACCATCACTTTCGAGCCTGATGGGATGACACCTAAATTTGTCTATCGCCCCCGAGCAAATTTTGCGGGGACTGATTCTTTCATCTACATCGTGAAAGACAACGGCGTTAGCGTTGATTCGACGGGGCAAACGGTTGACGATGTTCAGATCGCCAGCAACTTGGTCAGCTTTGAGGTGTTGCCAATCAATGACCGACCAATCTTTAGCGGCGCGGCCAACGTGCAGACCCTCGAAGATCAAGGTGAAGTGACCATCGCGAACTGGGCCTCGAACGTGCAAGCTGGCCCCAGCAACGCATTTGATGAAATCAACGGCATGCAAGGCATTCTGCCGCAGAACATTGAATTCAAGTTCAAGCAACTCTCAGACAATCCAGAGTTATTCGTCACACCACCTAGCGCCGTCATCGACCCCTCCACACGAACGGCGACACTCTCTTTTGAGTCCGCACCAACTGCCAGTGGCATCGCCACTTTTGAAGTGATTCTTGAAGACAACGGACCCCAAGATGACGACACCAACGATCTGAATCGCAGTTTCCCACGCACCTTCCAAATTCAGGTCCAATCAGTCAACGATCCACCCGAATTTGACCTCGCCAACGAAACAATTACTCGTACAGAAGACAGCGGTCCGTTCAGCATTGAGCAAGCGATCAACATCAGCCCAGGACCGACTGATGAAGCATCACAACTAGTAACGTTCGATGTTCTACCGCTGGCACCACAGTATGCCGAGCTGTTCAGCAGCGGACCAATCATTACAGCGAGTGGCGTGCTGCGATTCACTCCCGCGCCAAACCAAAACACAGACAACGCCAGTGGGCCTGCTGTGATCCAAGTGGTCGGCCGGGATTCAGCGGGTGCAGTCTCCGAACCGCGAGAATTCTTCATCTCCATCAGCGAAGTCAATGATTCCCCCAAAGCATTTAGCGATGTCATTGACACCGATGAAGACACCGTACTGCAACTCAGCGAACAAACCTTGATAGATAATGACTTTGATCCCGATTTGTTAACCAATCCAAATGAATCGGTGCGTGTCGTCATGCCCGCCGACTCTTTTTCGCTAAGTGGTGCAAGAGTCTTGTTCGACGAAGCCACCGGCACCATCACTTACGACCCAACTGATGCATTGATCCTGCAAACCTTGGCACCAAATCAATCAACAACAGATACTTTCTCGTATTCATTGATTGACACAGACGGAGCCACCAGCAACACCGTGACCGTCGCAGTTAATGTCGCAGGTCGCAATGATGCTCCGAGAGTAAAAGATGATT
>JAYZAR010000332.1:0-7253 GCA_036339635.1 Planctomycetota bacterium | reverse complement strand
TGACAACGACACGCAACCTCCTGCTCGCTCGAGGCTTGCCCGCTGAGGCCGTCGTTAAATCTCGATTTGTTCCCGGACGAATCGCGGGTCCGGATTGCCTTTCCCTTTCTTGTCACACTTGAAGTACTCGCTCAGATACCGAGTTGGCATTTTCTTTTCGGGTACTTTGAACCGATCGCCCTTTTGAAGCACGGGCCGATATTCGTCCATCCGGCCGAATTGTCGCGTCCCGGCTGCCTGGCAGGGGAACCAATGTCCGTTCCCTTCAGCATCTTCGAGATAGAACTCGGGGTAACAATGATCGGGGATCCAGACCATCCGAGCCGGGATTCGAGCGTTACGACAGAGCGCGACAAACAAACTTGTCATCTCCTCGCAATCGCCCGTGCCATCCTTCAGCGCATCAGATGCATTTTTCAAAGACCCTTCGACATATTTGACATTCTCACGAACAAAATCATATATCCGTTCAACTCGCTCCCAATCGGATTGAACTTCCACCGCAGCCAAATCACGGGAGGCCGCTTTGATCCGTCTATCAGTGGCGTCGATAAAGGGGCTGTTCCCCATGAACACCCTTAAATCTCGACTCGGGCGTTTCGGAATCACGAAGCCGTCCGTCAAATCAGGACCCAAGATTCTCGATCTCTCCACTTGCAGTGTGAATGTAACTTCTGCGGTTGTGCCTGCCGGCACGCGAGGCATCGTCAACACAATCTGCCGAGCCCCCATTGGTAAATCTCGCGATTTCCAGGCGTTGACTAGAGGGCTAATCTGCTGCCCGGTCACCGTCACTTTTTGTTCCGGCCAATCAATGGGAATCACGAACGTCGCCAAAACGTTGGCACACGTGACCGGCGTATCTAACACCAGTCCGATCCGCCAATTTTGAATTTGGGGCGATTGATATTGCAACGCCGTCGTCGCCGAAGAATCGACAGAATCTTGCGCGCCAGCTCGGCTCGCCCATCGGAACCCGGCAAAGGAGACAACCGAGGTGGCCACGAACTGGCGTCGTGTCGAGTGACTCAATGATTGAAAATGAAGCATGGGGATGCAGCCAAATTGCTGGACGAAGAATGGTGAGTCTATACCGAAACGGCCGGAGCACATCAGTGCGAAACGCAATCAATGCTCCGGCCGTCACTCACTACCATTTACACCAGTTTAATCGGCAGCCCGTGACGCGACTGCCAAATCCACCGGTCAAGCAAAACGAAACCGACGCCTGTTAATTCGATGGTTGTTCCCAGATGATTTGCGCGCCATCGGTGTCGAACCGCCGTGCTGAAAAGCCATCCCCCTGAATCACCGTGCCGTTTTCGATGATTTGGTCTGACTGCATTGTGTAAGGATCAACCCCCACCGTCGTCGTTCCGCAACCACAGCCACCCATCGGCTCCGAACCGTAACAGGAATAGCAAGGTGCATTTTGATAAGGCATCGACGGCGTGTATTGCCGAGGAGCAGGCTGCCGCTTATTGCCAAACCAATCCTTCAGAAAGCAACTCTCTCGTGGTGGTTGAGGAGTGGGTCGGCTCTGACAGGGCATGCCGTAGCAAGGCATGCTCTGGCAAGGCATCGGACTACAGCAGGACGATTGCCCCTGATAAGTAACCTGCCCTTGATAAGGTGCAACCGCTTGCATCGGTGCCGGGGTTTGCATCGGTGCCTGTTGCGCAGGAACTTGCTGCACAGGAACTTGCTGCACGGGAACTTGCTGCGGGGGAACTTGCTGGACGGGAGCACTTGCAACCGGCTGCATATAAG
Organism: Planctomycetota bacterium; assembly: GCA_036339635.1. Taxonomy (GTDB): domain Bacteria; phylum Planctomycetota; class Planctomycetia; order Pirellulales; family Pirellulaceae; genus Rubripirellula. The sequence goes on along the minus strand of JAYZAR010000332.1, from coordinate 5,483 downwards.
GTTGTGGTGCTGCGTAAGTTGCCGGAGGTACCACGGCAGCGGTACCACCTCGACACAGGCCACAACGGGCCCCACGCCCAAAGAACATTTTGCCCATGTTGCAGTTACAGCAACCTGAGCTAACCGTTAGAAGTGTCGTAAACAACACCACCGAGAAAATGCGGTTGTTCATTTTAAAATCCTTGATCTGCATAGCGAGCGTATTCGGTGATCTCGATTGCGAGACCAAACAAAATTACGTTGCTCGATGTGGTGTGCAAACGCAACAACGTGTTTTTTCAGCAACAATGTGTTGACCTCGCACATCAACCTGCCTCACACCTACCGATACCTAGCGATGCCAATTCCGATGCCGCTTCGACAGCACCTATCTTTGATCTTTTCGATCATGGCGGTGATAACGGCAGGCCAAACTCACTTGTACGGCGATGCCAATCACGAGAGGCTGTGCAAATGCGTCACAGCTTGCCTGTGCAGCGCAACCGAGCACCAAAGCCCAGAAATACACAGGCAGCCCAGTTGCGAAAATGAAAAAGATCGCCTCTGGAGCATTAGCACACGAGGCATCACCACGAATGCATACCAAGCAAATCTTGAACAACCCAAACTAAGGGTTTCTCGGCTAAGCATGAACGGTCGCAGCACCCCCGCCGATCTCGATCAATACACCGAACAATTAGGACAATCGAGACAGGTGGTCGTTTATGTGCACGGTAATCGAATGAGTTCGAATGGTGCCATTCGCCGCGGTCTCCAGGTTTATCGCAAGACCAGAGGTTGCTCTGAGCGGGAAGGAATCGACTGGGTGATTTGGAGTTGGCCAAGCGACAAAGAGGGAATCTTGGTCCACGACGCACGCCGCAAATTTCGTCGATTGGATGCCCAAGGCTTGTATTTGTCTTGGTTGCTTCGAAAACACGCGTCGGCAGATACGCCGACGACACTCATTGGCTACAGCTTTGGGGGCCGTGTGATCACGGGGGCACTCCATGCCTTGAGTGGCGGAAAACTTAGCGGAAGAATGATGCCCGGTGAACCGACGACTGGAACACTGTTCCAGTGCGGATTAGTCGCGCCGGCCCTAGAGACACTCGCGTTAACGCAACGTGGAGTCCACTCACAAGCCACAAAGAATCTCGAAAAGATGGTTCTGCTATACAATCGCCGTGACGCAGTATTAAAACGATTCTGGTTATTAAACCGGGTTCGCGGAACGATGGCTCTCGGTTACAGTGGCCCCGAACCTTTTGCGCCACGATTCGATGGCAGCAAACTCAAAGTGCTCTCCCGCGACTGCTCATCCTCGGTTGGAATCAATCATGCCGAACTCGACTATTACAACTCTGCTTGTAATGCTGGCCCTCAAATGGCGGCCTTGATTAATGACCGCATGCAATCCGAATGAGTCGGTTTCAACCCCACAGCGAATCAGTTTCGCTGACGGATGCTGGCTGCCACACGATAAGATTTCCATCAATGCCGAAGACACAGGGATCCGCCAAGGTGTCATCGCCGTGGAGCGATTGCGAACTTATCATCAAAAACTTTTTTCGATCGAACGGCACTTAGATCGCTGGCAACAAACAACCGAGACGCTTGCAATCGAAGGACTACCTGCACGGGCGGAGATCGCTCGGTTGATGTCCGAATTGCTGGAACGCAATTCCGAGTGGGCTCGAAGCCGAGGCGATGTTGGAATCACGATGCTCGCTACACCGGGAATCTCGGCGTCCAAGGCGACCCTGTTACTCCATTTGAATCCGCTTGATCATCAGCAAATCGAGCAACGCCAACAATCGGGCCAACCGCTATTCATTACGTCGGTTGTTCAACCCGACAGTCTCTCCTGGCCGCGCGGCATCAAAACACGCGCGAGAATCCATTACTACTTGGCGGATCGCGAGGCCCGCCGCCAAAATCCAAATTCCGTCGGTGTGTTGATCGATCAAGATGGTAGCATCACTGAAACCAGCATCGCCAACTTGGCGATCGTGAAATCTGGAACAATCCTCTCGCCCCCCCAAAATCGCGTCCTCGGCGGCATCACGCAAGCCATTGTCGAAACATTAGCTGCTGAGCAATCCCTACCATGGCAAAAGAAACCAATTACACCAGAACAACTCCTCGCCGCCGATGAAGTGCTGTTAATGGGAACCGATGGTGGCCTCTGGTTCGCGAATTCAGTCGACGGAACTCTCATCGGCGATGGCAAATCGGGCCGTATCTTGCGGCAACTGCAGGTGGAGCTCGACGAATTGGTCAAGACCAGCCAATCACCCGACTGAGTCAACAAAACTCGAAATCCGCCGAGATCGCGACGGTAGACCAATCAAATCCGAAGCCTGCTTTGAACGGTGCGGCAACCAAACTTCCCAACGATTCCCAGGGTTGTCATCACCGAAGACCGCGCGGAGGACGTCAAAATGCTTTAAGCTATTGCCTTTTCACTTCCTCCGTTTCTTCGGGAGTTCCCAGCGTGTTGCGTTTTCGTTTGCTTGCTAACGCCTTGGCTTGTCTTTGCCTCGCAGTGATTTTCACCGGCTGTGGATCGTCATCAGCTCCCTCTTCGTCGACAGCACCGGCGGGTGTTGGATCGACCGATTCGCTTCGAATCGCCGTAATCCCCAAAGGCACAAGCCACGAGTTCTGGAAGTCGGTACACTTCGGTGCAAAGCAGGCAGCGCAAGAAATTGACAATGTCGAAATCATTTGGCGCGGTCCAGTCGTCGAAGATGACACTGGCAGCCAAATCGAGGTCGTCAAAAGCATGATCACGTTGCAAGTGGACGGCATTGCCCTGGCGCCAAATCAAAAAGGTGGCTTGGTCGATGTGGTCGAAGAAGCTATCGGTGAAGATATCCCAGTGGTGATTTTTGACAGCGGCTTAGACGAAGGCCCCGAGATTGTCAGTTATGTCGCGACTGACAACTACAAAGGCGGGCAACTCGCTGCGACTCAGATGGCCGAAGCCATTGGCGGAAAAGGAAATGTGATCTTACTTCGCTACATAGCTGGCAGCGAAAGCACCGAACAAAGAGAGCAGGGATTCCTTGACCAGATTGCCGAATACACCGACATCACGGTCGTCTCCTCTGACCAGCGCGGTGGCGCGAACGCGACCCAATCAAAAGAAAAAGTCGATCAACTGCTGCAGATTCACGGTGAAGATTTGGCCGGCATCTTTGCAGTGTGCGAACCAAACGCAAATGGAGCACTCGAAGCCTTACGCAGCGCAGTATTAAATAAAAAGGTCAAACTAATCGCGTTTGATCCAAGCGATGCGTTGATCGAGGGACTTGAGGATGGTTCATGTAGTGGCATCGTCTTGCAAGACCCGGTTCAGATGGGATACCAAGCCGTCATGACTTTGGCAGGTGCTATCAAAGGCGAACAGGCCGAATCGTTCATTTCCACGGGTGAATCAGTCGCAACGCCAGACAACATGAACGACGAAGAAATCCAGGGATTGCTGAAGCCCGAAATCATCGAATAGGCGATCAAGTCGGATGACAGCACCTCTGTTGGAAATGAGCGGGATCAGCAAACGTTTTGGTCCCACTCTCGCGTTAGATGATGTCTCGCTGTCAGTCAACGGCGGCGAGATCCTCGCATTGATCGGCGAAAATGGTGCGGGCAAGAGCACGCTGCTGAAAGTGCTCAGTGGCGCTCATTTTGCAGATGCTGGCTCGATACAGATCGAGGGGCAAGCGTACCGACCACAAGGCCCTCATGACGCCCGGCAACTTGGCGTCGCAATGATTTACCAAGAGTTAAATCTTGCGCCCGACATTAGCGTCGAAGACAACATTTTGCTGGGACACTCCGGAACCGGTGGTGGATTGCTACTACGGCGGAAACAGCGAGATAAGGTCCGACAGGTACTCAATGTGGTTGGACTCGAGGATCTGGACCCCCGAGCCATGGTTGGTGAGCAATCGGTTGCAACCCAGCAACTGCTCGAAATTTCACGCGCCCTGGCAAGTGATGCTCGGATCATCCTCTTCGATGAACCGACTAGCTCGTTACCACAGAAAGATGTAGCTCGACTATTCGAAATCATCGGGCGTTTACGCGAGCAGGGGATCGGCATCGTTTACATCAGCCACTTTCTGGAAGAGATCCGCGAGGTCGCCGACACCTACAGCGTCTTGCGAGACGGAAATAATGTAGGCAGCGGTAAGATTGACGAGATATCCGATGCTCAAATCGTATCGCTGATGGTGGGTCGAGACGTCGATGACCTCTATCCATCAGTCCCGCATCAGCCAGGTGAGACCTGGGTCGAGATTGATCAACTTTCTGGATCACCGTATCCCGAAAACGTGAGCTTATCGCTTCGCCGCGGCGAAATATTTGGGATCGCGGGGTTGGTAGGTGCAGGGCGAACGGAACTCCTGCGCAGTATCTTTGGACTTGATCATATCAATGCAGGATCGGTTATGGTTGGTCGCCGCAAGATCGCCGCCAATGTTCGCAATCGCATGAAAGCCGGATTCGGGCTTCTCTCAGAAGATCGCAAATCCGAAGGTTTGGCCCAAGACCTATCGATCATTGAAAACCTGACACTGGGTGGATTGAATCAATACACAACATGCGGCGTGATTGATTTGAAACGCCGTGAACAGAATGCCCTTCGTTGGATGCAACAAGTAGAAGTAAAGGCGCACTCAGGGCACCAGTTAATTTCGCAGCTATCCGGCGGGAATCAGCAAAAAGTCGCGATCGCGAGGATCCTCCATCAACAAGCCGAAATATTATTGATGGACGAACCCACCAAGGGTATCGACGTGGGTACCAAGGCAGAGATCTACCGTGTGATGGGCTCACTGGCAGCTGAAGGAAAGACGGTCGTCTTTGTAAGCTCTTATCTACCCGAATTATTATCCGTTTGCGACCGAATTGGCGTGATGTCTCGAGGCAAACTGCGAGAGGTTCGGGATGCATCGAGGTGGACCGAGGACGACGTGATGGCGGCAGCAGTAGCGATTGAAGAAAACATTCCACTCAACCTTTGAACTGACCAAGATGCTGAACAAAATCTTTCGATCTCAACTCGGCCCCTTACTTGCCCTGTTGTGTATCGTCGCCATGTTTGCAATTGCAGATTACAAATGGAGTGTGGGAAATTTCCTTTCATGGGGAAACATCAGAATCATGGCGAATGGTGCGGCGCTCATTGCCGTGCCTGCTTTTGGAATGACCCTGATCATCATCGCGGCCGGCATTGATCTATCTGCTGGTACGGCTTTGACATTGTGTGGAACGGTTCTCGCAGTGCAGCTAAACAACTCGCAAGTTGCCGCGGGTGATCCCGGATTCGGCGCGATCATGGCAACCACCTTGCTCTGGATGATTCTGACCGGCTGCCTTTGTGGATTAGTCAATGGAGTGCTGATCAGTGCCACCAAAGTTGTTCCCTTCATCGTGACGCTGGGAACCATGACGATCTTTCTAGGAATCGGTCAAATCATCTCCGGTGAATC
>JAYZAR010000331.1:0-21320 GCA_036339635.1 Planctomycetota bacterium | reverse complement strand
AGTTTATAGATCACCTACCAGGGTGAGGAAGGAACCCATTCAAGGTACGGTGCCTGGCAACGAGTATATTCATTGATCAGACCGTTTTCCGAAGTTCGTTGATCACCCTCGTGCAATTGTCGGGATTGACTGGCGTTTTGAAAGTCGCCTCAGAAAGTTGCAACGCATCCAGCGGCAGCTCAACTTTCGTTTTCTCTAGCTGAACTTGCTTGGTTGCCTGAAGCCCCAATGCAACGAGCAAAACTAAGCAGGGACGGCATGTGTAAACGTTATTGAACATAGCAGAGACTGACTGACCGGAACGGACCTGCACCCTCGCAAGCCCACTCTTTATCGCCTTGCTCGCTGGCTTCATTACTAGAGCAGAAAACAGGCAAGATCACACAACATGAATCCCTCTTTCAACATTTCCGGATTGGCACATATGCCTACGACACAAAGTGCAGGACGCGGGGAAGACTCATGCTGACGATGCATCTATCGCTTTCCTTGCACATTCGATGACGCATATCAGAAACCTCGCATCCATTCCCCCAATCACTTCCGCCCCATCATTGCTGGAATGATTCGCACGGGAGCCGTCTTGAGCATTTTACCCACCCCTTTGTTATGCGACGTGATCGTGATGATCAGATCAAGCTCTTCAACGATCAATATAAATTGACCACCGGTTCCGCGACCTGATTTCATGTCATACATCTTTCCATCAACGTCAACATCGTTCCGCCACCAAAAGTACCCGTACGATGTATCCTGTGGATTGGTGTGAATTCAGGAGGTTGTTTTTTTAACAAAGGCGGCGGGAACCAATTGCTCACCATCCCATTTTCCGGCGTTTTGGATCAGCATTCCCCACTTGATCATATCGCGAGATCGGATGCTACTTCCAGCGGCAGACTTCGGCAATCCGCTGACATCATCCTGTAGCTCATAAAGATTGGTGGATTGTCCGCGGATACGATCAATAGCGCTGAACAACTCCGAGCGACTTCGTTCGCTTCCTCCAAAGAACTGGCCCCCCATATCGCCATCCGGATTCTTTCAGGATCCTGTTCATTACCCAGAGGCCGATAAAGCGAATCGAGTTTATATTTTTCACCCAACAATGGAGCGAGTTGATCCCTGTAGAAATTGAGATCGTTTGTTGTCTGACCTTCGGCGGTCGCGGCCCAGCGTGATCAAGCTTCACGTTACCATTAGCGGTCAACGGAGTCGCCTCTTCGACATCGAAATGCCATCCTACCACCGTTGAACCAGGCTCACCCACCATGAATGCGAACGCTGCAAGGACGAACACCGTTTGCAGAATCATCTCAAAATCTCTTTGATGATATGTCCGTGAACATCTGTCAGCCGTCGCTCAATCCCATTGTGATAGAAGGTTAAACGCGTGTGGTCGACACCTAAAAGGTGTAGTGCGGTTGCGTGTAGGTCATAGCTATAAGCTGGGTTTTCAACCGCTTGATAACCTAGTTCGTCCGTGGCCCCGTACCCAACACCACCTTGAATGCCACCACCAGCAAGCCAAGCCGTGAAGGCTCCCGCATTGTGATCTCGGCCCTTGCCGACACCACCTTGGGAAGCTGGTTGCCGCCCAAACTCCGTCGTGCAAATGACAAGTGTATCGTCAAGCATTCCTCGTTGCTTCAGATCCTGCAGCAACGCAGATGCACCGGAATCCAGAACGGCACCCCAGTAACCATGATCACGGTTCAAATCTTCATGACTGTCCCAGTTCGGACGAATCTTTTTGGCGGTGGTATTCTCTGCACCACAATAAAGTTGCACAAAACGCACACCCCGCTGCACAAGACGCCGGGCCAGTAAACACTGCCGTCCAAATGGGCCGATTTCTGAGTGGTCAAGACAATAAAGCCGTTTGGTAGCAGTGGTCTCTTTGCTCAAATCCATGGCATCGGGCGCACTAAGTTGCAAGCGGGCCGCCATTTCATACGCCTTGATGCGGGCATCGAGTTCACTAGTCTCACGTCGCTTTTCCTGATGCAGGCGATTGATTTTCTGTAAGAAAATCAAACCCGCTCGATCATTGGCCGCCGTAATCTCGGGAACATCACCGGGTGGAAACAGGTCTGCGATAGGGTGTTCCGAGTTCGTGGTATCGAGTGCGGTCGCCTGATATTCAGCAGGTAAAAAACCGGCCCCCCAATTAATAATGCCGCCCGGTGGAAGACCACGCGGATCCGGCAACACAACAAAGGCCGGTAAGTCATCAGCTTCGCTGCCAAGCCCGTAGGTCACCCATGACCCCATGCTGGGGAAACCCGGCAACGTGAACCCAGTATTCATCATGAAGCACGCCGGACCGTGCAGCGCGCTCATGCTGTGCATCGAGTAAATGAATGCCATCTCATCAACACACTTGGCGAGTTTTGGAAAGAGATCGCTCATCCACAAACCAGACTGGCCGCGCTTGCGAAACTTCCAAAAACTGCCGCGACAATTACCAGGTTTGGATGCAAAAAACTGCAGCTTGCCATCAGGGTCAAAAGGAGTCCCATTCCGCTTTTCGAGTTCAGGCTTGTAATCAAAAGTATCGACTTGGCTCATGCCACCAGGACAAAAGATTTGAATCACACGCTTCGCTTTCGCGGTATGATGCGGGCGTGCCAGGCTTTCCCTGCTCAGCATCGCTGTCAATGCGAGACCGCCAAATCCACCACCGGCGGATCGCAAAAAATGCCGTCTTGTGTTGAGCCTATCAATCGACATAGACGAACTCGTTTGAATTAAGGAGTGATCGACACAAGGTAAACAGTCCCTGTTGCTCGACAAGCTCCACCGCAAGACGAACCTCCTCGACAGTGGGCTGTCGCCCAAACGCGAGCCCAAACGCACATGCAACTTGGGCCACCGTTTCTTCACCGACCTGTTGTTTGATGCGGTCGGCAAAGTACCGAGCTTGCCGAATCATGAATTCATTGTTGTAAAGAGCGAGTGACTGGAGGGGCGTAGTCGTCGCCAATCGCTTGGGAGTTAGGTTCGCCGGATCGGGGCAATCGAGTGTTGCCAGAAAACGATTGGGAGTGGTACGGACGATGTACCGGTAGATACTGCGACGCCACACCGTTGGATCATCAGCGGTGACGTAGGTGTAAATCGGCGCGTACGCATCTTGATAAGTGAAATCCTCGAAACCAGGACCCCCACGCTTCGGATTCAACTTGTCACTGACAAAAAGCACCGAATCTCGAATCACTTCTGCTTCAATACGTCGCGGATTCTGCCGCCAAAGCAGACGGTTTTGAGCGTCGATCTCCATCGGTCGCACTGAATCGCCACCTTGCTCAACACCCTGCACCTGTGAATACACGTGTTCTTTCACATGACTTATTTGCATGTACGCGTCACTGGTCAAAATCAATCGATGGATCGCTTTGAGTGACCAATTCTGACGCAACAACTCTTCAGCAAGCCAATCCAACAATTCAGGATGTGAAGGCCGACCACCACCAAACCCAAAATCACTTGGAGTGTCCACGAGACCAACACCAAAGTGCCACTGCCAAAGCCGATTAACAATCACTCGACGAACTAATGGGTTGTCTGGATGAGTGACCCAGCGAGCAAGCGCGGCTCGACGCTCACCTTGACTGGTTTCAACTGTCCCTAGCTGAGGATCCAGCATTGTCAGTGCTGAAAAAGCAGCTGGGTGCAGCGATTCGCCCGCCGGTGCTTCCGGATTACCACGTGTCAGCAATCGCACATCGGCTTTTTCGTCTGTGGCTACCACGCCATAGAACCGTGGGGGTGGCCCGAGTAATTCGACCTCATGATCGATTTGCCGTCGTTTCTTCTTCAGATCGATGATTCGCCGACGCGTTGCCTCTGTCAGCGGCGGTGGCACCGCCAGCTTCACTCGCGGATCACCGAAGCCGATTTGATCCATCGCATAACCGTCACCACCATCGGTCGATATCAACGTCAGAAACTGCGCGGTAGCGGGAAGTTCGATATCAACGAACTGCAGCCCATCCTCCCGTCGCAACTTCTGGAACTCGACCACTCTCCGACCGTCTAATAAAAACCAGACGTCGGCACAGTGATCACCCACCGCACCAAAGTAACCAACGTTGGCGGTCAGACGCAAAGCAGCGCCGGTATGCTTCTCTGCCTGGGAATGCTCTGAAACGCCAAGCTCATCGACGGCCAGTAATACTCGCCTCATCGCCTTTAAATCAAACGTGATCCCAGCATTCGCATGCAAACCCAGCAGACTATGCCCGTCTGTTGTGAAATCGATCCCACCCAACTCCGGTGAATGTTGGCTCGCGACTGGTCCGTTACGGATCATGTCCCATGCATTGCCGGATGTCTTTGGTAAGCCAGTGACCATGATGCCAGTGGAACTGACGGGCAACTCAATCTCTCCATTGCCGCCATCCGGAACGAAGACGCCATCAATAAACTCAAACGACGACGGCGAAAAATGATTCGAGACCACATTGCCGAGCTTACCGAAGTCCCGGGTTTGAACCTTCGCATTGCGTGGATCGATGGCATTGCGAAAAGTCCCTGTCCCAAATCCGTTTCCACCCCCAACAATATCCGCGAGATCCAACCCCTCACCGGCAAGCCGGCCTGATTCATAGTCAAGCTTGTTCCGTTGATCGAGCAGCTCTTGCCTGCGGAGCTCATAATTCTTAAGTGCGATATCACTGACCACTCGATCCTCGCGTCTGACCCCTGCAAAGACAGCACGTATGTGGTAGTACTCCTGTTGTGAAATAGGGTCGAGCTTATGATCATGACACCGCGCACAGTTGACCGTCATCGCCATCGTGGCGGTGATGACCTGTGTTGCCATATCATCCAAGTCCAAGGATCGTGCTGCTCGCCGCAATACGGGACTTTTCGTTTCCACCTGTCCAACAAAGTCCCATGGACCAGCGGCCAGAAAACCGGTTGCGATCACCGCCTGCTCGTCATCCGGCCACAACCTATCACCCGCGATTTGTTCTTGCAGGAAGCGGTCGTAACGCTTGTCTTCATTCAATGCATGGATCACGTAGTCACGATAACGCCACGCATGGTCTCTCCGCTGATCACGTTCAAAACCATGCGTGTCTGCGTAGTGAGCAAGATCCAGCCAATGCTGCGCAAACCGCTCACCGTAGTTTGACGATGCCAGCATCTCATCAACAAGCCGCTTGTAAGCATTCGGCCCGGTATCGTTCACAAACGCTTCAACTCTCTCTGGCGATGGCGGCAAGCCATGAAGATCAAACGACAATCGTCGTATCAGCGTGCGCCGATCCGCGTGAGGACTCATTGTCAAATGATGCTCTTGCAGTTTTGCACGTATAAAATCGTCGATGGACTGATCCGTCACTTTCAGCGGTTGATACGCCCACCACGACTGATCCGCCTTTGCCATTTCTTTCAAGACAATTCCCGCAGGCCAATTCGCGCCCTCCTCAACCCATTGCCGCAACAAATCGACCTCGACTTCAGAGAGCGGTTCCGCCTCCTTCGGCATCGACGGCAACTCGCCGTCTTGCGCGGAAACCAAGTCAATCAGGTGACTGCTATCTGGCTCACCCGCGATCACAAGTTCAATTGATTGCAGATCTGCAGAGGTCGCCAGAGACACATCGCCCTTGCGGTTTTCTGCTCCATGACAGCGGACACAATGCCGTTCAAAAATTGGTGCGATCTGTTTGCGAAACTCAATCGGCACCGCCGCCGGCATCATCCCAGCGCACAGGCCCATCAACCATCCGCAACTCAAACTGAAAAGAACAAACAGCTTCGGCGGGAAAAAACACTGCAGTGACATCACATTTCTCGACTCGTCATTCCGATCCCATGCCATGACCGACACCTTGAACTCTTACCCGATACTGCCGCATCGCACGGCAGCGATGGGTTCGCTCGCTTTCAGCCAGGCTGAAACGATTCGCGATCACCGATCAATTATGCTAACAGGAGCAATTCCCGTCTGTGACAAAACTCTTCCTTCCAGCCACTCGAATAGTGAGATCACCTCGAGTTGACGCCCAAAATACCCTCCAAAACCACTCCGCGGACGGCCGAAAGGCTTGGACCTTGCGCTGCTTGCTAGAACGAGCGGCAGATCCGACCGCCATGGTGGGTCGAACCAAATCTCGCAGCGGTCCAGAAGAGCAGGGCAGTGAATATGTGAGTGAATTGAAAACGAACTTAAATGAAATTGTCCAAATCAATCTTGTCTGTACACCATCGTGACCTGCGCCGATCAAATTACTCATCCTCGATCAATCGCTCACTTTCATGGAGCACGCTTGGTTGCCAGTGCACTCCATTCAGCCTCGGTGGCGAGCGACTTTTGGTATTCCATCATGATCTGCCAGCCAGCTTCTGATTTTTGCAACAACCCCTCAAAGTGGATGTAACTAATGGATGATTCTCCATCGCGTGAGGAAGCGTACCGAAAGATTCCTGTTTCATGTGCAGTCTTTGCATCATGAAGACGCTGTGAAAATCGGAATTCCACGGACGCCTGCATTCGTTTCGCTCGTGTGTCGTCAAATCCTTCTTTCCATTTAGCCAACGCCTCTGCCAAAGGGTAACTCGTTTTTTTGACCCCAGAAACCAACACACCCAGCGGATGGCAGGTTGCAGAATAACCACCAAAATCGCCTTCCTTGACACTCTTGGATACCCGACCCCAATAGGCATCAAGTTCGCGTATCGTTTGTTGCGACACTTCGCTGGGATCCTCAGCACGGCTTGTTGCAAAACTGCAAACCATGACCATCAATCCACCACACAACCATACCAAGCTCTTACTCATCGAGGATCTTTCTTCACGGGACTACAAATCAACTGTTCAGATGGTCTGCATGCATCCCGTTTCACCAAGACACCGCGTCAACACGGAATGCGGAAAGACGCCCTCCAGTGTAACAACGCGATGACCAATTAGCGATCTGATCACATCACCAAGACACCATCCAAGCTCGGAGAACCGATCTGAACTGCAGTAAACGCCGCAGCCAACTAGTCGTCCAAAGCAGACTCGCGGATCTGCCTGATACGGAGACTGACGCGCATTCGCAAATGACAGCTGCCTACCATGCGATCGACACAACTAGGGCGGTGGTTGCGACGAACCTAACTTTTGGAAAGTCTGCGATAAGCAACCTCGAGAATGCTCGCGAATGCAAAGACTGCGACCTTGACACAAACCGCATGCCGTTTCCCCAAAACGAGGTCGACAAAGAACAGCGCGAATGGGGTACCAAAAATGATAATGCAATCGTGCAAGACCATGGCGGCGTACTCGGAGCAACAACATGCATCGCGTCAAATACTGGAGTAAATAAGAAAGAAACTCAAATAATCCCGGCACCCAACACTGTTAGATCCGGAATCACAGCGGCGGCAAATTAATCAAACCACCACTCAGCGACGCGGCCGGGATCAGCACGAAGCATCAATATCGCACTTGCGGCGAGTAACACGTACAACACCATGAGGCCAGCGCTCAAGCCACCACGAACATTACGCCGCATAGGAATCGGACAAAGAAAAGAGGCGACCAAGCCTAATGGTGCCAGCACTGGCATCAAAATCAAGAACACGCCAGAGATCATGTAAACATCGCCTGAAAAGCCTCCGATAGATTTTGGATCATCGAGCATCGGACGCGGCTGATGTCCAAGCTGAACCCATGCAACTAACCACGTAACGTAGAAGGCTGCTAGCAGCCAAACGGGATATAAATAAAGAGCTAACCAAACTGCGAAACCAAACCCATTCGTTGAGCGGCGTCGAGGCAATAACGTCTCGCCATCCTCTCCTAAAACCTGCTTGGTCACCGGTGCGTGATATGGATTTAATTTCATGATCATCTTCAACGTCATCATATTCGAGAAGGAACTGTGGCCAGTTGCCTTGACAAAATCCTGTATCGACAAGCCCAACGCGTTGCCTAGGCATATGCTCATGGAATCCTCTGTTTGGGAGAAGATCCCCCTTCGCCACGTTCACGTGGAATTATTCACCATCGTGACAAACAAGAGGTTTGGCTCGCAATTGAAATGCGAAGACGCTTGGACCGAACACAACGTTTTGCCCGACTACTAGAAACTGGAGAAACACTAAGATCGCGAACACCGGAACGACGAATCCGCTTATAAAGTCAGCAACCGAAGTCCGAACACCTGTCAGCGTGCTTTCCATCTCGCAGAATCAGTTTCGCCCCCCTCAACAGCCGACTGCGTTCCCAGCAAGTGATACCGCAGCAAAGTGTCGATCTTGTCAAGGGCGCGAAGCACGGCCACCCTACTTGATCAACATATCGCACACCTCTGAACGCCGGCGGCTTGCAAGATTCACTGGACACTGCGAACGAGCTGAGATCGGATTCCAAAACTCGCACCCTGTGGAAACGCTCAGATTCGAACGCTCCACAAATTGGCTACCCAAATGTCATCAAGCGGGAATCGGAATGCAGTGACTTTCTAAATCGCGTTTGATTGTTGGGCCTCACTCAGAATTAATCCTCACTGAATTAATCGTTCCCGCACCCACTCGACTTTCGGTAGGGGGCCTCTGGGGCCAATGATTGTTTTTCCATCAAACCAAAAATGGGAGCCGAGGCCAATGTCATTCCATTTAGAAAAGGCTACGATTCGGCCGCTGTCCGAGATCGCGTAAAGACCCGTCGTCATGTGGCCATTAAAGTCTTGCCGGAAAGAGCCGTTGGCCCCAAAGACCAAGCGTGCCCCACCGCCATCCGCTAAAACCCAGGTTCCTGCAAGCTCCCCAGTGGTTCGCTCTCCATAGTGCCAGTCTGAAATATTGCGAAACCTCGCAAGTTTTTGATCAAGATCTTCACGCGTTACGTCGATCCCATCGTTTTCATTCACAACATCGACTGCGCCGGTACCCGCGTTCCTTGCCCCAGACTGCTCGCTATCTTCAGACTGCTCGCTATCTTCAGACTGCTCGCTAACTTTAGATTGCTGACGAATTACAGATGCTTGATTGCCGGAAAGCACATCCATTGCCGGTGGCGGCTGATCCTGACACCCGAGACAACACAAAGACCCTAAGGCGAGAAGCCGAAAAAACTGATGTACTCGCACCATAACGTATCTCCACTGCATCTCGTTTCGAGCTAATGGAACGCTGCTGACCAGATCAAGGCATCCGAACATTACCGTATTGCCCCGCGAATCGCTGATTGGTAATTCTTCTCAAAAGATTCCAGCGAACATTCTGCACCATCGCCGAACCGCTTTTCAACGGAATTCTTGAGTAAGACGGCAAGGTCCCGCGTGGTGACCAAACTCGATAGCGACCGAAAACAAGTCTCACCGAACACAGTGTATCGACTCTACCTGCTTCGGCCGATATCGATGAACACGATGTATTCTTGTCCGTGCTACGGAAGTCCATCTTACACGCATGGCTTCGTCGATAGAACGAAGCACCAGAACCTCGATTCGAACTGTACCGCCGAACAGTTTTGCGTGCTTACTTATTTGGCTTCACTTCAGTTCTCTCGAAGCCGTTTGCTCCGATAACATTGAATCCACCATCCGTATTCGTGCGAGTGAATCCATCGTAAGCATTCTGCGCTAAATAAACCCGAAGTGTCGTTCCTTCCCTGGGCAGACCACGATGTCCCGATGTCGACGTTGGGCCTCGCCCGCCTCCGAACCAACGACGCTTCCAATACCGAACGTAAACTAAACCATCTGGTTCAATAGCCTTGCCTTTTTCAACTGCGTTGACGTGGATCTCAGCGATAAATCGAGTGTAGTTCCAATTACCCTCGGCCTCGGTGCGTTCGTAAACGCGGACGACCTTACCAACAATGACATCGGTCGCTGTTTGCCGTAATTCCTCGGGCGACATGTCAACTTTTTCGCCCCTCGCTTTGGGGCATAAGACAACGGCCGTGACCAAAAATAGCAGATAAAAACGATTCAACATTTGCAACTCCGGATCGGTCAATTGATGAATGTGTACGGGGTTGGCCCCTGGCCGAAACTTACTGAACTAAGCCGATGCAATGATTTGGGTGAACAAACCACGCTGCACACCCGTCGCCTCGACCTCCAACGATTTTCGATTCCAAGCTCGCACCAGCAGCACTTAAAAACATAGCTGGTAGTGGTTAGCTATCGAGAAGACACAGCCAAAGACGATTACTTAGGTTGATTTAAAACTGTTTGTTCAAAAATCTTCGTAATTACATAATTTCTGTAGGAAAATCCCCTCAACGTCCATGGCCAATGACCTTGGCAACATCGGGCAATTCGCGGTTCGCTCCAATTCGCTAAATGGTGCCAATACTGCTGAAGTCCACTAAGTACTAACTTCACCAAGTAAAGCATCGCGATGGTTGTTAATGTTCCAACGATAAATCTAAACACCGGCACGAACTGCCAAATCCTGATCCACGGCTTGGCGAGTAAGTCTGCACCAACCAAAGCATCATCCACAAAGGCATTCACCTCCCCCCCTATTATCTACCGCGATTCGCACCGTGTGAACTTTATCTTTGCCAACTTTGAGTTCCACTGGGCGACGACGAACTGGCCCGGAGTTTCCCTCTGTATCTCGCACGAACGTCTCAACGCCCCTCCGCAAAGATGATGAGATGGAGACCGTATCGGGTTCCTCGCTACCCACACAAATGGACTGGAGCTCGCGAACTAACCTTTCCTCAACCGTGGCTGGCGGTTCGTATGGATTCATGGGGCTTACCTTTCATTTGTGGTTCCAACACGACAGCCACAACTAACAATCTCTGCTACCCCGAGTCGGATCAACCGAGCATAACCAGCCAGCTTTTGAATCCCGGTTTATCCATATTCGATTACCCACCTTCGATTGCGTACAACCTTGCGCAGTCTTTATTGCATGGGCTTTGAATTTCGAGAAGGTGCTGAAAAAATATTCGCCGACCTCGATCCCTCAGTCAAGAACTCTCCACGATTAGGTGGTAAATGCAGGCCACGTTTCGCTCCTACCTATTCACAATGTAAAAAAGGTTCCTGGCATAGCCCACGCTCAACGTGCGGGACCAACTGGCATGAGCAACCGAAACGAAACAGGTCTATAAGTTCGCGGGGCGTCATATCTGATGACTGCGGCCAATACCAGTTCGCATCTTCCAGCGTCGACGCGCCGTACACCACGGCATCCAATTCGGCCCAAATACAAGCCGACATACATATCGGACAAGGTTCGCAAGTGTTGCAAAGGATGCAACCGCGCATAGTGAGGTGCTATCGTTTTTTTTGTCGCCTTGCGAATCACATTGACTTCTGCGTGACTTATTGGATCAAACTCAGGAGTCACCGTATCTTCTGCCTCAGCCACTGCCATCCCCGTGGTCGCATCATCAATCGACGAACCAAACGGGGAAGGGTACTCAGAACCAAACGACTGACTCGTATACTCCACCAACAAAGGCATACAAACGGCCTGCCGCTCATCAGCCGGGATTACTGCAACAGCTCCAATCCAATCAAAGTCTTGCTACGGAATACCGAATTTTTTTACGATCACTGTATTCGACGGTCCCTGCACAGACATCTCAAAACGAGTACGGAACCCGAATCTCGACATCCTGTCTGTCGCATCAAGCTCCGCACGCTCACTCGACCACAGCCACAGGACAAATGCCATCACCCGATCGGCCTCAGGGAGCAAGCAACTCTCACCCAACGCTCTTTCACTGAAAGCTTCTTAAGCCTTGCGGCACACGATTCTCTAATGCGTTTCAATCTCGTCAACCGATCGAAATTATCGGTCCCGAATTTCTCTCAACAAATCACACTTAACTGAACCCGTCGTGGACAAGAACCTCGATTCGTTGCCGACTAGAAGAAAATCTCAACGCCTCATCAGCTGCTTTTCAACGGTTCGGACACACCAGCTTTCGATGAGAGTGTTGCGTCCCACGCTGCTAATGCAACTGAAAAACTCAACCGCCCCAATCCGATGCGAACAAACCGATCGGCACAACCCAGACACGCGCCAGGCAATAACAGCACCCCATATTTCTTTGCTAGGTCGTGACAATAATCTGTCGCATTCGCAAAGACTTGCGTTTGATTGCCATTCAATTGTGCAAAGTCAATTTCAACCAATGCGGTGGAGCCAACTGTTGGAGGACGCCATCGCAAAAACGCCGAATGCCGTTTCATGAACTCAGCACAGATTCCCAAGTTATCGCGAACAATCGCGCGACTACGTGCTGCAAGCTGCTCGCGAACAGTCAAAGCCTGTATGGACAAGTATTCCGTGGGCGCGGCGGGGCAAATCGTCGTGTAATGCTTCCAACCAATCAATTGTTCCCGGATCAGTTTGTCGCGAACGATCAACCAACCGGCCCGCAATCCCGGCAAGCCATAAGTTTTCGACAACCCATGAAGCACAATCGCTTTTTCGTAAAGATCAGCAGCGGACGGAAGCGTCGGCTCGCATCGCCATTCCACTTCCAAGCCACGGTAGATTTCGTCACAAAACAGCCAGCAGTCATTGCTTCGGGCGATTTCCACCAACTGTTCGAATTCGCTCGGGCTCGGTTGATATCCGCATGGATTGTGTGGAAAGTTGACAATAATCAATCGGGTGTTCGAGTTGACCATTGACTCCAATCGATCGAAGTCAATTTCCCAGCCTGTTTCATTTGGCACCAAATCCCACGACCACATCTTGCCACATAAGTGATCAGCCACGTGGTGCAACGCATCATAAGCCGGGCTCAGCGCAATCACTTCATCCCTGGCATCAAGTAAAGTCTGCATCGTTAAATAGATGCCCTCCACCGGCGATGTCAGAATGACAACATCATCAGCCGCAACGTTGTCGTACATGTCAGTAACAAGTCGGCGGTATTCTGGATTCCCCTGGCTTTCTGTATAGCCCAACCTCATCGCCCCAAACTCCTCCAGGGAACCACCAGACAGTTCAAGCAATTCCGCAATCGAAGTCGTTTCACAATCCGAAGAAGCCAAAACGTGGGGTGCAGTAAACTCATAGAGAGCGAAGAATTGTTCGGTAAGAAACGGCTTGATCTGCATTCATCAGGCTCCGGCTTGACTGCTCCAACATTTCGAAATGGCAACAGAATAACCCAAATCAGAAAACCAACAACAAGTGCACGCAACGCGTCGTTCAATCTCCTACCACAACACGTTTTACCGCCGCACTCGGAATAGAACAAAAACAGGACCCGTCGTCGAATATCTCAGCTCTTGCTCCAAAGATTTCCGGCTCTGCATTTCACCGAGCTCTTAAAAATCATCTCTCCAACGCTTGGATTACGATTGATCAATCCGCAATAAGAATTCATGATCATGCCCTATCGCAGTGGTGATGGGACACAGCGCTAGGCCGCTTTCATTTTCTTCGATGTGAATTTAGCGTGGACCGTTCGCACTTATCCTTTGAAATCTCCATCTCCACAAGTTCAAAACAGAGAAAGAATTCATGACTGCTTTCGGATGGACAACGTGCTCAGCCAAAAGCGATAGATCGAATCAGTCACTACATTGGAAAGATGAAACACAGCCAGTCACGAATGATTCTACCGAAATGCCATTGTCAATCGGATCGCGAGTCCCGATTCCTCCTATGCATACCAGACGCAAACCAGCAAGCGAGTTCGGTGCCCAACTTCTTCTCCGCCATTTCCTCTTATGCCTGTGATGCTTCAGTGGTCGAGGTTTCGGTCAACCGACCATTCAAACCCTTATGAATGAATGTCGACACGCCGGCCTCCCAGAATGCAACACCGACCATCGGCAGACACCTTCAGAGATTTTACGCCCCGATAGCCACAAAGTATTTTCCATCTGGAGAGAACGCACATCTTTTGAAACCCTTGGCAACGCCTCCTTCAGCAAGGTTGTTTTTTTGTCGACCTCATCAATTAACAGCTTGCCTTTTCTGGTCACAACGAGAAGTAAATTGTTGTCGACAGAAATCCAAGCCCAAGGGTACTCGCCCGGTGAGGGAGCTTCTAGAAGCATCTTCTGCTGGCGAATCTCGGCATTCCATACCGCGAGACTATGACTTCGTAGCTTTCGTTGCGATAAACGTTGGTATGTACTCAGAAATCGGCCAGTCCGACCAACAGTCTTCAAACAGGCCCGTAATCGCTAGACCCGCCTCGAGCTGACCGCCAAGCTGATCGGTAAGTGTATGACCGAAGCAGAAGGGCTCGTCGTCCTCTAGAAATGCCTGTCTCTGCTCGGCTGACAGACTGGCAAGATCAGAATATGGAATTTTGTGACGCACTTTGAACTCGCCTTTTTCCATCATTTGTTCGTCAAACAAATAAAAAAGCGGATTAACAATCCCTGAAAGCAAGTTCGCACCATGCTTCATGACTCGCGCTGCTTCCCTCCAGACGGGCAGAATGTTGGGCACGAAGCAATTAGAACAAGGATGAACAATCAAGTCGAATGTTTCATTTTCGAAGACGGAAAGATCGGTCATATCGCCTTGTTGCAAAGTCATGACTAAGCCTTCACGTTCGGCTACTGCTTGGTCTTGCGCTAATTGAGCCTCTGAATTATCAAACACCGTAACGTTGGCACCCGCTGCGGCGAGGATGGGCGCCTGCTGGCCGCCGCTACCGGCAAGGCAAAGAACTTCAATCGGACTGGCACGAAAATCGGGAAACCACCCGCGAGGAACAGATTTCTCAGGCGTGAGAACAATTCCCCAGTCATCATTGCGTGCTCGCTGAATTTCTTCTGAAGAAACAGGAACCGTCCAGCGGTTTTTCTTTCGAACCTGACTATTCCAAGCAGCACGGTTGTAGGCCACGATGTCATCTGCTGGATCGAATTTTTGATTCATCGTCTGCAGTATCTAGATTGGATGTGACAGGCCCGAAACTCGAATAAGATCGCTCCACACGACAAACCCGCACAGCGAACTCTGTGTACCACAGACGCCGTCCTAATTCCTGAACATTGCGATGCTCCGTCACGTCATGCCATGCACGAACCGCCGCTGCATCGCGCCAATATGAAACCGTGATCCCAATACCATCTCGATTCCGGACCGAATCGATGCCAAGAAAACCGTCCTGCTCGGCTGCCAACTCGATCATTCGCTCCGCAGCTTTCGCGTACTCAACACCAGAATCATCGAATCGTTTCGATGTAAAGATGACAGCGTAGTGCGAACCACGGTACGTTTCAGTTATGTGCGAACTCTGGGACATTCGAAGTAAGATGCTGCATCGGATCTGTGAATCGTACAAGGTTGTATGGTAACAGAACCAAAACTCAACGAGAACTCCAGAGACACGCAAGTACCCCATTTGCGGCTCCGGTTAACCCATTAACCATGTAGCGTTGCGTGTCCCGAGAGCACCGTGTGCGTTAAACCATGAGCCCAGTACCCGCTACGCACCCCTTTATTCACTTGACCACCCGCTTTGCCTGCTCTGCATTCTAATTTAAGGAGGACTCGGTAAAGACAACACAATCAGACTTCAGCGAGCCCGCTTCATCAAGTCACTTAAAGCAAGACCTGGTAGGGATTCCGAAGGGAAACCTTACGTTTCAAAAATCCAGGAGAACCCTATGCTTCGTCTGTTTCAGCATTGCGAGTGCACATCCTACGATCATCACTAGAGGCGGGTTCGCTCCGTCGGAACTAGCTACAGAAGTGAGGTTCCCGTTTGCTTTCCCGAACCATTGCGTATCCACCCTATTCAATCCATTGGATGCAGATGGCACCTTCAGACTTGAACCTGCTCGTCCAGATCGCAGGGGCCACCACCGCTTTGGTGCATCGGAAACATCGTCGTCGAATCGAAAGCCCTTGCCAGGTTTATTGCTGGGTCGACCGACATAAGTAGCGTGCGAACAAACCATTTGCACGACCAAAGCTCCGCCCACAAAATTAGTTTCACCACAAACACCTGCGCTCCCTGGGTATCGCCACGAGAACAGTCAATCTGAGATACCCGTTTACACCGCCACGGCAAAGAAATGAAACATGTAAATACCAAAGCGAGTTCCAATCACGACCAACTCGAGCATCAAGATTGCACTCCGTTTTTGATGGGCGAGAAAACGTCCCCCAGACTAGCCAATGGTGAGTCAATTCTCCTATTGTTCACGCATTGTGCAATCAGCAAGATCAACAACCATTGAAGGACAGCAGCCTGAGAAGCAAGAACCAGAAACATCACAGCTCCAACAAAAAAACAGTTCGCCGCCCAAACACGTCAGCATCCAATACAGATTGTCCGAGCGTGGTGGCACCTTGCCAAACTAAAATCTGGCAGGACCACTAGCAAATGTCATTTTTACACTCATCCATACAAAGCCGGATGGCAGCAACATGAAGTAGATGCCGAACACGATAATCTCAATGTGCTCCACCGCACCTATTTCGACTGACGAATTCAGCGAGAATTCCTAACCAACGGTTTTGCAATACAACACGAAGAACGCAACGGCGCTAAATGTTATCAACGTTGTCGCAGCGACAATACCTTTTGCTCGGATGTCTCGATATGCTGCAAGTTTTACCTTGTCATTGTGATAAATCGCCATGGCGTCGCAGTTCAAATTCTGTTTGGGCGTCTCCATGCTCGGCCGCTCCTCGACTAGTAACATCCCTCGGCATGTAAAGCCGATGAACATTCCACATACGACAATCCTGCGAGCTATCCTTCGGCGGACGGTGTTGCGCTCGATTCCATTCTTCAAGATTGAACTCGCACCCAGATTCGCGCTGGTCGAGTTCGGTTGCGACAAAATACATCGCCGTTGAAACGTCCAAGAGATCTCGGTGTGCGACGAATGGTGCCCGCGTTAACACAATGAAGGGAAGACGTTCGCCCAACTTCGCGTATCTATGAAAGTCGAAGATTAATTTGGTCAGGATGAATTATTTCGGGTCGTAGCAGGTATCACTTGGTTCCCGAACTTTTATGATAGCTCGAAAGCTGCGATCCATCCTCTACAGCCAAGCGGGACATCAGCCATTCCGCGTCAATCACTTAATTGTTCATCTCCCAAGGTCAACTGACCATGCATTCCTCATAGCAGGTTTATCGACCCGCTCTTCGGTACCCAGAAAGCATCAACAATAAAGACACAAAGCATATTGCAGCTGCGAGATAGCCAATCAAACCCGAATGCATTATTTCAGCTGCAATTTCCGACGGTTTTCGCGCAGTAACGGACGATGAAAGTTCGACGACCCCAGCGCGCATTTCGTGGATGGCGTAAACCAACGTTGCAATCGACAGCGCAGCAAAGCCAGCCCCAATCGCAAAACGCGCATCGGAGCGACCTAAGTTCGACGCATCTTGAGTTGGCAAGTCAGTTATGGACTTTGCGTGCCCTTCAGACGCGGCAATATATGGGTTTGTGTTGTCTGGCATGAACTGGAGCTCTTTCTTGAGGGAATCCTTTGCTAAACAATAGAGCTGAACAGTTAAATCGGACCTCGGTGCCATGACGCGAATCACGAAAATCAGATCGCGTACGCGCGGTGGGATCCGCGAAAGATCATCTTCCAAGTACGAGTGCGCAACCAGCGCCGCTCCATTGTCATCGTGTCGTTATCCGAAATTATACGCTTTTAAAAGTGCGGAATTGTCCGATTGTAAAATCACTCTGCAATCCACCGACGTACCACCTAGATCGCCAATCGTTGTAGATAAATCCTGTCGCCAGATACCGCCAGTTCAATTCGTGATGATGATGCAGCCCGCGAATAAGATCGTCATCAAGGTTGCCTGGCGGGTTTGAAGTACTGTGTGTAGAGAACAATCGTGTGAGCGTGAACAGAAGCGTCTTGAACTGGATGAGGATCGCGACTCACGACCTGCCAGACGCACTTCGAAACGGACCCATAGATTGCGCATCGATGAACGGCGTGCTTACAACACGAGTAAATGGTTTAACGGCATATCGCTAATCTCCCTTTGCATGGATTACACTACTGTTACTCGAGTCAATCCGCTAATCGCACCAGAGATCCCCATGAATGCCAGCCGAGTTTTTTTACTGTCGCTCGCTCTTTTTTCGACATCGGTCATGGCTCAAGTCGTCGAGTTCGACCGCACGGTGCGAACGGCAAACAATCACGAGCCAGCGATCCCGCGACCGGAGCAAGATAAAACAGCCATCGAAACCCTGGCGAGCCTGAAGCTGAAGCAGGGACGTCGGCCCAACATTCTGTGGCTTGTCATTGACGACATGGGCTATGGCGATCCCGGTTGCTACGGTGGGGGGGCCTCGATTGGGGCAGCAACCCCAAACATTGACAAGCTGGCACGTGGGGGTATGAAGCTCACAAGTTGTTACGCACAGCAGACCTGCACACCGACCCGCTCGGCAATCTTGACCGGTCGTCTTCCGGTTCGCACCGGTCTCACTCGCCCCATTTTGGCGGGCGACAAACTGACCAAGAATCCCTGGGCAAATGAGGTAAGCCTAGCCAAATTGCTTTCCGATTCGGGCTACTTCACACTGCTAACGGGCAAGTGGCATGTGGGCGAACCGAAAGGCATGCGTCCGCAAGATATTGGTTTTGATGAGTACTACGGTTACTACCCAGCGCAAAAAGAGTTGAGCCAGAGCGTTGATGCACGCCGCTATCCAGCACTGGTGGATAACCCCGCACGAATGCGTGCCTATGAAGCAATCGCCCCCAACAACCATTTGATACATGGATTCAAAGGGGGACAAACCAACGAACTAAGCCAGATCAAATCGATCGAAGATATGGGCCGCGCCGACCAAGTGCTCACTGACTTTACGATCCAGCGAATCAAGGAACTCGCGAAAGGCGACAAGCCCTTCTTTTTGGAACACTGCTTCATGAAAGTGCATTGCGACAACTTCCCCAACCCTGATCTGGGACCATTGAGCGATGCGAGGTATTACTACAAGGAAGCGGTGGTCGAAGTCGACCTGCACGTTGGTGCAATTGTGAAAGCACTTGCCGATGCTGGCGTTGAAGAGAACACTTTCGTCTTTCTCACCAGTGACAACGGACCCCAAATGGATGGATGGCCAGACGCCGGATATACACCTTTTCGAGGAGCAAAAGGAACAACATTTGAAGGCGGAGTGCGAGTTCCTGGAATCGCCTATTGGAAAGGAATGATCGAACCGGACACGGAAAGCAATGAACTGTTCGACTTAATGGATCTATTTGGCGTATCACTCACACTAGCAGGAATATCGCCCGACACCCTTCCTCAAAATCGCTACTACGATTACATCGACCAAACATCGTTCTTGATCGTTAAAAACGGCCAATCCAAACGCGAGGTGGTTTATAACTGGTGGGGGCAAGAATTGATGGCTTGCCGCATGAAAGAGTTCAAACTGCATCGCAAGGTGATCCTGACCAAGTCAACCCATATGAGTATTGACTACTCCGTGGTTCAAGATGTCGGGCTCGCACCCTGGTTCTTCAATTTATATATCGATCCCCAGGAACAATTGCCGGTTGGGCACCGACGAAGTCCGTGGCTCGCCTCGGTGGGGGCCAAAATCAATGCACATGCAGCCACCTTCAAAACTTATCCTCCCAAGGACATTGGCCTGTAGCCGGAAAGCTTGGGGAGTGATCGGTCGCCAATATTGGGCAGCGGACTAAAACTTCACGCTCACACGAGTGTGATAAACCATCGCATCATTGTCGATATTTGGTCCCGGGCTGGCATAGTCGGTGTCCCAGTGACTCAACTCAAAACCAATCTCAAGAGAACGATTTACATCCCAAATCAAGTTCGCAAATGCGACTCGGTTTTTAGTGGGAAGCTCCGCCGTCAAAGTACGATCGAGCGGATCGTCAATACCGCAGCCAAAGTGCGAGTGCCAGCTTGATGACCAATTAACATACATCTCGACCCAACCACCGGTCGAGCGGATCGGAACCAGGTTCGTATTATCAACCAGAAAAATCGCTGCGTTGTAGTTGCCGATGCACTGCCCGGTGAAAAATTCACCATTGAAGCCGACAGCCTGCCCCAGCGCTAAATGAAAGTCGGCCCCCACCGCCCACACATCGTGGATTCGGTTGTTCGGAAAAGATGTCCTGCGGAGCTGGCCCACCAACCCCGAAACGCCAAGCTCAAACGGACGTGGCATCGCAGCGTTTGCAGGTTGACTACCCATCGCCAGCAAGACACGTGCTTCGAGATTGGGCCAGCGGTGTTCCTCCAATAGCTCAAGTGGCAGTCGGTCAAAGTTTGTGAACGAGGTGGTCACCGGATCGCTGATCGCGATTTGAGTCGTTATCTGCGCACCCTTGTGCGGATAAAAGTAATTTTCGAGCAGAAACTGCCCGCGAAAAAAGCCCAGGTTTCCGGCACCATTTGCCCGATTGAAATTAATTGTGTTCGGCGCTCTCGGATTAATCACGTCTCCATTCAAACCAAAGGCGACTCGCATTTTCGAGTTCTTGATTTCGGCAAAGGCACGCGCGACATAGACTCCATACTTATCATCAGTGAACAATTCGCCATACAAGTAGCTTAGAAATAGACCACCCGTCTTATATCCGTCGATCTCTGGTCCGTTGAATACGACACCAGCACTGGATGACTTCGCATGCACCTCGGTGACCGGGGTTTCCTGCCCTAAATTGGGTGTGATCAAGACAATCCCCGAAGGGATCAACGGGCGCGATGGTGAAATCACGACTTCACCGGTCAACGCACCGAACGCCCGCAAATTGAAGTAAGGATTCAACGTTGTGACCCGAGGACAATCGATGCAAGGTGCTTCCGGGTGAATACCATCGCATCCTAGATCAGGGCACGACCGCCAATCATGGCTTACCAAGGGGTTTGGTAGATGCCGAAAACCAACCAGAGTACCCAGCGCGGAATCCCAACCCGGTGCCACGGATGGGCGATGATCCGCGAGCTGAGATTTCAAAGATTCGTTCTCAATTTCTAAAGCGTCTATTCGCCTCGAAATTGACTCGAGTGTCGCCTCCGTTCCGACTCGCGGCGGAAGCTGATCAGCCTCCGTGGGCTCCAAAGCCGACAGGGAGCTTGCCCAAAAAAAGAGCAGGAGTAGGAGAAAATGAGCGACTAAAAATCGATGATTCAATGCAGCCACACCGAAGATCCCTTCCCTCAATCGCTTCGATACTACCAATGGTCTCCTCGCTTTTTATCGACAGATAAGCAGGGGACGACATCAATTCAATGATCAGAAACCGCCAAGTCGACGGCACCGTCAAACTTTAACATCAGCATGACCAGAAGCATAAAAAACGCCAAAACACTTGCCATTCATTCATTTTTTTGACTGAACCTCGCCGACCGTGGGATCTTTTGAAATAGCATC
>JAYZAR010000330.1:0-6247 GCA_036339635.1 Planctomycetota bacterium | reverse complement strand
GACCAAACCATTTCCTCCTTCAGGCGGATGAGAATACGCTTCTGAATGCTGCCGATAGTCAGGGTGTTGCCAATGGTTTCAGCGGAACAGCCAACGGCTGCATGGGAATCGCAGCAGCCGACTTCAATCACGATGGCACGCTCGACCTACACATCACCAATTTCAATCAAGAATCGGCAAATCTTTACTTGCAAGCGACCACAGGTGGATTCACCGACTATGCCGTGCGGTACCGTCTCGATGAGTGGAGTCTTCCCTATGTCGGCTTTGGAACGAAGGCGATCGACATTGACCGCAACGGTTGGCCCGACCTGGCAATCACCAATGGACACATTTTCGACATGCGTGATTATGGCGAGGGTTTTCAACTGCCGCCGCAACTGCTGATGAACCGCGGCGACTTCTTCGAGCCGGTCGCAGTTGACGATGACTCCGGCTACTGGGAACAAAACTACCTTGGCCGATCAATGGCAACGCTGGACTTTGACCGTGACGGAGCATCGGACTTGATGATCAATCACCTCGACAAACCGGTTGCACTTTTGCGGAACGAGACCAACACGAAGGGGCGTGTATTGCAGTTAGAACTCGTCGGCACCACAAGCGAACGAGATGCCATCGGTACCCGAATCG
Source organism: Planctomycetota bacterium (assembly GCA_036339635.1). GTDB lineage: Bacteria > Planctomycetota > Planctomycetia > Pirellulales > Pirellulaceae > Rubripirellula. Next base: position 5,614 of record JAYZAR010000330.1, on the reverse strand, counting down.
AAATTTCCTTAGCCGACAAGAGACGAACGGCTTGGGTCACCGCGGGTGACGGCTACCTTTGCAGTGACGAGGCGTTCGTTGAATTCGGGCTGGGACTCGAGGTGGAAGTGACGCGACTGGTTGTGTATTGGCCATCGGGTAAACGCCAGGAATTTACCGGGGCAACACCCTCGGGGCGATACCTTGTCGTGGAAGGTCAGCCAGATTTGCTCGCGCGGTAATCCATTCGATGCGGGACGCATGGTACCCTGTTGAGCGCGAGATTTTCCATTATTATGAAAACTGCATGAAGTGCCTTGATGATCGCCGTCGGGGCCGACGTTCCCGTTAAGCTTGGATGATTCGATGAAAAAGCTATTTATGTTATTCGCCCTAACACTGAGTCTTGGATTGATAGGTTGCGGCTCCGGCACCGAAACGACTGTCACCACGGGCCAAGCCGAAGAGGCAATGACAACATCCCAGCAGGATGAGTACGAGCGAATGATGCAAGCCGGCAATGGCGGTGGATCAGGATCAGGCGCATCGAGTGCCGGATCAGGTCCCGCAGCAGGCAATTAATTAATCACCTCGCTGGTGATCCCCCGGGGAGCTGGGACACACGATCCGCCACTGCGGTAACGGATTAAACGTGCAGCTCCTTTTCTCATGCGATGACACCGATCAGCGGTGCCACAAGACGAAGCAGGCTCTTTATGCACAGACCGCGGCTAGTTGGCTCGGCCTCAAGCAGATATCACACCTACCTGAGTCATGTCACTTGGCGTCCGGGTAACGCAAAAGCATAAATGCTTCTCCGGACCCCTGAACAATCAACTGTTGAGCATTCACCGGTAGCATCCCGATTTCATCGACCGAGCCATCTTGCCAAGTCACGGAGACGTTGGTCACTTCTTTCGCCTCTCCGATACCCGCGATCAACGTCTTCTCGTTGCTGCAAAAGTATCCGTCCCCCGATAGCATCCACAACACTCGCTGCTCGCCATTAACGGTAAAGCGAATCACCGCCCCCACAGCGTCGCGACTACTTCGCGTCGCAATCAACTTGAACGCGATTCGGTTGTTCTGATCAGCCGACTCGTTCATCAACAAGCTAATCTGCTCACGGGTGTGGGTCACAATTAAATCATTGCTTCCGTCGCGATTCACGTCGCTTGTCCATAACGCACGACCGACGTGACTTTTCCGAAAATAATTACCCCATGCATCGTCGTCGAGTTCGGCGAACCTCCCATCACGATCGCGACGAAAAAACTGAATTGGTTGCGCATAGGGACGATCTGGATCCATAAACTCACCGATATTGCCGTTGGTGATCACCAACTCGTCGATGCCATCATTATCGAGATCGATCGCCTGGGTACCAAAGCCGACCAGCGAGAGTGTCGGTTCGATCAGATTCAGCTTGGCCGTTTCATCTTTCCATAGCCCCGGCGCGATCTGTTCGTAGTAGATGTTGTATTCGCGGCCGAATCCAGTGACGTAGAGATCCAAGTCTCCATCGTGGTCTAGATCACTGGCGGCAATTCCCATCGAAGCTTGCGCGAGTGACCTGCCATCTACCGCAACACCGCGGGCGGAACCGCTATCCACAAGCTTCATTTTGCTCGAACTGCTGTTGTTGAGATCTGCCTGCGCATAAAAAGAATTCCGGGACATATCATTGGCGACAAAAATCCCTAGCGACCGCCCATCCAACGCGCCCGAAAGGACCCCTAGCCCCCGTCCTGGCACAGGATCGCCAACCCATTGCTTGGTAACCTCCGCAAATTCACCGCTTGGCGAACCTGCAAAGAACTGATCGGTGTCCGCGGGAAACGTCAGTGGATGACATGGCCCTAATTCACCGTTTTCTTTGGCACAAGGATCTGGCAGTTTTGCAACGGGAAGACAGTACTGAGTCGTGATTAAATCCGCGACCGCATCCCCGTTCATGTCAACAAACGCGCCGGAGGTCGACCATGACCGGATTCGATTCCCAGCAAGATTCTCGGTGCAATCGGTAAACGTTCCGTCACCATTATTTCGCAGCAAGAGATTTTCACCCAAGTTGGCAAAGAACAAATCTGCAAACCCATCCTCATTGAAATCGCCGACCGCCAACCCCTGGCCATAATGCGTGTCATCAATGCCCGCGACCTTTCCGACCGAGACAAACCTGCCTTCCAGATTTCGCATCAACTGGTTCGGCAAAGAATCCATCTCCAACATCGATCCACCCGCATTCATCACCAGCAAATCGGGCCACCCATCCAGATCGTAATCAAGTGATCCACCACCGGTACCTGTTGATCGGATCAGTGCCGCCAAGCGAGGGTCCGAAGGATCATTCCCATCACCCACACCGCGCAACCCAACTTGATTGGTCACGTCCTTCATCAGAATGTGATCATGCATAACCACCGGTGGCACGATCAAATTACTAGTTGGTTCACTCCGGCCGGCATTGATTACAGGCAGGGGGAGAGTCGAAAAATCCAGCTGATGCGCTGGCGTTTCCTTCGCAAACCAACTCGGATCACGCCGCAGCTTCGCAACGATCGCGGCGCGAACCGACTCCAATCGGTTACTTGGCTGCTTCGTCATCGTCGTAGCTAGCGCGGACCACGCTTCGGCCTCCCAGGTTCGACCGACCTTCGCAAGTGCTTCGGCTAACTGCATTGCCCCGGTTTGGCTCTCCATGCTGCCAGTGAAATCGTTGAATGCCTCGCGGGCAGCAAGTAAATTATTCGCGTGCTCCGCGATCACTGCGACTTGCTGTTCCGTGACTTCGGTCGCTTTCGGCGAATTGGAGGCTCTTAACCGCTGAATTGCGAGGCGAAGGCGATCCCAAGCAATGCTTTGGTTTGGATCTCGGCGGGTCGCTTCCCAATAGGCTCGCACCGCTTGCGCTGGCTGCTGTTGCTCCATCGCAAAGTCGCCCAAAGTCAGCCAGTGATCGGCAAAGTCGCGACTGCCGGGGACCGATTGTTCCACCCAAGCGGGAATATCCGACCACCGCAAAGATGCTACTAAGGCTTGCCCAAACATCGCATGTGCGGGTGCAAAGTCGGGATGACGTTCCAACATTTCCTGCAGTATCTCCACGGCTTCTGCCGCATTCCGCCGATATAGCAAGACGAAGGCATCGGCGAGACGACTGCGCAAATCATTCGGGTTGCGTTCCTCCAAACGTTTAGAGGTTTTTTCAGATAAACGCCGCGACCCAGTTTCCGTCGTCGTCACCAACAAAGCCAAGGAAAAACTTCGCTGCTGAATCAGTTTTTGTAGATGCGGTGAAATCTTATCGGTTCGTTGCATCTCATTCCAAAAGCTGACCAGCATCTGCCGATGCTGGTTTCGATTCGGATGCTTTTGCAAAGACGCCTCGAGCAGCTCAATTGCAGGATAGATCTCCCCAACCCCCGTCAAGCCGCTAACAGCCATGTCGACTCGGGAAATAGGCTGGTAGTCAGCGATGCGAGCAGCTTCTGCTAACATCCCCGCAGCTTCCCGCTTGCTGCCCTGGAACGCCGTGATCGCGGCCGCCATCGCGATCAGGTCGGGGTCTTCGGGGCTCTCGATCAAAGCCAACTTTGAATATTTGGCAGCAGTCGGCCAATCGCGGGCCGCCACGGCGGCCCTCATCGCAACGGCCGGATCAGGCTCTAGCGAACTCTCCGCGAAACGCTTCTCTCCCTCGGGTCCGCTATCCCGAGATCGGTCGGATGCTTCCCAATTACATCCAAGTGAAATGAGGAACAAAGATGCAAGGACGAGGATAGAGCGGCTCGAATTGTCACATTCCTCAGATCCGCCCGATGAGGGTAATCCCGAAACACTCCTTGGAGGGTGGAAAAAGGCCTTTGAGTCGTGATTTCCAACATTTAATCGATATAAAAGCCGATAAATCACCCTTAACACGGTGGCTTTCCGGGCACTATTGGGGTTACAGTAGGCAGTGTATGGAGTTGTCAAGCACCAAATCCCGGAGCCACAGTCAACTTTCTTGTCGCTTTTTATTTTCATTTCTCGGAGAAACTAGATGTCTTTACGCAGGAAGACGTCAAGTGGTTTCACACTCGTGGAACTGCTGGTCGTAATCGCCATCATTGGCGTGCTCGTAGGGCTTCTGCTGCCGGCTGTGCAAGCCGCTCGCGAAGCCGCCCGTCGGATGAGTTGTAGCAACAATTTCAAGCAAGTCGGCTTGGCAATGCACAACTACCACTCCGCTTACAAACAATTGCCTCGCCACTATGGCGGCACAGGCCTCGGCATCCTCGACGGCAACAATGCTTGGTGGGAAGGCTCGAGCACGACGAACAACGAAGAGCTCAGCGCCCTTGTTGGTCTGACACCTTTCCTGGAGCAACAAGCTCTTTGGGAAAAAATCGCTTCTGGTGGATCGGAAACAGCACTCGATCCAAACGGCAACCCGTACCCTCTCCCACGCGCAGCCGGTCAACTCGGCTACTGGCCACCGATGGGGCCGAATCCACGCCTCGATCGAAACGGTCAAGAATCACGCCGGTTTGTTCCTTGGGTTACAGAAATCCCAACCCTTCGTTGCCCCAGTGATCCTGGCGAAGGCTTGCCAGCCGGGGGTCGAACCAACTACGGCGTATGCCTGGGTGACTCATGGACCCAAACCTGGGATCATGGGCCTAAAAACCATAACCTGACCATGGGTGACAATTGGCGTGCGAGGTATTTCACCGCTGCCGACCGTGGAGTCTTCTCCAAGCGAAAAGACACAAAATTCCGGGACATCTTGGATGGCTTGTCCAACACGGTTGCTGGCGGCGAAATCATCACTGACCTTGGCGACCTCGACAAGAGAAGCGCACTTGCTGCACCCGCACAAAGTTGGGTTGTCGATGACAATCCGATGCTCTGTGTGGAGCGTCAATGGATCGATCCAGAGCGTCCGAATTTCTGGTGTGGCCAAACCAGCGAGAACTGCAACCAGCCCGGACGCCTAATGGACGGCGCCAATGGCCGTGGGATGAACTGGGCATGGGCAACCATGTCAATGACCGCAGTTCACACCATCCGTCCTCCAAACTCTGAAGTTTGCACCGCGCACTGGTACGACAACGTCGGTACTTCACCGCCAAGTAGCCGTCACCAAGGTGGTGTTCACATTCTGATGGCCGACGGTGCTGTTGTCTTTATCACCGACTCAATTGAAGCTGGTGATCAGAATGCTCGAACCATCGGCCATCCTTGGGGAAGTAATCGCCCATGGAAGGCTGGTGCCAAGAGCCCCTACGGTTTGTGGGGTGCACTCGGTAGCCGAAATGGCCGCGAAACGATCGAAGAGCAACTCAACCAGTAGTTCTAAGAATCATTTGTCGATCATTCCGAAACCTCGCTCCTTTGTGGGCGAGGTTTTTTTCTGGAGAACCAACCGGGATACCTTCCGGGCGGAAATCCCCGATCGTTTGATGGGGAAGATCCCGTCGAGCCGGTATATTGAGCATGAGTGTGTTCCGTCGATCTCGCCACAGCGAACAAAGCCTTGAAACCAAGCCGTGCAACCTCTCTCGCGCTGATCGCTTCAAGCACCTTAGCGGTCTTTTACATAAGTCTTTGGCGGGAATCTCCGGCTGGAGCTCAGTCGCCGGTCGGTGCT
>JAYZAR010000329.1:0-25226 GCA_036339635.1 Planctomycetota bacterium | reverse complement strand
CGATCGGAGGGTCTGGCGAATCAGTTTGCTGGCAACTTGACTCGTGACTTGGGTGATTCGGGAATCGTGCCAGGGTTGTCTATTCGCCTGCCTGACGAAGCTTGCCGGCGAGCATGGGAAGATCCTGTCATCTTTTCTTCACTCGCTGAATCTCGTTTGCTGGCAGGAAGTTTACGTGTTTACACAAAGTATTTTCATGCCTTTCGACGTGGTGCAATGCGTCGGCGGAAACGGCTGATCAGGAGTGTGGTTGCAGCCCGTCGGGCGGAACGTGGCAAGTGGGGTGAGACGAACTATTTGTTGCGGCCTAACGTGAAATGCTCTCGTGGCGGGTTGCGTGATATTCAATTGATCCGTTGGATTGGTTTTGCACGCTACGGAGAGAGTGACCTGGAGAGCCTGCGAAAACTGGGAGCATTGCCGGAGGAGGATTCGCGTTTTTTACGACAAGCCTATTCGTTCCTGTTGCGAGTGCGTCATGAATTGCATTTTCGTAAGGGATCTTGTCAGGATGTGATGGATCGTGGCACGCAGATGGAGATCGCTACGGCTTGGGGTTACCAAGGAAAGGAAGGTGTCTTGCCAGTTGAAGAGTTCATGCAGGATTACTTCGACAACACCCGTAATATTCGCTACGCCTCGACTTTCTTTGTTGATAATGCCCGGAGCCAACCGCTAGTCCATCGCGTCTATGAATGGGCGCTGTCGCAGAATGTCACCGAAAAAATTCGGATGGGGCCGACCCACATCTGGGTTCCGGCGGAGGATTTGTACGAGTTTGCACGTTCCCTGCCAGATGTGTTGCGTTTGATGAGCTTGGCAAACCAGCACCGTAAGCGAATCTCGCATCGTACATGGCAGGCAATTCGTGAAGCGATGATGGATCGCAAGCCAATGGCTCCTGACCCAGCGACAATCGAGGCGTTCCTTTCGCTGTTGAGTCGTCCAGGGCGGCTAGCGCCACTGTTGAGAAGGTTGCATGAACTCCGTATTCTCGAACAGTTGATTCCCGAATTTAAGCGTATGCGAGGATTACTGCAATTCAATGCGTATCACCAGTACACGGTCGATGCGCATAGCTTTCGCGCTGTCGAAGCCGCAACAGATCTTGAACAGAACCAAGGCGGCATGGGGCGTCGCTATCGACGTTTGGACGACAAACGCTTGCTGCATCTAGCATTGCTGATTCATGATATCGGCAAGGGATATGAAGAAGATCATTCGATTGTCGGTGCGAGAATCGCTCAGCGCACTGCCGAGAGACTGATGCTTGATCCAACTTCCGCTGAGACGTTGGAATGGCTCGTCTTGAAACACCTGGCGGTAAATGTTGTTGCATTTCGCCATGATTTAAGTGACCCAGAGATCGTGCTTTCTTTTGCGGCAGAGGTTGGATCCATTCGACGATTGGAGCTACTTACTGTTCATTCCTACGCGGACCTCGTGGCAGTAGGGCCAGGTGTGGCAACTGATTGGAAGCTGAATCTAATTGAGGACTTGTACAGACGGACAAGACGGTACTTTGATTCGGGGAACTTGCCCGGTAGCCCAGATGATCCGGAGATTGAAAATAAACTGTCGCGAGTCCGCCAGAAATTAGATGAGCTTGATACGTCGGCGGGCGGATATGATTTGATGGAGCAGCTGCCGCTGAGCATGCTGTCACTTGGTGAGCCTGAGGATTTGGCGGTGGAATTGGACCAGCTGTATCGTCGTCCGGATAGCGGGGCAGCCCTTTGCACCTGTAGGTTTGATCCTCACTTTAATTCGATGCGTTATACCTTGATCCGTCGTGAGGATCAAAATTCCATCGGAACGTTTGCACGGGTCACAGGTGCTTTCAGTACCTGCGGTTTGGAAATTTTGCGTGCGCAGATCGAAATGTTTGGGAGCTATGCATGGGACAATTTTTGGGTTTCCGATCCTGACTTTCCCGCCGGTGATCCAGCTGAATCACGCAGGGATGAAGTTTGTCAGACGGTCTGCCGTGTCGTCGATTCGCCGGACGAACCGCTTCCGCCTCAGCGCCGGACGTGGACCTCGCAACGGCAGCGGGAACCGGATAGCGTCCACGTCTTGCCGTCGAAGGTCGTCTTCGATAACGAAACGGTTGACCGTTATACCATTTTGTCTGTCTTCGCCTACGATCAGTCAGGACTGCTCTACCGTATCGCTGCGACGCTGGGCGAACGAAAAGTTGTTTTGCACTTTGCAAAGATCGATACACACCTCGATCAGATCGCTGATGTTTTTTATATCTCTGAATTAGACGGGTCGAAGATTGTTGATTCTCGCCGTCGACGAGAGATTCGCGAGGCCTTGTTGGATGCGGTTAGCTAACCGAGGTGGATTTTGATTTTTGTGTCATTTAGCGAAAGCAGTGGTGTAGAGGCGATTGGGAGGCGGTGATCCTAAAACTCCGCATTAGTTTGACTTGCTTTTGATTGCCTGTGATTCGCGGCGCGGGAATAATTTTCATGGTCCATTGAATGAGATCGCTCGGCAGATCCTCCCAACCCTAAGTAGGTGAAACTGACCTGCACATCAAAGCGGGAATAGCACCCAGCGAGCACAAAATCAACGGTTATCGCTGAATCTACGGATATCGGCATGGAAACACTGATTTGGATGACGGACCTTGTTTCAGTAAAACCCCTCAAAAACATGGATGTTCTCCGATGCGTATATCTGCAGTCGCTGTTGCGATCGTTGTCTTTTCCACAGGCGTCTACTCTGTTAACGCCGAAGACGATTTCAGTGCCCTCCTGGCAGATCTTACTTATACGGATGCACCCGGAGTGGCTGAGCCATTGTCGAAGGCCGCCGCCGAGCCGGTAGAAAAGCTGAAGCCTGTGCCCGAGTTCTCGATGCCGGCGACAGCACCCGCGATGGTTGACCTGGTCGAAACTCTTGAGTCTGCTGATCTGGCAAATCGTGATTTGGAGCAGCCAGCCGAACTCGAACAGGAAATGAACGTTTCAGCTCTACGCATCGCTTTGCAAGATCCAGTGCCCAGCGAGCAGCCAGCCATTTCCAAATCACCGTCGTCGACCGGCCAGCAATTCGACCTAAACGAAGACTTCGCCTTGCAGACGCCGTCACCTGCTGTTCCTAGCCGAGTCGTCGGTCATCACCACATGCACTCGGCCGGTGTTGGTTGTGATCAGTCCGTAGGTTGCGGCAACGGAATGGTGTGTTGCCCGCATCCGATCGTGAATTTACCCACGTCAACCTTGTTGCAATATTTCCGGAGTCATCCCTGCTACACAAACGTCTGGGACGGCTATCAGCGGAAATGTACTCACCACACCCACCTACATGGCACCTGTGATTGCTTTCAACGCAATTATCATGATGAATGTGGTGAAGTCCTTGAATGTGCCCCGTGGGACCCTGCCAAGTGCGTAAATTGTGACGGTACCTGCGACTGATCTTTAACTGCGATCGTTAAAGCTTGCCATGCGGGCACGGCTGTTTCGAAAAAATACGCTCTCCGCCATGAATGTATTTGAGTGACGGCAGTGGTGCTGCCGATCAACCATATACCATGGATTGGGAGGGTGGAACGGTTGGTGCCGTCGTTCCAGCATTGATGGGTCATGGTGAGGCAGGGAGGGCTTCACCATGACCCTTCTCTCTGGTCGCTCTCGAGCGATTCAGAGAACTTGGCACCCCAAAAACAACAGCCGCCAAAGCACAAGCTTCGGCGGCTGTTTCGGTTAGTGGGCTTCCGTTCGTAGGTTTAAGCGAACAACTGTTTCACAATGGATCCATCTCGCACGAGTGTGATCGGTCGACCTGTGGTCGTGTCGTATTCCAAGTTTGGGTCGATACCTAGGTTGTAGTAGAAACTGGCGGCGACATCATCAGGTGAAATACCTTCATGCCGTGGACCGGCCGCAGTGTCGTCGCTCTCGCCAATTACTTGTCCGCCTCGGACCGCACCCCCCGCCATCAGCATGAACATGCAACGTGGGTAGTGGTCTCGTCCACCCTCAGCGCTCCTTTGATTGATTTTTGGCGTGCGACCAAATTCACCTGTAACGAAGACCGCAGTCGACTCCAGTAAGCCGCGTTGCTCTAGGCCAACCAGCAGGCCGCTAAGCCCCGCGTCCAACTTGGGGAGATTATTAGTTTTCAACTTGGTGAAGTTGTCCTGGTGTGTGTCCCAACCACCTAGTTGGACACTAACCAGGCGTACGCCGGCTTCCACAAGTCGTAGTGACAGCATACAGCTTTGTCCAAAGCTGTCTTCACCAAACTGGCGTGCGAAGCTCTCAGGCTCTTTGCTGATGTCAAACGCTTCCCGGGAGCGAGGCGAAGTGATCATCGAATAGGCCTGTTCGCCGAACTGATCTAATCCTTCGAGTAACTGGTCGTTTTTCTCGAGGCTGGCAAATCGTCGATCTAGCTTTCGTAACAACTCTTGTCGCCGCTCGACTTCATCGATTCCAATGCCATTCGCCAAGCTGATTCCCCGTACTGAAAATGGATTGCCGAAACTCGGCTGGGAATTTGTTTCCAGGGCGGCATAGCGAATGCCTAGGAATCCAGGTCCTTGCCCCGCCCGTGGGACTGCGACCATGCTAGGGATATCACTGTTGTTGGAAAGCTCTTTTGATACAACTGCTCCGTAGCTCGGGTACTCAAGGGCAGGGATCGGTTTGCTGCCTGTGTTGACGTACTCACGACCTAAGCGGTGAGCCGCCAATGTGTGGCTTACACCCCGTAAAATGGCGAATTTGTCAGCACAGTTCGCTAGTTTGGGCAGGTGCTCTGAAATCTGAATTCCCGGGACATTGGTTGCGATCGGCTTAAAGGAGCCGCGGAATTCATCTGGTGCGTCTGGCTTCAAATCAAAGGTGTCCAGGTGAGAAGGTCCTCCTGGCAGTTCGATGAAGATGGCGCGGTCCGCTCGTCCCGTTTGTAGTTGGCCCGCGTGAGCCATCTGCAGGTAATTACTAAGCGTTAGTCCTCCTACGGTCAGCATTCCTGCTTTCAGCATGTCACGTCGGCGAACTCCGTCACAGGTCTGATGGTATCTCATCTTGATCTTCTTTGGTTTGTTGAGGTTTGTATCGATGAATCTTCAAGGTCGCTGCAATGGTTTGGCAGCTGTGCGGGCATCGACGCGGATGTTAGTGAGTAATGATGAACTCTTTCGTGTTAACCAAAGCCCATAATAGGGACTGAACTCCGTCTGCGGTTGTCTCAGATTCTTCGATAAATTGAAGAGCAATCTTTGATTCATCGGCATCAGGGTAACGGCTGAGCGTTCGGAGGTACGCTTCTTCGACCAAGTCGCTGACAGTCAATGCTGCCTCTCCGTTGGAAGCTGTTTTGGCCGATTCCAGCGATGCCCAGATGCTAGGGTCAGCAACTAGGTCATCGAATCTAGGTACAGTAAACCCAGCCCGAGTTATTCGTTTTGCGGCGGTATTAAACTCACGTTCCAGCTGCTGTCTCAGTCTTTCTTGCCGAGCTTCGGGCGCTAGGCGGAACTGTTGCACTCGATTAATGATTTGTTTCCGCATCAAGTCAATTTTTCGAACCGCAGCAATTTGTCGCGGATCTTGTGTACCAACGGGTCCAGGGACGCCAATGGCCTCACAGGCTTGCATTACCCAACTGTTCTTGTCGCTGAGCCTTTTGTGCATCTCAGAATCATTGCGTAAGTAGATCGATTGGAGCAAGCTCGGCGAGTCACTTCGATCGCAATCACAATTCGTTTCTCGAATCGATTGACCGAAGACTTCCAGTGCGAAGTTCTGTCGATTCCGAAGTCTCGGTTGACCCTCGGCGATGGCCATTTCTTCGAGTTCGCCTCTCAGTTCCTTGGCCCGTTCATCCGATCCGGTTGCAAGTAGAACAGCGTCATGAACCACCTCAGCAGGAAGTCGCCGTGGTAGATGTCGCGACAAATTGGTGCGATCGTTGATGTTCGTTTCATTTGTACTGGTACTTCGTTGATAGGTCTCGCTCGTAACAATCGTGTGGTGGAGCCACTTGAGGTCAAATTCATGTTGGATCAGTTCGGAAGCCAAGTAATCCAACAAGGGTGCGTTGACTGGCGGATTCGCGAGGTTCATGTCGTCGGTTGGGTCGACAAGACCGGCTCCGAAATAATTGCTCCAGACTCGATTGACAACAGCTTTAGCGAAGTATGGGTTCTCCGGTGAACGCAACCATTGCATCAATGCGGGACGGGGATCCGCGTTCAATTCAACCAAGTCTGGTTCACCGAGAATCTTGCCGGTAGGAATGCTTGCCGCTGGTGGTTTTCGTCCCGCCTTCTTTGCCCGAGCAATCAGTTTTTTTCGCTCAGCAGTGGTCATCCCCCGTCCAGCGATCAGCAGTTCTCCAAACGGCACCACTTTTCCACTGCGGGCGGCCTGCTGAATTGCTCTGCGGATTTCACCGTTGTTCTTAAGCTCTTTCCCCTCGGTGATTTCCGCAAGCAGTTCTGCCCGTTCGGCTTTGGCATCGGGGGCAACTTGGTTTTGACTAAAACGAACTGGCGAGAATAACTTTGCGAATTCCTCAAAGTCATTTTTCGACCATTGATCGAAAGGATGTTTGTGGCATTGAGCACACTCGACACGGATTCCTAAAAACGTGTAGGCGAAACCGATCGCTCGGTCTTCCGGTTGGCGGAAGTTAACGCGAGCCCAGTAGAAGGGCATGCCATCTCGTTTTGAAAATTTATTTTCATTACCAGGTTTGCACGCCTCTGTCATCGATTTGCAATACTCCTCGTAGCTCTCGCCGTGTTCACGACTTTCTGCCGTAACCAGTCCTTCGACGATCTTGTCGTAGGGGACATTGGCGTCCAGTCGAACGCGAAGCCACTCGTACCACAACCGTGAAGCAGCATTGCGAATGGGCAACACGTTGTTTAATTGTTCTTCGCTGTTGCCGGTCCAATCAGAAAAACGAGTTGCCCACCAAGCTGCGTAGCCGGGGGAATCAAGAAGTTTCTGAAGGAATTGTTCGCGTTTATCGGGTGATTTATCAGCAAGAAATGTCCGAACAGTATCTGCTGCAGGCAGAATCCCCGTACTATCGAGCGACGCGCGGCGGATGAACTCTGCATCCGTGCAACGACCTGAGGCAACAATTCCGAGCTTGTTGAGTTTGGCTTGCACCAACTGATCGACAGGATGGTTGTATTCCGGTTGATCGTCGGCTGGTGGGCCGACCGGTCGAATGACCGGGACAGGAACAACGGCATTATCGTAGTAAACGACGACGTGAGTGTCCCCGCTCGTGCCTGATCGAACGCGACCTTTCCGGTCGACATTGGCAATTGAATCGTCGTTGGAGCTGAATCGACACAGCTCGGTAACATCTTCGACCGAACCATCTTGCCAGTGTGCGATAGCGCGTAGCTCGACATGATCCGATTGGTCAGTGAATTGAATTTCAGCAGGCAGGATTTCGAGCTTATTAAGTGTCTGAACTACAGTCTTTTCGAAGGGGGCACCAGCTTCGATCCAGCGTTTCAGGACATGATATTGCCAGCTGTCTTTGTCATAACGTTTCCCGCCCTCGTGCAGGTCGGCATCCGTTGGCTTGGTCAAAATCATGCTTTCGTCGATGTCATCCAAGTCGACACGTCCTGAGTTTTCGTCCAGCATCGCCTCGTGATCAGCCTTGAAGTCGTAGCCGAACAGGGACAGCTGAAACCCACCCCGTCCCTGAAACGATCCATGACAGGAACGGCCGTTGCAGCCGAGTCGGCCGAGTAGTGGGACGATGTGTTTTTGGAAATCAGGAACCTCCTCGCCCTCTGAGGTGGCGAAACGATCGCTCAATGGGTTACTGGCCTGATCTTCGCCGCGTAGGGATTTTGGCTCAATCGCAACTGCGACTGACCAGGCGAGGCTGTTGGTGAGGATCGCAATCGCGATCGCGAAGTGATGACGGCTTGGGATGGAGGGGAGCTTCTTGGGCATGGTGGGCTTCGTTCCGTGGGTAACGAATCGGTAATCGGTTGGGTTGCGAGGTTCCGAGCAATGAGGTCGTGGGAAACTGATTGATGTCTGTTTCTAGAACTGGAACACTTGCGAAGGTGATTTGAGTAACAGGCGACTCTGGGCGTATGACCGTCGCCGTAATCATGTTTCTGTCATACTTGCTGCCAATTGTAGAGTTACAGCTTGTTCATCAGGGCAGGTCTTTGCCGGGTGGTTCGGGGGGTGGCGACTTATTGGGTTGGTACTTATCTGCAGCCTTTTCCGAGTCGGCTTGGGCTGGTTCGCCGCTTGAATTGGCATCGGTACGGCCATCCGGTTCGCGTCCGGCTTTTCGAATTAATCTCAGGTAATTTTTTTCAAGTTGTTCGGTGGTCAACTGTCGTTTCGACTCCAGTCGTTGCTCAGCCGAAGTGAGCTGCTTTTGCGTGTATTTTAATCGATTCCGTAATGCTTCGACTTCATATTTGGTCCGCTCAATTTGTGCTAAATGAAAGCGAGCCAAAGCTAATTTAAGTTGTTTTCGGTCTCGGTTGCTGTCCCGGACTCGCAGCCGGGCCGTGAGAAGATTGACTTCCGTTTGCGATTTGAGCAACTGCAATTCTATCTCGAAGCCACCATCGGCTCGACTTTCGGCTAGTTCGAGCTTTCTTGCTGATCGAGCAAGATCGTGAATCGCTTTTGCGTATTCTTGCGGTTCGCTTTCCCGCAGTCGGCGCAAAATATTCTTAAGCTCTGGCAGATGGATTATTACCAGTTGGTTCGCTTTTGTCTCGGATTCTGGGGAAATCTGAATTGTGTTGTTGGGGGGGTGTTTACCATCGACTTGAACCGTCGGTTCTAAATTGTTCGTTCTTGGAGTGGCGAGCGCAGCGTTTGCGAACAAACCATACGAGATGGAAAAAATGATCAATATCGGCTGGATCACTTTGGACAGTAGTGGTCTTGAATCAACCATCATTCGATTCTCCATCGAGAAGAGCACTCTCTGCTGCCACTGCGATCGTCATCCAAGAAATTGCTGATTCGTTCTCGCTTTCGTCTTCGATTTCAAACAAAGCTTCTTCGATTACTGTCGGGAAGATTTCGGTCTCACTTGCTGCTACGCCAAAGTCACTCACCCAGGCTTTCGCGATCAAGAGGGATTCAGACTCACTCGTGTCGACGACATCTCGCGGTCCTGATTGCATCTGACTCGGTATTTGTTTTAGTTGGTTTTGAGGTTTCGCCGTCTGATCAAGAAATTGAACAGATAGAAGGGCGGCAGTCACGCAGGCGGCTAGAGAAGCCAGGGTGGCAATCGATTTCCAGCGGTAAGCGGACCTTGTTGCACGCGTTATCGACGGTTCAATTTTGATCTTCGATACTTCCTCGATTAACGCCGCCTGTACGATGAGCATTTCACCTAGTTCTGGTGAGCTGGCCACTTGCTGTTCAAATGACGTGACCGACTGGCCAGCCAATTCGCCCAGTAAATAAAGCGTGCATTGATGCGACCCGTCGGGTGAAGACGAAGTTTCCATGACAGTTTTTTTCTGCTTGCCGCTCATATCTCGTCGCCATCGAGTTCTTGTTTCATTTGCTCCAACGCACGGCGCATTTGAGTCAGTGCCGTTCCAATCGGTATATCGAGTTGGTCAGCGATTTGCTGAAAAGTCAGGTTCTCATGGATGCGCATTCGCACCACTCGCTGCCATGTCGGCGGCAGCGAATTGAGCGTCTTTATAATTTGCTGGTTCGTTTCATCCGAGGTAAGGGAGTTCTCAGGAAATTCGATGTCGGTTTCGTCGCTGCCGTATCGTTGCAACGCCTTCTTCGATGCGGCTCGGCTTCGCCATAATCGGGCGGACTCATTGGCAGCAACTCGGAATAACCAAGCACGCCGCGCAGCGGGGGCGACCCCACTTCCTTTTTCAATCATTTTGACGCTAACCGTCTGAAGGCAGTCATCGACATCTGATTCCTGTCCGAGACGGTTGTGAAGGAAACCTCGCAGAACGGGGAGTACTTTTTCAAAAACTTCTTGCCAGGAGGGATCGGATGGCACGTTGCTGGGCCCCAAAGCATCGCTCGCGGCCAGCTTATCGAGAGGATCCCCCGTCTTGGGCTGGGCTCGTTTGCGTTGCTGTTTCGGGTCCAGAAATCGACTCATTTCGGACCTACAACCAATGGGATGCGCGTACCAACCCGATTATTTCGGACACAGCCAATTTTTTTTTCGCGTGCGAACGAACCATTGTATGACCTGTGGGAACGATCTAAGCCGTGTTGGTGGGCGTAACCGACCAAATTCCAATAACGCTATGGGTTGAATCCCGGACGTGGTTGGGTTCTGCTTTCGGTCCTCTGCAGCACCCGAAAATTTTTGCATAAAGAGCAATGGCCGTAAATAAACGAGAAATCTGGATCGGATTCGATTTGGGCGGCACCAAAATGTTGGCGATCGCCTATGACGAAAATTGGAAGTCGGTCGCGCGGCGGCGGCGAAAGACCCGTGGTCGCGAGGGAACCGACAGCGGGGTTCAGCGAATTGGATCGACGATCGAAAGATTGTTAAACGAGAACGAGATTCGCACCGACGAGATTTCTGGCATTGGTATCGGGTGTCCTGGGCCGATTGACTTGGAAAATGGCCGAATTCTGACCACCCCGAACCTCGGTTGGGATGATGTCGATATTGGGCAGTATCTGCAGGCTCGTTTTGGATGCCCTGTTGTGGTGATGAACGATGTGGATGCAGGTGTTTTCGGTGAATACAGATTTGGATCCGCCAAACAAGCACGATGTGTCGTCGGTGTTTTTCCAGGTACTGGGGTGGGTGGTGGATGCGTCTACAACGGACGTATTTTGCAAGGCGCCGGGATCAGTTGTATGGAGATCGGTCACACCCGGATCAGTAGCAGTACCCGTTCGAGCGGATACAAGCTCCCCGGAACCGTCGAGGCCGAGGCAAGTCGCATGACCATTGCTGCTGAGGCGGCCAAGGCAGCGTATCGTGGTGACGCACCCTACTTGTTAAGAAGAACTGGTACTGACTTGGCTGAGATTCGTAGCAGTGCGTTGGCTGATTCGATTGCCAATGGCGACAAGGTAATCCGTGGTTTGGTAGAGGATGCGGCAATATCGATCGGGTTGGCGGTCGTCAATGTCGTTCATTTGCTCGCACCGGACAAAATCGTGCTTGGTGGTGGTTTGGTCGAAGCGATGGAAGAATTATTTGTTGGGACGGTTCGCAAAACAGCCCGCAATAACGTGATGGGTGTTTACAAAGATAGTTTTGACGTGGTCGCCGCAGAATTGGGTGACGACGCGGCTGTGCTGGGAGCCGCAGCGTGGGCGAAGAAAGAGCTAGCCAGTAAGAACTTGCATTAGCACCTCGAGGGCATTCCTCCTGGTTGGTGCCTGTTTTGAGCTTGAGTAGGGAAGTCGTGAGGAGTGATTACTGAGCGTTAGACCGGGTCCCTTGTGGGCCGCCGCTGATCGCATGATCCATCGGTAATGGCCTTGCCGCCGTTGCGTAACCCCGTGAATACAAATGCTCTTTCAGCTGACGGAAAGCGGCGAAACTATCTGGGTAGACCCAGACCGTAATCGTCGTCCTGTCGGGCTGGCGACCTGCCAATTCAACATCTAATTGCCGGCGATTGGCGAGTACCTGTTGGATAGGTTGTCCGTGCGGCTCGTTGAGTGGCTCCACGGTCATGCCAACAAGTTGAATCCTAGTTGCCATCTGAACCTGTCCCCCTTGGGATACCATCTGTCGGTTCTTGGCCATCTGGTAGCGGGCAACATAGCCTTGGATGGGGCCAACGGCGGCATCCATCAATCCATTACGGGATCTCGGTGCGACCCGCTTGAAGTCACGCCGGATTTCGTCGAGCAGTTTTTCGACTGGAACAACCGACAGACGATTACCTTTCAACCGGAAATGGAGCTCTTCACCGAAGACGGTTTTGGCCATTGGAGTTGGTAGATGTTGAATCGCGACGACCGCCTCCGGTGCGCTTTTGAGCCGTTCGCGTTGCCCTTTGAGTGACTCGAGTTCGGACTTTGCTTTGTCGAACTCGGTTTGCCGCTCTGCTGCGACGAGTCTCTCTTGATCGATTTTCTGTTTCTCTTCCTGCCACGCTAGCTTGGCCTGCGCGAGCAAATCGAGCATCGCACCTCGCTGTCGTTTTCGAATCTCCAGACGCTGATCGTATTCTTTGATCCTTTGTTCGAACCGATTTGAATCGGCTTGAGCGGCGGCTGCCCGCATTGCATATTGTGCGAGTTGTGCCAGTTGGTCATCCGATGCATATTCGTTTTCCAGGTTGGCGTCTGAATCCTCGACGAGCTGTTCTTTGATCTCTTCGATGGCTGCGGTCGATTGCGTTCCCAGGACAACGACCAAGATGATCAAGATGCCGACTAGATTGGCCACAATATCCAGAAAAGCATCATGGCCGAGTGCTAGTGCTGTTCGCTTTTTTCGTGTTCGCTTCATCTTGCAGATCTCCCAACCACATCGATGCCACTGTCAGTCATCAGTGTTCGCAATTGCTCGAATCGCACTTCACCGCCAGGATGAACAAGGACTTCCAAGCGAGGTTTCCAACGTGCTCCCGGCAACGCTGGGCCCCAGCGGTCAATCCGGTCACGCAGCGATGTTGCCAGCCGAAGTGTTGCTGAGTCGATGTCCTCGGTCGCCAAACCAAAGATCTCTAATGGGCCCGTGTTGGAGGAGGGAAGAATAAGGCGATCGGGATAACACTCTGCGCGAAGCGATCGAACAACCTCACCACCTTGCATACCAGCAAGGTGGGGCGGTAAAGCCCATTCGCGGCCCTGGCGTTTCACCAGTTCCTTCGTCCGTTCCCTCGAATTTATTGGTGGGGCCTGGGAGGGAGTTCCGGAGGGGCGTTGCTTGCTGGACATGGTCGCCGATTGAGACATCGTGGTGGGCACCGTTCCGGATTGGCCACCAGTGTTAGCGTTTGGAGGTAGACGGTTCGCTGATCCTCCCGAACCGGTCCTTGTCTGGTTCGAGGAGTCACGACTGCCATGCGACAATGACAACTTATTGTTTGCAATCTGATTGGTGAGATTCTGATTCTGATCGGGGCTGGGACTTTGGAATTGGTTAGATTCAGAGCTAGCGTTCGTACCGGTACCGTTCGTGGTTTCACCGCGATTGGCTAGGGGATTTGCATCGGTGGCTGCACCTGACAGCGAGGCAATATTGGAATGGATTGTTCCGGAGCCGTCAGGCGTTGTGCTGGAATTTCCATTTTGACGCATCTCTTGGCCGGCTCGCTTCATCTGTTCGGCCCAATTCCTCGCTGCTGCTGCGACTTCGTCACCCGGTGTTGCCGCGTTCCCGTAGGGACCGCCCGATGAATAGGCCCCGTTGTTGAGTCCCGATCCGATGGTCGCTCGTGCATAGGGGTTTGTTCGATTGGAGCTACCGACAGTGGCTCGGGATTCTCGCAACGACCCATATCCGCTGCTGCGGCCCTGCTGATCAAGCTGGGCAGCAGACAATACGGGTAGACGTGATCCGCGGCGGCCTGCCGGAGTGGTGACTCCGAAGTTAGAGTTCCCGCCACCGCCAAAGCGTGCGGCAATTGCACGTCGGGATGTCTGTTGGCTGACAGCGGTACGGATCGCAATATCGACTTTGCGTTTTAGCTTTGGATCGAACTTCCCATAACCGAGTTTGACTGCCGCCGGTACCAATTCGTATCCGAATTGATCGTCCCAGTCGCGCATGGCTCGGCGGGCAGTTGCATAGGCTTCGATTCCATCTGGTCGAACCAACAGCATTGGGTAGGGAGAAACCGGATCGCCATAGTTTTGCAAGGCGTGCAATCGAATTGCCCTCAAAGCTGCATCGAGAGGATTGGCTGAATAGGCAGCGTTCTCAAGTTCAGTCATCGTGAGCCGCGATCCCTCCGGCCAGATTGTGATGCCGTCGCGGTTGCATTCCAGGTAAATCGGACGCCGATCAGTTCCGTTGGGACCTTTATGAGGAACGATGACGACACGCGGGGATTGATCTGCTGCTTCGGCTTTTAGATGACCGACGATCTCTTCCTGCTCTTTGATTTGTCGACGTAGTTCGGCTAACTCAGACTCGTCAATTTTTGAATTTTGAGTGACACCCGTGGCCCGATCTACTTCTTTGCTGATCGCTTGTAGTTCTTTACGTAAGCGATCCATATGATCTTCAAGATGAGTCAACTCATCGCGACGCCGTTCGAGATCCTCCGTTTGTTGCTCGCGGAACGTGACCAATTGGCCAACCCGGAATTGTTCCTCTCGAAGTAGGGCTTCAACGGTATCGGAGGTCAGTTGTGGCGACGGTCCTGGTGCCTTCGCAACTGATTCGCTTGTTGCTTTTGCTGGTGATTGCCGCTCCACTGTTTCAGTCGCGTTCTGGGCAACCAAAGCCAACAACAAAATCAGCGTCCCGAGCGTGCAGACAAGCACAGCCAGGAACGGAAACAATGAGGGTGCGAGTGATTGGCCACGACGCCGGCTCATGCTGCCTGCCTTGTAGAGGAAGACGCATCCGATTCAGTATCAGCAAGACGCTTGGATAACACATCCACAGCCCGCGCGAGGATCCGCATGGCATCTGCCATGCCATCTCCAGCGGCGGCTGATACACTCTGATCGATTGACGCATTGATTTCGGCCAAACGCAGTAAGTTCTGGTCGAGCGAGGATTGCATCGCAGTGAGTGAACCGGCCTCACGATGAATGTGTACCAGTGCGTCGTATTGGTTCAACAATGAGAGTTGTTGTGAAGAAATCGTGTCTGCATGATGAGCCATCGCAGATTGCCATCTCTCCCATTGTCGATCCATGCGGTCAGCAGCTGACTGAGTTGACTCGTCCAAACTTCCGGCGTGGTCTCGCAGTGAAGGTTGCAGGATTGACTCCAACTTTTCCGTCAGTACCGTTGCCGCATTTCGATTGGACTCTTCGATGAGTGTTTGGACATCGTTGAGGATTTCAAGACCGCGGTCGCATTGGTGTTGTAATTGGTTTCCTGCCATTCGCGAGGACGTTTCCATCGCAATTGCATGGCGATCCAAGGCGGGTACGAGTGTCGTTTCGAAAGCCTCAGCGATCCGATCATTATTGGCTTGATGAACGGTCTGCCAATGTTGCTGCGCCTCATCGATGGTTTCACGCCACAGTCGAGCTTGGTTATCCAGTGATTCGGCCACAGCCATTTGTACGCCTTGGCAAAGATCAGCGATCAGAGCTGTTTGGTTATCAGAAGTTTCATCGCTGGGAAGGCAAGCAGAAACCAAATGTCCGACACGGGCATCAATCTGGGCAAGCACTCGCTGTTCGCTTCTTTCGACTGGAAACTGCAAGAAGATCGCCACCACTGAAAGCACTAGTCCGACCGCAGTTGTATCAAAAGCAACGTACAACCCGCTCTTGAGATTTTCGACGGCCGCGGATCCGTTGGTGAAGTCAAGGCCACCGAGGGTCTGCGTGATACCAATCACCGTGCCCAAGAAGCCCAGCATCGGAATTGCCCAGACAATGATTCGAACCAAGCCAAGTGAATCGTGTGCAGAATCTGCATCCCGCGCGGAAAGCTCTCGAAGGTCGTCGGCCAAGTGTTTGGCGGTTCCCCGTTGGGATTGTCGCGTGAGCAGTTCGGAAAGACGTTGCACCAGGTGGCTGTTCCTCGTCTCGGTTGGTAACCGTTCCATTTCACCGAGCCAATTGCGAGCTACGTGTCCCGCATCATGTTGCTGAAGCCATCGCTCTGCCGGAGTGTCCTGCGCGGTGGACGGGATCAAATCCTCGTCGCGAATCGCTGATAACTGGTTGCTCTGGGCGAGAATCGCAAACCATTTTGAAATCAACACGGCCACGCCGAACCAAAACAGGATGGTTGCGACGATGGCGATCGGATGACCGAGGAAGTACCGGTTCAAGGGAAGATAATTTACGGCGGTGATGATGGCATAAAAACCGCCGGAGAGGACCATTCCCAGGGCTGCGGCAAGCAGTGGACTGCCCCCGCCCCTCCATTCGCCGGACGGATTTCCTAAGTCAGGCAGTGTGTCTTTGTTCACTTCGCGACTGGCCGTGGCTGGTTGCGGGCCGCTTGCTTCATTAATCACGATTGTCATCCTCTCCAATCACGCATTGCGGTCTACTCAGAGGTACAGACCTGCTGATCGGATCGACTGTTCAGACCCGTCGACTTCACCTAATCGGCAAGATTTAACCGTGAGAACCTCCGTTGTAGTGAAAACAAATCATCCATCCTGGCTGGGAGGAGCCAATGATTTCCCATCCTCGGACATTTGGTGACCGAATGCCGTTGCAGCCTAATCGCGGCTCGATCTACTATCAGACCATCGTTGTAGAGCTCGATTCAGCGATATTTTCTCTCGCCTGGGTTTGTGACCATGCTGCCGCAATTAACAAGAAATTCACGTCTTTTGCTAGCGATCGCCTTCGTTGCGACGATCGCAACCGTCGGAATCACAGATGCCCCTGAGGAGTTTAGTGCGGATAGTTCTTCAGGGGTAGGTGGCGAGGTCCAGTTCCCCGGATCGTTGGTGCCAGCCGGGCCGGGACCACAGATTCAGCTTGGTGCGGCTGGTGGGATGATCGGGTTTTCCGGTTCTGATGGCTCGGGAACTCAGATAATTACGCTAGTTGATACCAGTAAATCTTGGATGGCTGTGTATCATATTGGTAGGTCGGGCAAAATCCGACTGGTCAGCAGTCGACCGATTGACGCTGACTTTTCATTGCAGCTTAATGCAACTTCGCCGCTTCCCGAGGAGATTCGTGCACTCCGGAGCCGGTGAGTTTGTATGAGTTGCAGCGGAAGCAGTTTTGCTTCTGTCTCCTCACTAATCGACGATCCAGTAATTGGATCCATCGGAGTCGAACGACGCATGGCGATTTATCTGTCACTTGAAGAAGCAGCAAAGAAGCTTGGCATCTCGACCGACAAACTTGTGGACCTAAGAAGCCAAGGACAGGTACGTGGATTTCGCGACGGGGCCAGCTGGAAATTCCCAGAGGACGCGATTGATCAGTTAGCCGAAGATTTGGCTGCTGACGGTCACAGTCCGAGCAGTGGTGCTTCCGCCGGGCAGAATCCGAGCGATGATGCGATTGTTACCAGTGACAGCGAGCTATTGATGGATAGTGAGGGCGATAGCTTGTTCGAGATTGACTCGGGTGAGTTGCAGCTTGATCAGGCAGCCATCGGACACGACTCAGGTCAACTCGACCTCTCCGTTGAACCGAATTCAGGAAGCACCGGTCCAGTGACTGACGAAGAGCTGGATGAGATCGCACAATCGAACCCCGATGTTTTGGCAAGTGGCGAAAGCGGCGGTAGCGAGATCGGTCTTTCAGGTTTAGATGAGGAAGACAGTGCTGACGAAGTCATTGGTGGTGATGAAGACAGCGCGATGGATGTTCTAGGCGGCGATGCCGGAGCGAGCAGTCTGGAACTGATGGATGGGTTGGAGCAGTCAGGAGGATCCCGTAGCGGAGATGTATTGAGCGAGTTGGATTTGCTCGGTGCAGACAAAATAGGTAGCAGCCTGATCAGTGGCGATGGCGACAACTTGCTTTCGCCCTCGGGTATCGGAAGCAGCATTGGTTCCGAGCTGTCGAACGATGCAGCCGGAGGAATTGACGATGCTTTGGCCGATGACGATGAATTGATTATTGCCGATGATGATGACGATTTGGTCATTAGTAGCGCCGGGAGCGATATCTCGATTGCTGGTGATAGCGGCATCAATTTGATGAGTCCCTCAGACAGTGGATTGTCGTTGGAAAGCGAGCCGCTCGATCTCGCGGGTAGTAGTATTTCCGCACTCGACCTTGGTGCCGAGCTGGCCGACGTGAGCGGCAGTGACCGCAGCGGATCTGGCGCAGGCTCTGATGGGTCTTTGGTCGACTTCCAAGCAGATGAAGAATTCCAACTTTCTCCTTCGGGCATTGGCATCGACGCCGATATGGATAGCGGATCCCAAGTCATCGAAATTGAAGACTCGGAAGCTTTGGCCGAGCCACTCGGAATGGATGATGCCGGCATGCCACTCGGAGGCGATGTTTTTGGTGAACCAGAAGAGGGCGAAGTGCTCGCTCTGGATGCCGAGGAAGAAGCGGTTGAAATCGATGGTTCCTCAGCTGCTCCCGTCGGTGCCCGGGCAATCGCCGGTTACGAAGTACCGTTCTCGCTGTTTCAGTGCATTTCCTTGATGTTGGTTCTCTGCGTCATGAGCCTAGGCGGGATGTTAATGACTGACCTCGTCCGCAATATGTGGGCCTATGAGCCATTGGCAGCTCCCGTCAGTTCTTTGACTGACTCTTTGATTGCAGTGATGGGCTGGGGTCAGTAATCGTCCTCCTTTAAGCGAATAGCAATTCGACTACGGGCGAGCGGTCACCGTGATGGATGCGGTGACCAACAGGGCCCGTCGTCAAACATGCCTGGGGCGTTAGCGTCGTCAAACAGGGAGAAGAATGCGAGGAGGGCAATGATTCCTGGCAGCTTTCAGCATTTGCCCGAACGCGGTGTTTGACTGGACGTTGCGGTCGCAGGGAAGTTGCGGGTTTCACCAGACTGCTCGGAGATCGCGGTTGATTGTGTTTTTCAGCAGATCCAAGCTGGCGACCGGATCGGAGCTGACCAAAAGCGAGCATTGACGTGATTTTGGCCGATACTTGTGTATTGACAGCCCACGACTGTTTCCTGCGTCAATAAAGGCCGGGTACGAACCAACGAGTTTAACGGTCTATATTAAAACATAGACAGTCACCCGAACTACGTCACGCTCGCACCCACATCGGTGTTGGGAGCGTCCCTGGTCCCACCTCGCTCGCTGGTCACACCTTGAATTTCATCACAGAAGCTATCTCGTCGCCCGCACGTGAATTTCCTGTTTGGGTCGCTTCCCTCTTGTTGGTTGTTACTTGGATCATTCCCGGGTGTGACCAGACCGAACCTATTGTCCCGTATGACGTTCCCACCAAGGTCCCTGCTGCTTTGCTTGCAGAGCGGGACCGAATGCTGGCGGCGATTGTCCCAAAAGACAATCAAGCTTGGTTTTTTAAGGTGACTGGACCGGAATCGGAGGTTGAATCACTGGCGTCTGATTTTCGTCGATTCGTGGAGAAAATTGAATTTCAGGCCGGCGAGCCGCTGCTTGACTCGCTTCCTGATGGGTGGCGGAGAGGTGGCGAAAAGCCAATGCGTTTTGCAACGCTCGATGTCGATCTGGCCAATAAACAGCTCAATATAAGTGTTTCCAAGCTTGGTCTTCAGGAGGATTGGGACGAGCAGATCAAAATGAATGTCAATCGCTGGCGTGGCCAGCTGGGTTTGCCCGCTTCTGAGGAGAAATGGGCGGCTGCTGATCCGCTGGATGTGGAAACGGCTGAATCACCGTCGGTCTGGGTTGATTTACTGACGCCGGTAACGACCGAAGAGAAAGCAGGTTCTCCCGTGATGGCTGAACCGCCATTCGTAGGTGCCGCAAGTGGCACGCCACCAGTGCAGGGGAACGTGGAAATCCCGACGAGGGACTCCTCCCCCAGCAGTGGTGCTTCCGGCGATTCCAACGTCGCCGCCGATTCTCGACTCAAATATGACCTCCCCGAAGGCTGGCGGGCTGGTCGGATGACCAGCATGCGAATGGCTGCATTTAGCGTTGGTCCGGAGGATTTAGAAGCCGAATTGACTGTAATTTCTGCGGGTGGTGACTTACGTGGAAATGTCGCTCGTTGGCTCGGTCAGGTCCGAGAGGGGGGGGTTCCAGCCGAGGTGGTTGACCAAGCTCTAACTGACGCACAAAAAATTGATGTGGATGGTCGATCAGCTCAACGGTTCATACTGAGTGGAGTTGATGCCTCCAGTGGGACAATCATTGATGCCACGATTGTCCCTTTGGAAGATGGTTTCAGTCTGTTCATTAAAATGACGGGACCTGCCGAAACGGTTTCCCAGCAATCTGACAACATCGCCACGTTTTTGGAGTCGCTCGAATTCAACCTGTAAGGTTTTATTACGAAGCGATTAACTAACTCACGACCAATCTCGCCATTCTTCCGGAACGCGTACCATGGCAACTGTTGCTTCTCGCCCCGCCCAACGAAGCGATTCATCACCAAGTTATGAAACCTTCGGGGCCTATGCCTTTCGAATGCTCCAGTTGTTGGGGTCCCTGAAGTTGACCGTGACTCTGTTTGCGTTGTCACTAATCACGGTGCTAGTCGGTACGCTGGCCCAAGATGAAATGAACATGTTTGAAGTCAAACAGCGTTATTTCTTGTCTTGGATTGCACCGATGCATCTGGATGATTTTTTTCCACAGGCATTCTTTCCCCATTCAGAGCCTTATCCAGGGGTGGTTCCATTTCCAGGTGGCGCGTTGATCGGTTTGTTGTTGATGGTCAATTTGCTAGCCGCAAAAACAACGCGGTTCAAGATTCACAGCAGCGGCAGCAAACTGATTGCAGGGATTGTCTGCTTGGTCCTTGGAACGATCGTGACTGGGATTGTTGTCGTTGCTGGCCACAGCAGCGATGGTCTGCAGGGGACGCCGCCAATCAGCTACGCCTCCTTGTGGGCATCGATGTTGGCTGCTTTGACCGTTTTTGCCTTCGTTTTTGGGTTTGCCGGACGACGAGCTAGGCATTCCGCGCTCGCGATGATCAGTTACGCGACGGCCCTCGTTATAGGTTTATTTGTCATTTACGCGCTGATATCCGGTTTTCGGATCGGTGACCCGGGCTTGCGGATCGTTTGGCAGTTAACCAAAGGGCTGGGGGCAGGGGTCATTTTGATGGTCGGTTGCTTGTTGGTGTTCGACAAACAGGGCGGCAACGTTTTGCTGCATTTAGGTGTTGGCTTGCTGATGGTTGGTCAATTCGCATTCGGTGATCGTCAATTGGAGCAACGACTGAGTCTTGTCGAAGGGGAGTCAAGCAACACCCTCTTGAATCTGGATGCCGTTGAAATGACATTCATTGAGCGGCTCGAGGATAGCGAGAAAGTGATCCCGATTCCTGGTTCAAGACTGCGTCAGGCTGCGGCTTCAGGCGAGGTGATTGATGATCCTGCCCTCCCGGCGAACGTACGAGTCGTTGCGTTTTATGAAAACTCCAGCATCAAGGATGTTGGTCGCGACAATCTTGCCACCAAAGGGATCGGTTTAGAAGTTCGGGCGGCCGAAATGAGCAAGTCGGGCGGCACCGATACCGCGATGAATCTTGCTTCCGCCTATGTTGAACTAATCGACCGGGAATCAGGCGAAAGTTACGGAACCTTCTTGATCAGCCAATCGTTGTCGGACCGCGAAATGTTGGTTCCTGATTCGAAGCAAACAGACATCTTTGATACCGTGACGATCGCTGAGACGGATTACGATATCGGGTTAAAGTTTCATCGTGAAGTAAAGCCCTACTGGGTACAGCTGGAAGATGTCCGCCGTGTCGATTACAGCGGCACCGATACACCTCGTGACTACTCATCGTTCATCCGGATCGTCGATCCCGAAACAGGAGAGGACCGAAAGGAACGCGTGTGGATGAACAATCCATTGCGGTATCGAGGCGAGACTTTTTATCAGTCCAACTATACTTCTTTGCGTAGTGGGAAGGAGATGACTGGGATTCAAGTCGTGCGTAACTCCGGGTGGTTGATCCCGTATGTCGCGTGCAGCATTACAGCCTTGGGAATGCTAGTTCACTTCATGGGAACACTGACTCGTTTCCTCAGTCGTCGCGAGCGGGAAACTCGAAACCAATCATCTGTTGTATTGGATGCTGATGGCCGCGTCGCGTCACGTTTTCCAGTCTTTGTTACTTTGGGCGGGTTCTTCTTGTTGGCGGTTTACATGCTCGTTCCTTGGCAGGCCGTGATGTTAAATGTCCGACCAACGGCTAAAGCCGAGCAGTTCGACATGTACGCGGCCGGCAAAATACCGACTCAGTATCGCGGTCGCGTGATGCCATTAGATGCCTATGCACGGCAAACGCTGAAAGCCATCAGTTCCAAAGAAAGTTTGCCACTCGATTCGGCTCCGGTAGCAATGCAAGAACGAGTGTTAGGAGAAGGTGAGGATGCTTCTTCGCGCGACAGGTTGACCGCGATGCATTGGTTGATGGAAGTCGCTACCGCATCACGCGAGTTGAGATTTCTTCCGATGTTCCGGATTGATGCGGAGGAGGTCCGGAGTGAGCTGGGGTTGGAACGTCGTAAGAGCAAACTCTATTCACTCGATGAGATCAGCGCCAACTGGAGCCGAGTTGCCAAGACGGTGGAGGCAGTGATTCAAAGCCAAAAACCACTCCGTGATCAGACCTTCAAGGAGCGTAAACTGCTGGAATTGGATAGCCGTACTCGCGAGTACACCCTGGCATCGGCTTGCTTTGAATTACCAGTACCCGAGGATATCCCGCCTGAGGAATTCGCGAGAATGTTTCCCAACGCCGATCCGGAGATGCGAGTGATCATCGCGATGCGAGCCCTGGAACGAAGAATGGATGCCCTGCAGCAGATGCAGGCGCCGAGGATTGTTCCGCCATCCCCTGAGATTGCAAGTGCTGCGTTGGATGATCCTGATTGGTCATCGTTTGGACCTGCGGTATTCAGGTCGCTTGAGAAGGAAGCGGCGGAAGGCGACTCGGGCGAGCCGCCGGCGGGCGTTGAGGAGTTCGCTGACATGATCGCAGGCTATGGAGATCGTGATGCCGAAGCATTCAACGCCGCGGTTGATCAACATTTAGAGAAAGTGCAGAGCTACGCCGTGCCTGGATTCAATATGAGTTTGGTGTCTCTGGAGCGGTGGCTTGAATCGCAATGGCCCACCGGCGTAGCGCTCGTGTTGTACTTAGCCACGCTTGTGTTGGGCCTCGTTTGCTTCGCGGCCGACTTACCGCGGTTACGGCAATCGGTGTGGGGCGCTCTCGTTTTCACTCTGCTGATTCATACTGTGGCAATCGTTTGCCGGATCGTGATCACCGGCCGGGCTCCCGTGATCAATATTTATTCCTCTGCCGTCTTTATCGGTTGGGCGGCGGTATTGTTTGGATTGGTCTTCGAGCGAATCTTCCGTTACGGCATCGGTAATGTTGTTGCATCCGCTTCCGGTGTCTTGACGCTATTGGTGGCTTACGGTCTCAACAGCGGTGACACGATGCCAGTGTTGCAAGCCGTTCTTGATACTCAGTTTTGGTTGACCACCCATGTGATCAGCGTGACGCTCGGTTACGTGGCAACGTTGGTCGCAGGTACGGTCGGGATCGCGTACCTGGGCATTGGTTGGCTCGGTGGGCGGCAAGGATTGTTGCGAGATCTCTACCGTTGTTGCTACGGAGCTGCCTGCTTCGGAATCTTATTCAGTTTTGTCGGGACGGTTTTGGGTGGACTCTGGGCTGACGATAGTTGGGGACGTTTTTGGGGCTGGGATCCAAAAGAAAATGGTGCCTTGTTAATCGTTATCTGGAACGCGTTGATGCTGCATGCTCGGTGGGATGGCATGGTAGGGCCGCGAGGATTCGCAGCTCTCGCCATCGGGGGCAATATCGTGACTGCTTGGAGCTGGTTTGGGACAAACGAGTTAGGTATTGGCCTTCACAGTTACGGATTTACGCAGGGTGTCTTGATGTGGCTGACCATTTTCATCGGGTCGCAATTCGCCATTTTGTTAATCGACGCCTGTCTCCGATTTTTGCGGATTGGTTTTTCGAATCAGACCACCTAAAGAACCGGCACGTAGCTCATGTTTATCGCGTTTACAAGGCAGGCTTTTTGCGGTGTCGCTTGGTCGAATGCGGTTCCGCGGGTATCCACCGCCGTGCACTACGGTTGCACGACGGTTGGCCCGGCGGACCAGTTCTTCGCCGAACGGATTCTTGGCGGGTATGCCTCAACTGTTGGCAATGGACGGCTGGGTGGAATGAAGATGTTCATCAAAGCTTGTGTTTGACTCGATACTGGGACCGGAACACTGTGAGTGGGCGCGATGGCGGTCAGGACGCTGAGTGCGGGGAGAGTCGTGTTAGTGGATGTTGCCAACGGCAACCCATCCAGCAGCATCACAACACCTGAGGGGTAGCTTTCGTAGCCAGGCTCGTTGCGACAGATGCCATTCAACGACAATTGGGTATTGTTCAGGTTGAAACCAATCGCGATGCGATCAAATGGAATATCACCCGGCGATTGATTGATCTGTTCGGGCAGCCGAACTTTGATGGCCAAGTTCTGCTGCGCTGCTGCCAAAAGCGATCGCCCAATTGATCCGCGACTGGCTCGAATTGATCCCGCGATATCACTGCGACGTTGAGTTGGATCAATGCGACATCGATCCAACTGAAGATCGGCTTTCCCAGAGAGCCGATGAGCGTGCTGTTCAAACAATCTGTCCAGCGAGATATTTTCGAAACGAGAACCGCCGAGATCGATCGACCATTCATTTTGCGTTTGCTGCCACGCGATGGTGCCGCTAAACATCGCCTGACTGCCGAGACCCGCCATGAGTGGTAGGTATTCGGAGAGAGCGGAGCAGGGCAGGGGGGTGCCACCAGAATCTAGCTGCCATTGTGTCGAGGGTGTTTCTCCACTGCGATCCCGGCGGACAGTGAGTTGTAGCGGAACTTCCGAGTGCGACGAAGCAGGCAAGCCTCGAATCGTCGCTTCAATACTTTTCTCTTCGGGCCGAATCCAAGCATCGACATCACGGAGAGTCATCGATCCAAAGCGGCTGTGGATGGTTAGGTCATTCCCAGCTACCTTTAGAGCACTCTGAGTGGCTAGGGGACCGCAAAGCCAGCGGTCGTGCAGCAAACGCCAAGTTTGTTTGAGCTGACTTGACTCCAGTTCAGGTTGGTGCAGCAGCAGCGATGCTTCGCCGTTTTCACTCGCCCACTGAATCTTTCGCACTCTGGCAACTTCGCGATTTGTTTCGGGATCGATCAATTCGACGCCATGCAGATCCCAAGCTCCAGGGGCGGTCCGCTCAACGTCTTGCAATTGAATGACCAAGCCGGTCGCATCGGAGAGTTCCCTCTCCATCTGTCGCACACAATTTGCGTGGTACCACGGGGTCCAAGTGACCATGACGCAGCCAAATGTGATCGCGGTGGGGACCGCGCAGCAGAAAACGAACATCAGCCGCGCGACCGCTCGCTGCGTTCGTTCGTGCATGGCGTCCTTTCCTGCATCGGCAGGAGTGACGGGAACTTCGGCTAGGCTAGCGG
>JAYZAR010000328.1:0-7206 GCA_036339635.1 Planctomycetota bacterium | reverse complement strand
GTGTCGATCCCGAGAAGGATAAACGATCATGCATCATGATTTTTAATCTTGGTGCACCCAGTCAGTTGGATACCTTTGACATGAAGCCGGAGGCTCCGGCGGAAGTGCGTGGCCCATTCCAGGCGATTTCGACCAAAGGCGATTTTCAGCTCTCCGAAATCCTGCCGCGTCACGCTGAGATTGCAGACAAATTTTCGATCGTTCGATCTTGTTATCACACCGCGGCCGCAGTTCACGATGCTGGTTGGCAGATGTTGCAAACTGGTCGTCAGTTCACCGGCGGCGTGAATTACCCGCACGCGGGTGCTGTGTTGCAATACATGCGTGGTCGTCGCAGCGATTTACCTGCCCACGTCGTTTTGCCTGAAACGATGGGGCGTGGCGGAGGTAACTTGCCGAATGGACAAGCCGGTGGTTTTCTGGGAAAGACTTATGATCCCTTCGCGTTGATGGCTGACCCGAGCAAAGAAAACTTTAAGGTTCCCGATCTGTTACCTCCATCGAACTTGGGTGATGTTCGGATTGACCGTCGCAGGCGAATGCGGAGCGCGATCGAGGGCCGCTTAAAGGAACTGGAAGCGTCAGAGTCAGCTCAGATGTTAGACAAGAATTTCGAATCCGCTTACCGGATGATGAGCAGTAGTCAAGCTCGGGAGGCGTTTGATTTAAGCAAAGAGCCTGAAGCCATTAGAGAGCGATATGGGAAAAACCGTTTCGGGCAATGCTGTTTGTTGGCACGGCGATTAATCGAGGCCGGGGTCCGGTTCGTGACCATCAATACGTTCTTGACCGTATTCAACGAGATCACGTGGGACATTCATGGCAGTAAGCCCTTTACCACTATCGAAGGGATGAAAAACATTGTCGCGCCGATGTACGACCAAGCCTATGCGGCGTTGATCGGCGACTTGGATGAGCGTGGGTTGCTGGACGACACGATGGTTTGTGGATTGGCTGAGTTTGGTCGCACCCCCAAGGTGAATCCGGCCGGCGGTCGCGATCATTGGCCACAATGTTTTTCTTGCACATTCGCAGGTGGTGGCGTCGCGGGTGGTCAAGCCATCGGCGCGAGCGATCCGATCGGCGCTGTTCCAGCCGATCGGCCGGTTAATCCAGGTGAAATCGTCGCCTCCATTTTCAAAAGCCTCGGGCTCGATCTGCATGCCGAGCTGCCCGGACCAGGCGGCCGTCCATTCCCACTGGTCGATTTTGGCGTTCGCGAAATCAAGGAATTATTCGCCTGATTGGTTGAGCAACCAGCTGTGTCTCCCCCCGACGAAACCTTTGTTAAACCCTGTTGTTCTGATGCTGCGACGACTCCTTACCCTATTCTTTTTTTTGCTTGGTTCTGTAGTTTGCGCAGGGGCTGCAGACTCTTTTCGGTTATTGCCACGTGAAATCACGCTCCATGGAACGAACGGCTTGCAGCAGTTGACTGCCGTGAATCTGCACGGCGACGTGGTTTCCGCTGCGGTGCCGATTAGCGACCTGCGATTCGAATCAGGTGACCCAAATGTCGTGGTCATCGAAGAAGGTGTCGCCAAGGCTGTCGGCAACGGTTCGACGGCAATTACGGTGATTGCTGCCGACGGACGGCAAGCAAAGAGCGAGGTGACGGTGCGTTCGGTCGGTGGCGAACATGGTTGGAGTTTTCGGAATGACGTTCAAAGCGTGTTCTCAAAAATTGGCTGCAATTCCGGAGCCTGCCATGGAGCACTGGCAGGAAAAGGAGGGTTTCGTCTCTCGTTGCGTGGTTACAACCCGGAGCAAGACTACCTGGCAATCACTCGGGAGGCACGGGGCCGACGAATTGAACTCGCCGACGCGGGACGGAGTTTGATTCTTGCAAAGCCAACTGGAGCTCTACCTCATAAAGGTGGTTTAGTGTTGAAAACCGATGAGCGACACTATCGTGTTCTCTCCGAGTGGATCGCGAGTGGCGCAGTGGCTCCGGCCGATGACGATGCGCGACTGGATCGTATTAGCGTGACGCCTTCGTCTGCGCTGCTTTCCCCCGGGGATCACTCTCAGGTACTCGTCAATGCCCATTACGATGACGGCCGTATTGTTGACGTCACAAATTGGTCCAAGTTTTTGACCACAGATGAAGCGATCGCCACCGTTGAAGAGAATGGATTGGCAACAGTGCAGGGGAGTGGAGAAGGCGCAATCTTGGTTTGGTTTGGTAGCAAGGTGGCGCTGGCTCGATTTACAGTTCCCTATCCTTATCAAGTCGCTGAGTCAGTTTATGACAACGCTCCACGACGCAATTTTATCGATGACGTCAATTTGACGCAGCTGAAGACATTGCAACTTCAGCCGTCGCCAAGGTGTGATGATGACGCATTCTTGCGGCGTGCCACTCTCGACACGCTGGGGCGTTTACCAACCGCAGAAGATCGTAGGGGCTACCTTGCCAAGCCAGCCGCAGAACGCCGTGATTGGTTGATTGAGCACCTGCTAGCCAGCGAAGATTACGTCGATTACTGGACCTATCGCTGGTGCGATATGTTGTTGATCAATGGTACACGGCTACGTCCGGTGGCGGTCAAAACATACTATCATTGGGTGCGTGATGCGGTGGCTCAGAATGTTCCCTGGGATCAATTTGTCCAGCAAATTCTTACCGCGACCGGTGGTAGTGATACGAATGGTGCTACCAACTTTTACGCGCTCCATCAGTCGCCCGAGGAGATGACCGAAAATGCGTGCCAGGCATTCCTCGGTTTATCAATCGGCTGCGCCAAATGCCACAATCATCCATTAGAGAAGTGGTCCAATGATCAATATTATGCGATGGCAAATCTTTTTTCACGGGTGCGGGCAAAAGGCTGGGGAGGTGACGGGCGGAATGGTGACGGCATCCGTACGTTGTATGTTTCCTCTAGTGGTGAATTGATACAGCCAAGTGTGGGTAAGCCACAACCTCCGGCACCACTTGATGCTGAACCGATGGCGTTTGACGACACACGTGATCGCCGAGAAGTTTTGGCGGAGTGGATGACCAACCCTGAGAACCCGTACTTTGCCAGAGCGATCACGAATCGCATCTGGGCCAATTTCTTCGGCCGCGGTCTAGTCGAACAGGTGGATGATTTGCGGCTTAGTAATCCCGCGTCCTGTGAACCACTGTTGGCGGCAGCGGCGCAATGCGTTATCGACTCAAATTTCGATCTTAAACAACTGATGCGGGCGATTCTCCGCAGCGAAACGTATCAAAGGAGCAGTTTGCCACTGGCTGAGAATCGCGATGACTTGCGGTATCTGAGCAGGTATTACCCGCGGAGATTGATGGCAGAAGTGTTACTCGATTCGATTGATCAGGTGTTGGGAACGGCGACGGTATTCGACAAAATCGCATTCCCGGGGGCAGATACGCAGAATACTGATTTCTATGCAAAGGGTACCCGTGCAATCGAGTTATACGATTCAGCGGTGAAATCATATTTCTTGAAAACATTTGGACGGAACCCCCGCGAAATCACTTGCGAATGTGAACGCAGTGACGAGCCAAGCATGGTTCAAGTCTTGCACCTGTCAAACGGTCAGACCCTTAACCCGAAGTTAGTGGATGATTCCAATCGGATTGCCCAGTTGATGTCGCAGCAGGTTGGGGATTCCGAGATCATTACGCAACTTTTTCAGGTGGCTCTTTCGCGAAAACCAACGGATGCCGAGATCAAGAATCTCTTGGCCATCGTGGCGGAATATGGAGATGAACGGGCGACTGCGCTACAGGATGTGGCCTGGAGTCTCTTGACCAGCACCGAATTTACGTTCAACCATTGATGGCAATTGAATCTGGACGCCACGTTCTTGCTTTGAGTGACCCAATTATGCGAACTTTTGCTTCCTTTGTTGGATGCTTCCTTTTGGTCGTTGCTGTAAAAACGGCTGGCCCTGTGTCAGCGGCGGACTCGGTCGACTACGAGAAAGATGTGCGACCCGTTCTTGGTCGATACTGCATTGGCTGTCACACGACCGAGGAAGAGCAGGGCGGTTTGGTGATGGAATCATACAAGGCCCTGATGGTGGGCGGTGAATCCGGATTGGCGGTCACTGCCGGCGAGCCGAACAGCAGCCGGCTGTTGCAAATGGTTCGAGGTAAACTGCAGCCGGTGATGCCACCAGACGGTGAGGAACGGCCGACCGAGGACGAAATCAGCGTCATCGAAGAATGGATTGAGCAGGGCGCACTAGGGCCAGAGGGTGAGATCAATCTGAAGCGTGAATTGCAAATACCAGCGATTCGCACTGCCGAAAATGTAAATGATCCGATTACCGCTCTGGCCTATTCGCCGGACGGGAAGCGATTTGCCACCGGTCGCTATGGCGAAGTCATCGTGCGTGATCTGGATGGAAACCTTATCAGTAAAATTTCGGCTGAGTTACACAAAGTCGCATCGGTCGAGTTCAATCAGGACGGGTCGCGGATTCTAGTCGCTTCTGGTGTACCAGGCGCTTACGGTTTCGCCGCCATCTATGCGGTGGACACGGGCGAGCAGCAGCTCGAGCTGTTGGGACATCGCGACATGGTCTACGCGGCGACTTTTTCGCCGGATGAATCGATGGTTGCCACCGCTGGCTATGATCGCAACATCCTCTTATGGGATGTTGAATCGGGAGAGGAACTGAATGTTTTGAAGGGGCACAACGGGGCTATTTTTGACGTTGTATTTTCGCCTAACGGCCAGATACTCGCGAGCGCAAGTGCAGATGAGACCGTCAAAATCTGGAATGTGCAATCTGGTAAGCGTCTAACTACCTTGAGCCAGCCAGAAGGCGAAGTGCTCGATGTTGAGATAACTCCAGACGGTAAGTTCATTCTTGCTGGATGTGGTGATAGTCGGTTGAGGGTCTGGCGGCTCCGCAGTCCCGATCAGCCACGGATCAATCCCATCGTCGCAACACGGTTTATTGATGAATCTCCCTTGGTGGGAATGACGCTCACCGCTGATGGATCAGCATTGGCTGTGATGTCGATGGGCGGGAATGTTAAATTGATTCGAACCTCCGATTGGATGCTAGCTGCAACTTTACCGGCACTCAGCGAAACGGGAAGCGACCTGACGGTCACGCCCGACGGGAAATCGTTGGCAATCTCCTTGATGAATGGAGACATTGCAACGCGAGACATTCCGGAAATCAAAGGGATTGATCGCAGCATATCCGAGATTGATCCGGTTTACCTCGACCTTGGGCCACTCACGTCCGCGACCGAAGACGATCTCCGTGATGGATCGGCGTCTAAGGGGCCAATTGATGTCTCTCGAGGCGTTGAAATCAGTGGTGCAATTTTGCAGCCCGGTGAAGCCGACCTGTATCGGTTTGAGGCTCGTCGTGGCGAAGTTTGGGCAATCGATGGAGATGCGAGTGAAAAGAGTTCGCTCGATCCGATCGTCGCGATTTACGATGAGCAGCAGCAGCCTGTCTTGCAAACCCGTTTACAGGCGCTGCGGGATTCGTATTTCACCTTTCGAGGAAAGGATAGTCAGCAAATTGGTGATTTCCGTGTCTTTAATTGGCAAGAAATGCGATTAGACGACTACTTCTATGCCAATGGCGAAGTGACGAGACTGTTTATGTACCCAAGAGGCCCTGACTCTGGTTACAACGTTTATCCCAATGAAGGAAAACGCTGGACCTATTTCGGGACTTCGCATACCACCCACGCACTTGGAGAGCCTGCGTATGTCGTGCGTCCGTTGCCGATCGGTTCCACTCCACTGGCCAACGGTTTGCCCGTCTTTGATCTCTATTATCAAAATGATGATGATCCGATGCGGATCGCAGGAACCAACAGTCGGCTACTTTTTGTCACGCCAGCAAATGGCCTCTATACGGTGTCGATCCGCGATACGCGTGGGGATGGTGGTGAAGCGTTCGGGTACAAACTCGCTGTGCGGCCGGCAAATCCGTCATTCAAGCCAACAATCGGTAAGCCGAATGGTATTCTGCGGCGTGGCGCTGGTCGCGAGTTTACGGTGCGGGTTGATCGAATGGATGGATTTGATGGGCCTGTGACTTTTGACGTGGTCAATCTTCCGCCTCAAATCAAATCCAACTTTCCGATCACGATTGAACCGGGGCAGCGTTACGCACATGGGACACTTTGGGTCGCCGAGGATGCCGAAGGTTGGGAGGGGACCGTTTCGCCGAAGGTGGTTGTTCGCGGCGAAGTGCTGGGCAAATGGTTCGA
Organism: Planctomycetota bacterium; assembly: GCA_036339635.1. Lineage (GTDB taxonomy): Bacteria > Planctomycetota > Planctomycetia > Pirellulales > Pirellulaceae > Rubripirellula. Next base: position 1,007 of record JAYZAR010000328.1, on the reverse strand, counting down.
ACGCGATCTTGGCTCGATCGGGGACTTGTCTCTCGATAAGCGGCCTAGCGCGATCCCCTCGATTCAACCAATTGGTCGAACGCTGCCAGAGAATGAAAATTGGACACTTACCGTTCGGCGTGGCGAAACCGTTTCGGCACGTGTGGTCATCCGACGCAATGATAAATTTAGAAACCAAGTCAGTTTTGGAAATGAGAATGCGGGGCGCAACACAGCACACGGTGTTTACGTGGACAATATCGGGCTCAACGGTTTGCTCGTTCGTCAGAATGAGGATGAGCGAGAGTTCTTCTTGACAGCGGATCCGATTGCGATGCCCGGGAAGCGAAGTTTCTTTTTGACCGGTGCCGTTGATGGCAGCGTTACGACTCACCCGATCACCGTTGAGGTCCTGCCCTGAGTAACGCTGCGATCTTCTTGTTGGCGGCGAAGAGTGCCAAAGTTTCCGCTCAGGGAGTACCTGGGCAACCTACGGCAGTCGCCCTGTAGGCGTCGTGGCAAGCTGGAGGTGGAATTCCGTAACATCGTTTAATGCCGCGCGTTCGGGCTTGGTGCAAACAGATGTTAGACGTGGCGTTTCTTGCAAGTCTCGTAGGTACTGTCGGTGCCAATCGTCATCCACCATGCAACGACAGACCTTCGTCGTTAATGTCGGAATGGAATCGGTTGCGGGGCCGCGACCGGGTTTCATCAAGCGGCGAGAAGGCAGGTGCCACGGCGGCGATGAAGTGAAGAAGTTGCCTCTCTAAGCCTCGCTAACCACGTTCACGCGACGGCCTTCACGATCGAACATGACGTTCCCGTCGATCAAGGCGAAAAGAGTGTAATCGTTGCCTTGCCCAACGCCTTTGCCGGCATGGAACTTCGTACCAACTTGGCGAACCAAAATGTTCCCGGCGCGGACACTTTCCCCACCAAATTTCTTCACGCCCCTTCTTTGAGCGTTTGAATCGCGCCCGTTGCGGCTCGATCCTTGACCTTTCTTATGTGCCATTTTTTCTGTACCA
>JAYZAR010000327.1:0-9245 GCA_036339635.1 Planctomycetota bacterium | reverse complement strand
GAAGTGATCGAGATCATGTTGATCTAGGGCGGACATCAACTCGTCGAACGCCTGTGAAAATCAATCGCCGGTTTGCCGAAGCCGATGTGCGGATCGCAACGGGATTGGTCGAGCCACACTTCATGGCCGGGTATTCCGGGGGACGCAAAGTCATTGCTCCGGGCGTGGCGCATTCTGACACGATCAGGACGTTTCACAGCCATGCTTTTATGGCGAACGTTGCAGCGGACAATTGCAATTTGGATCGGAATCCGTTGCATGAGGAACAGTTGCAAATCGTTCGGATGTTGGGTGGGGCTTACGCGATCAACACTGTGATCGATGAACACCGCCAACTGTCCTTTGTCAACTTTGGTGAAATTACAGCCAGTCATGCGGCGGCGGTTCAGTTCATCGAACCCTATTGCCGTGTTGAACTAGAACGAGATTTTCGGCTGGTGGTGACAAGCGCTGCAGGGTATCCGCTCGACAAAACCTATTATCAAACGGTGAAGGGAATGGTGGGGGCGATTCAGATTCTTCGTCCCGGAGGACACCTCGTCATTGCCTCGGAATGCAGTGAAGGAATCGGCTCCCCTGAATACATCGCCGCCCAAAAACAACTCCATCAACTTGGGCCAACGGGATTTTTGAATTCCATTGAGAACAAACCGTTAGCTGCGATTGATGAGTGGCAAACGCAGATGCAATGTAAAGCGGTGAATGCAGGACAGATCCACTTGTATTCGTCACTTTCTGCTGCGGACCGGCGGCTGACCGAGGTTGACTGTGTCAATCACCTAAATCGGACCATTGCCGAGCTGACGCAAAGTACTGATGACCGTTCGGTGGCGCTGATTCCGGAGGGTCCATACGTGATTCCCTTTTACCAGGGTAAGACGCTGCACTAGCGTTGTGCTAGTTTGTGCGTGGAGGTTTCTGCTGCGAATGACCGTCTCAACCAAACCCGGTGAAAAAACGAATGATCAACTCACGAAAAATTGCCATTGTGACGGGAGCTGGATCTGGGGTCGGACGGGCCGCAGCCGTTGCATTGTGTGAGGCGGGTTATTGTGTTGTGTTAGCAGGGCGGCATCTCGATGCATTGCAGCACACCGCAGAACTTGTCGACACTCGCGAACGGATGTTCTGTTTGCCCACGGATGTCACCGCTGAGGGGGCGGTCGAATTACTGTTTCAGGAAGTCGTTCAGAAATATGGACGTTTGGATTTGTTGTTCAACAACGCGGGGACTGGGGCACCGGCGGTGGAAATCAGTGAGTTGACGCTGACTCAGTGGCAAGCCGTCGTCGACGTCAATTTGACTGGGGCGTTTCTGTGTGCACGCGAAGCGTTCCGAGTGATGAAGAATCAGGATCCATGTGGTGGACGCATCATCAATAACGGTTCCATTTCGGCAACGTCACCCCGTCCGAATTCGGCTCCGTATACGTCGACGAAGCATGCGATCACCGGGCTAACAAAATCATTGGCGTTGGATGGGCGACCGTACGGAATTGCCTGCGGTCAGCTTGACATCGGAAATGCGGACACACGGATGGCGGAAAAAGTCAAGGCAGGTGCTCCGCAGGCTAACGGTGCGATCAGCACCGAACCAATCATCGATGTTCACCTGGTTGCCGAGTCGGTTGTCCATATGGCGAATTTACCACTGGATGCCAACAATCTGACGATGACGATTATGGCGACCAAGATGCCATTCGTTGGTCGCGGATGAGTCGACATGGTTTCTTCGTTGGCTACGGATTGCGATAGCAACGCAGTTCTTTTTCACCACGAATCAGGATCTGGTTTGCTGTGGGAACTGGCGAACCGATTACTGATTGCCCCATGTCATTCTCTGACAACAATTCCAACTTGCCATCGGTAATCTTCGCGACAAAGACAACGCCATCCTCTCGGGCTGCGTACAAATTGCCGTTTGCGATCAATGGCGACGCGTAAAACTTGGCTCGTGATTTTGGGAAACGATCTGACCAAACGGTTTTGCCCGTCGTCGGTTCGATGCACTCGACTTGACCTTGGTCACGAACCATGTAAACGCGTTCCTGGAATGCCAGTGGGCTGGGCACAAACGAACTGATATCGTCTCGCTGCCAAGCATGGTTGGTCTCAGTGACATCGCCGGTGCCGGACAAGCGAACCCCGAACAGACGCGGCAATCCGCGATCGTTGCGACCAAAGCAAATTACTGCTGTCTCTTTCACGATCACCGGCATCGCAATCGCTGGCCAGAGTTTATTCGATTCAGGGTTGAAGTTGCCACAGGACCAAATTTCTTTTCCATTGTCGGGGTCGTGCATCGTCAGGTGCTGGGCTCCCCACAACAGGATTGTGGCTTTGTCGTTGTGGGAAATGATCATTGGGCTGGTGTAACCGTGGTCGCATTCTACGGGTGTTTGGTAGTTTCTAGCGACTTTCCAGGCCAGGTCACCAGTTTGTTTGTCGAATGCCGCCAGCCAGGACTCACCAGCGTGCATGCGAGCCATGATGACATGTTCTTCCGTGATTACAGGTGAGGTTCCGTGGTCCCAGAACAGTGTGTCTTTGCCGTACATTTCCACAAGATTCGTTTCCCATCGCACCGATCCGTCAAGTTCCACTGCGGCCAAGGTACCGCTTTTGTAGTAAACGAAAATGGTCGAACCATCGGTGACGGGGGAGGCGTTGCTGCCAGAGCCATTGCGATGTTTCCCCGCAACCTCAGCGCCGAAGGTGGTGGTCCAGAGTTCTTTCCCCGATCGATCGATCGCTAATAGTGCATCTTGGCCAGACTTGGGCGCCGTGACGTAGATCACGCCTTGATGAACAATCGGTGTGGAGCAACCCTTACCTGGTAAAGGAGCTTTCCATGCCAAGGTGTCTCCGTCCAGCTTGGCCGGATATTGACCTTGCGAAATGCTGCCAAGGTCGTGTGGGCCGCGCCAGCTGGGCCAATCAGCTTTTGAGTGGTCACTGATTAGGCAAGCGACTAGCCAGGCAAAGATCAGTTTGAGGCGGTGCGTTTGTCGAATCATTAAAATTCCGAATGGAAAAGGGGAGTTGGCGGGCCGCCTTCGCTTACTTTGCGTCAGCGATGGGGGGGAATCGGTTGCGTTGTTACGTCGCTGAATCATCCTCACGAAAGCCCGTTAGTGGTCTTGGGATACCGCAGGCGGGATCGTGGGTGTGGTTAGCGGCTGGAATCAAGATTTTCGTTGCTCGCGTGCTGCTGCGTCGCAGCGCGATCTTTGTTCTTCCTGGCTTGGATCTGTTTGGGCCATTGAAACGTTGGCGCTCTGGTAGGATCGTAATCTTTCATGTGGCCATGCAAGCGAGTCGTCGGCTTGGTGTAGACCAAGGTGGTCTTGCCGTAAACTTCTTCGCAGATCGCGGCCAGTTCGGGGTCGTACTGTTTCAGTTCCTCGCGGGTGTCAACATGATTGTGGTCTGAGTCGGGTGGTCGATTGTTGTTGAACCAGGATTGGACCCCTTCGGCAAAGTACTCGGCGTGATTGGTGGCAGCGTATTTGTCTTTCCACCGGCCTTGGGACATGGCATGGTCGTAGGCCTTTTTTAGTCGGTCATCAAACGTCGGGTCGATCTGATTCATACCACGATAGTGCATATTGTGAGCAAACTCATGGATCAGAATGTTTTCTGTTGAGTAGGGATCGCCTCGATAAGCTAAAAGATTTTCTTCGGCGCTAGAGCAGACTGGGTCTGTCCTTGAGCCACCCAATCCGCGAGCTCGAGCATCCCAGTAAGCTTTGGGCTTCAAATGTGAGTGCTCTGGAATGTCGGTCGTGTACTCATCGTGCGCCATCACAATCATTCGCGATCCACTTTGGATCATTGCGATGCGGATATCGGGCCGTTCCGCGAGCATCATATCGATCAGGTACGCGGCTTCTTTAAGAGCGTAGTCATTGACACGAGATGAACCAATAATCGGATAACCTGTCGCGCTGACGTATTTGCTGTAGAAAGCTGGCAGTTTCAATTCAGATGGGGGCTGACTAACTTCGTATTGTTTTGGTTCTTGTGCCTCCAATTGGCGATTCAACCCGTTGCCGCTGCCGATCCAGACGAGGGCAGCGGCTAGCAATGGGTGGGGGATCCAACGATGCCAATGAGTATGTTTTTGGTCACTCGGGTCCATGGAGTCCTCGTTGCTTACCTGGAGATATTCTGGCCCCAGAAGCCAGAATGTTTTTTGATTTTTAGATCGCTGCGGACTTTGCACTGGCAGGCGAGTCGCAGGCCCGCACCTTGTTGGTGCGGCGGAAATCCCAATCGCCACCGTTCAATGTCGGTCATATTTGAGACCCGTCCTTCGATTTCGATCGCGCAAGTCCCGCAGGTTCCAATGCCCCGGCAGTGGAATGTTTTGGCAGCACCGTTGTAGAGCGGAGCACCGGCACGCAGTAGAACGCGACGGAGATTTTCATTCTCTTCGCATTCGATTTCTTGACCATCAAATTGGATCTTGGGCATGGAGACTTGTTATAAAATTAGAGATGGGAGTGTTGGAACAGCGACCCTGGTTCTTTGCCTACGGCCTGGGGCGTTCAAGACGCGAGATGCATGGCGGTCGCCTTGACCAAGGAACGTGTTCCGTCGGCATATGTTGCGTAGTTTAACACGCTGACGTGGATGTTTGGATATGCTGGCGGCGGTCCCGCTGGGCTAAGCAGGCCGTTCCGCAGTTTCGCCAGCCAGTTTTCAGAACTCGATTGCTCAGGTATCCCGCCGATGAAACCGCTCGACCGATTCTTGAAAGAGCACTGTGAACTAACGCGACGGTATTTTCTGCGACTTGGGGGGGCCGGAATGGGATTGGCCGTCTCAGCAAGGAGAGTTCGAGGAAATGAGATTCTTCGGTTCGACTTGGGAGTGGACGCTTGGGGCGAGCGTGAAGCCCATCGTGTTAGATGGGGTGGTTTCCTACCGGGAACGCCCCGAGGTTCCGAGCGAACCCATTCTCGAAGTATTAGGTGGGGGTGAGAACAATCTGTTCGTGCATTCGCACGATATGAATTACGGGATGAACGATTATGTTCATGACAGTCACAACCTCAGTTTTCACCTCGAATCCGATGGTGAAACGTGTTATCTGATGCCCGAATCCGTTGGTGAGCGGAGTTGGGTTTCTTACCGGTATCGTCTAAAAAACGGAGTCGTATCTGCAAGCGTACGGAGTCCTTTCTCGATTTATCAAGACAACGCTGTAGCAGGTATCCGAATGCGTTGCACCGATCGTCCAACTGAGATGCCGATTGATGATTGCGAGCGGCATACGATATCGGAGTTGGAGGGACCGATGCCAGGTTTGTTGCTTGAATCCATCGATGTCACTCCAGTCGTGGAGGGTGCTGTCGAAATAGAGGTTGAGTATTGGCTCCAAGCAGTGAAGACGCCACTCTGGCAAATTCAATTGGGACGCACTACTCAGATGAATCTGTTGTCTGGCATTTTTTGCTTCCAAGCCGTAACAGGTGGCCGGGAGGAGTCGATGCGTCAGTCGGTCGGTGTCCCTGGGTCGTTTCGCAGTCCACTCATTGGATTCGTGTGTCGGCATCCATTGACGAACCAGTGCCAGAAAAGATTGCGGAGTGATTGGAGGTCAGCTGAAGCGATGTTTTTCTGTCAGCGCTTTCGGTATCAAGTGACTTTTTGTTTTCCGATCGTTTTTCTCAAGAACTGTATTGATCCGTCAGCAAGCTTGGGTGTCGACGAACTCGCTTTGATCGCGTTAGGGTCGGCTTGAAAGGTTAATCGTCGTTTCGCTCCATCAGCGTTTTTCGTTTAGGCTCTCGTTGGCTTCATGATCGATCGAGTTCCGTTTGTGGAAATCTTTTGCGGCCATCGCTATCGACTGGCTTTCCACTGCGGCGACTCCACCATTCTTGCGCGCGATTCGCATCATAGCTTGGGTTGGGAATCGGCATGCGCGCGATGACACGTGATCGCCAGACCTTCAGTTTTTGTTTTAGATCAGCAGATTTGCCACGACGTTCATCGCTTAACTCTTCCGTCTCACCGATGTCTTTGGCAAGGTGGTAGAGTTCGACGTCACCAGAACCGTCCAGATATTCAATGAGTTTCCAGTCACGCTCTCGAATCGCGCTCGCGGGTCGGTCATGGTGATAATGGGGATAGTGCCAGTGCAAAGCAGCGCGTTGCAATGTTTCGCTGGGATTTGAAAAAAGGGGTAATAAGCTGACGCCATCAATGGTTTGGTTCGACGGTAATTCGCCTTTTGCAGCCGCTACAAATGTTGGGTAAAAATCGTAGGAGATCGTTGGTTCGTCGCAGACCGAATCAGCTGAAATGCGTCCTGGGTACTTCACAATCAATGGGACGCGAATACCACCCTCGTGCAGAGCACCCTTTTCACCCTTCAGTGGCAACAAGCTCGATACAGTGTCATCAGCCTGTTCACGGTAATCATAGCGTCGATACAAACCACCGTTGTCGGATGTGAAGACGATCATCGTCTTGTCGCTTAATCCTTGGTCATCGATTTCCTTGACGATGCGCCCCACCATTTGGTCGACTTCTTCAATCATGGCCGCGTAGATTGGGTGGGGGAGAGCTTGATTCCGTTCTTTTGCTCGCGCTCGATACTTTGCGACTAACTCTGATTTACCACCAAGAGGAATGTGTACTGCGAAGGGTGACAGCATCAAAAAGAAAGGGCGTTCATCAATGTCCTGAATGAATTGAAGGCATAGATCTGTTTCAAATTCGGTGCGGAACTGCCCAGGCCTTGGTTTCAGGTCATCGCGGCCAGTCACTCGAAAACGGTTGGGAAGATGCGGTCCATTGATCTCGGCAGAAAAGTCATAGCCTTGTTGGGCTGGTCCAAACATACCGCCAACCCCCAAATGCCACTTACCAACATAACCAGTTCGGTAACCTGCGGCTTGTAGCGACTCGGCAACGGTCACTGTGTCCAGCGGTAACGCCATTGTTGTTTGAGGCGTGATGACTCGTTCAAAAGGTCGCCAGTGACCGGGGATGTGGGCTGTGATGCCGATCCGAGCTTGGTTCTGCCCGGACTGAACAGCACAACGTGTGGGAGAGCAGACCGCACCGGCCGCATAAAAGTCAGTAAACCGTAACCCTCGCTTGGCAAGCTGGTCGATGTTGGGGGTGTCGACAAAGTCGTTGCCGTAGCAACCAAGATCAGACCATCCCAGGTCATCAATCATGATGAAGACAATGTTTGGTTGATCAGCGCTTGTGGCTTCTGCACTTGTGGAATCAGCACTCGCGGCATCTGGTACGACCATTTTAAAGATCAGAAACGAGCTAAGAATGAGCGTTTGTGTGGCAGCGATTTTGGGCATTCAAATGTTCCAGGCGGTAGGCCGCTCTCGTGATATAGCTGAGCAAGTTTGGCTATCGACCCACATTCTCAGTCGAAGCTCGCCAGAATACAAGATTTTCCAGCGATGAATTCATTGCCTTACAAGGCAATCGAGTGCGTTACACAATGTTGAAAAAATATACGTCGTTTGGCTGCTTGCCCGGGAGAGCGTGGAAATGATGGAACTGCGATGCCAATGTGGAAAGTCCCTTAAGGTTTGTCCTTCACTTGCCGGTTTAACGATTCAGTGTGGTCACAGTGGGGATTGTTTGGGGGTTCCATCTCTGCGAGCGATCAAGGCAGCTACAGATCGAGGGAACCCGCACTTGCGCGAGATCTAGATTCCGATCTGCTGCATCCATCTCTCAACTCTTTGGGACTACCAGATAATGCCGTTGTTCATTTCTATGGCACTTTCGACTCCGAAGGGCGAGTCTCCAGGCTTGCCATGGAAAACTACGCTGTCGTTGTGACACGAACCATCGAGAGATTCGTAGAGTCAGCTTCTGGATCGGAGATCGAGGAGATCATGGTGTCTTGCGCACTGACACTTGGTTATGGTTCTTCAGTTTGGATCGAAGCGGTGCCGCATGCCCCAAGATCGATTCTTTCTCGTCCGAGTTAAGAGCCATTCCCGCGTCCATCGGTCAATCGGGGCAGGTCGCCTTTGCGATTTACCGTCGGGTTCATTGCGCGCCTGCTACATCGACTTTGCTCCAGCCGTTTGAGTTTCTGTTGGACAAGATCGAAAAATTCGGTGCTGACCGAGGGTTGACCGCTGTTGCTCGCTCGCTGCATGACGGAGAAGCGGCTCCCAAGCAATCGTGGGTGCAGTCCCTTCGGGAGTCTTTCGATCGATGATTCGTAAAAAAACCACGCCTGTTATCAATCCGCAGGAAACGAAATGTGCAGATTCGAATCGCTGGTTCGAAATGTTTGAAGAGAATTTCAACATGACGGTTCCGCATCAACTCGAAACGAAAGACAGGCAGAAGTTGCAATCAGCGGGACATTTGGTTTGGCTGGCGGCGACGAGCATTGACAAGCAGGATTGGAAAGGAGCCATCGCGATTATCATTATGCGGTCAGTTTAGAGCCTGAAAAGGAATACATCCTTTATCTACGATGATCTTACTTCCTTGATCGCGAAATCCTGGAAGCCGCCTTGGCCGATTTTGACAAAGTTCTGTTGATCGCAGGCGAGCACAATGAATCACGGGCCAGGCGAGCATGCATCCTGTTGCAGCTCAAACGACCTCAGGAGGCGGTTGTCGAATACGAGAAATTGATCGACAAGTATCCGGATGATATTGAGCCCTATTCCGATCACGCGTTTGCAAACCAATTGATTGGTAATGATCAGGCTGCAGAAGACGATTTCGCTAAAATCCGCCGCCTTGCACCGGAGGATGAAGTTGGCACAACGGTCCGATCCATGTTGGGAAGAGCTCGCTTACTCGAGCAGGAGGACTGATATACCGAGGAGATCGAAATCGCCGCTGAGATGATTGATCTCGCGTCTGACAAGATACTCGGGTATTAGGTTCGAGGATGGCTGCCGTGGTGTCACGAACAATTTGTGGAAGCCGTGGATGATTACAAACGGCTTTTGTAGTTGACAGAGGATCACCCTAACGCTTTGAACGGGCGGGGTCACATTCAGGCAGAAATCGGTGATTGGCGATTAGCGCTGGATGATCTGGATCGCGCGATCGAAATTGGGCGAACGAAGGGTAATGCTCGCCTGCTTGCCTACGCGCTGAATGGACGCGCACTGGCGCTCGCAGGGGTTGGGCAGTTGGAAGAGTCTGTTCGAGACTACGAAGAATCGGTGAGTCTTTGTCCTGCTAATGCCTGGGGGTATGAAAACCGAGCCATTGTGTTGTTGAAG
>JAYZAR010000326.1:0-10438 GCA_036339635.1 Planctomycetota bacterium | reverse complement strand
ATCGCCCAGATCAAACAGAACCTCACTCAACACGGGATCCCCATTGAATCGGAAATCCGCTGGTCCGGTGGCGGACATTCGCTGTACTGCCGCGATCCCGCCGGCAACAGCGTCGAATTCGCTACTGCCAAACTCTGGTTCGATGAGAAACCGTAGCCGTCTGGCCAGAAACAGCTTCGTCCGCGGATTGCAACCATTGCAAGCATCGCAGCCCGATCAACCTTGATGAAACGTTGATCCATTTTTTCCCAGCAGTTCGTTCCTCTGGCTGGTGATTCCCCAGTCCGCCAGTCCGCCAAAGAGCCTCCGGCCAAATTCTCGATTCAATCTTAACACTGGTCGCCGAAGATCAGTCGCATCAAACGGATAAATAAAAAAAGCGAAGTTGCAACAAAGGCAACTTCGCTTCAGGTCTTTCACGTACAGCGGGAGAGGAAGCCGGCTAAGCCTGAAAAGAACTACCGCATCCGCAACTCTTGGTCGCGTTGGGATTCTCAAACGTGAATCCCTGTTTCTCGAGGCTTTCGTACCAGTCGACGGTAGTCCCATCAAGGTAGAGGGCACTCTTCTTGTCGACGACGACCGGCACGCCGTGGCATTCGTACTTTGTGTCTACCTTGTCATCGAATTGGTCGTCAAAGTTCAGCGTGTAGCTGAATCCACTACAGCCACCGGCAGCGATGCCGATACGCAGGACCATTTCCTCGCCAAAACTATGCTCTTGCTGGAACCGCTTCACTTCTTCTGCGGCCCGTTCGCTCAATTTCACTGCCATCTTAGAATCGTCCCTTGTCATGGACATGGTGTACACATGCTAGGGGCCAGCCGACGGATGTCGGACCAGCCTCTCTTATCCCCATATTATTCTGCGGGAGCCAATTGCGGCAAGGCTTAACGTCCCCGAGACTGCCCAATCGAGCTGATTTACGCTGTTTTTGGGCCTCCAAATAGCAATCCGGGAAGGGTCCACGTTCAACGGAGCCCCCCTGCGTGCTACGATCACAGCTGACCCCACTCGCTCCCTGCCTTCTTGATGAAATGTCCCCATGCGGCGAATCGGAACGCTTCCCGACGAATCCAGTGCCCGAAAACTATCCGATTTTTTGGTTACACAGTCGATTTTTAACAGAATCGACCATGACGAGTCGGACGGATCCTGGAGTATTTGGGTTCGAGACGAGCAGCAGGTCGAGGCGGCCAAGCGTGAATTCGCCAGTTTTCAGCGAGACCCGAACTCCCCACGGTATCAGGTCGAGGAAAAAGCTAAAAGAATCCGCAATGAACGTGACTGGGAGGAGAAAAAACGTCAGGTAAAACAAGAAAAGGCGATCCGATCGATGCCGGTCCAGCAACAGATGCTCGATCGACCGGGACTGGAACCACTCGCCGGCATTCGCCTGAAGCAGCGTGGGATTCCCGCCACAATCACCCTGATCGTCATCTCAATCATCGTCAGCTTGACCAGCCACTTCGGTAGTCCAAGGCCGAAAGCGGACGGCAGCCTCAGCCTAGAGCAGCGAACTTACTTGCTGCTCTCGTTCGTCGATCGTCGCGATTGGTCCGCCGAGAAGCAGGATCCGTATGCATCGGTCCGTAAGGGACAGTGGTGGCGAATGATCACCCCAATGTTTATGCACGGTGATGAATTCCATCTTGCCTTCAATATGCTGTGGTTGTTTTTTCTTGGCTCCGCGATCGAACGTTTACACGGTTCTTGGTTTCTCTTGCTCTTAACGTTTGGAACTGAGATCGCCGGAACTTTGTTACAGGTTTCACTGCCCACCGCCGATTGGATCCCGCAAGCTCTGCAAGGATCGCCGTTTGCAATTGGAGCTTCGGGAGCGGTCTACGGACTGTTTGGATTTTTGTGGATTCGCCCTGCTGTCGATCCAACCTATCCCGTCCACTTGGTCCCCATGAATGTGATCCTGATGCTCGTGTGGCTGGTCGCTTGCATGACGCCGCTAGTGCCTAATGTGGCCAATGGTGCACACCTGGGTGGGCTGATGGGAGGCATCTTCTTTGCGCTCGCAGGGCGTGCCTTGGAAAGATGACAGCCAAGCATTCCTCCTCCCAAGCGACGCAGAACAATTCATTCCCCAACGCTTTACGAGAAGTTCTTCGCGTTGCCTTACCGCTGATGATTAGTGCGGGAACCTTCTCATTGGTTCTCTTCGCTGACCGCACTCTTTTACTGTGGTTCGATGGGGAATCGATGAGTGCCGCCATGGCTGGCGGCAACTTGTTCTGGGTCCTTGTCTGCCTACCAGTGGGAATTGCGTCGATGACAGGAGCAATTATCAGTCAGTACATTGGAGCGAAGGAGGACGACCAGATTGGACGCTTTCTGTGGCAAGCAGTCTGGCTCGCGCTGGCGATGACACCGCTGTTTGCGGTCACCGCGATCTTTGCAACCAGCCTGTTCCAATGGACGGGACAACCAGAGGAACTGATCGGTTTGCAATCGACCTATCTGCGTCTGTTAATGCTAGGCGCTGCCGGAATCGTCATGGAAACGGCGTTGAGTGGATTTTTCAGCGGCACCGAGCGGACCAACGTCATCATGTGGGTCTCGATTGCGTCAGGCGTGCTCAATTTTCTGCTCGATCTGCTGATGATCTACGGCGCCGGTCCCGTCCCGGCGATGGGAATTGCCGGGGCAGCAATGGCTAGCGTCATTTCGTTTTGGTTCAAAGCGGCCTGCTACTGTTGGCTGCTCCTACATCCGAAATATGAATCGCAATATCGAATCCGAGCTGGCTTCGGGTTCGACGCTCAGCGGATCCGGAACATTTTGTTCTACGGTTTCCCAACTGGCTTGATGTATTTGACTGAATCAGGCGGATTCACCGTCATCGTGCTGCGGATCGGGAATATTGGTGACGTCCCTCTACGGGCAACAACGATGGCGATTAATTTCAACATGGTCGCTTTCATACCTCTGGTCGGTGTTTCCGTTGCGACCTCGGTCTTGGTCGGCCGTCACCTCCTGGAAAGTGGGCCCACGCGGGCAGCTCGTAGCGTTTACGCCGCAATCATCATCGGTTTGCTCTATTCCGGCGGCTGGTCAACCGCATACTTCGTCGTGCCCGACTGGCTGATGAGCTTATACGAACTGAATCAGAATGGTGAGGCGTCTGTTCAAGCTGTTGCGATCGCAAAGGGATTACTGAAGTTTGTAGCAATTTACGTCGTGCTAGATGCCACTCAATTGATCGTTGCAGGTGCCTTACGCGGTGCCGGCGACACGTGGTTTGTTCTCCTGAGCGGGCTTACCGCCTCCGCCATCGCATTGACGATTGGATTTATCTGGGAACCTGAGACCGGTCTGCTGAATTGGTGGTGGTGGATGGTCACTCTTTGGATTTGGACGTTAGCCACGCTCATGCTGCTCCGATTCTTGCAAGGTCGCTGGAAACGAATGCGAATGGTATAGCCACTCTTGCACGGAAACAAAAAACGCGAAGCGGATAGATCAACTTTGAGATCTGGGATACCACGATCGAGCAAATAACCGCTCACCGTTGCAACGATCTTTTCACTCATTCCGCACTGATGACATGAACTTACAGTAAAAAGTCGGCCGTCTGTTGTCACGCTTAATTAAGGTCGGTGAGGACAACCTCGCTTCGATAACGTTTGCCGTTTCGGTAAATGATCATCGGCACGGCGGACCCAGTCGGCGTTAAACCGACCTGGGCGACCAAGTGATCATCACTCTCGACTTGCCGACCATCGAATTCAACGATGATGTCACCTCGTTGCAAATTGGCCGATTCGGCCGGTGAGCCCTCGCGAACATCTTTCACCAACGCTCCGCCACGCAGTGGATAGCCGGTAGCCATGAAGTCGCTTGCCGTAAAATCAGGATCAAGTGTCACACCAAGGTAGCCACGACGAAGCTTCCCGTGCTGGATTAATTGATCAGCAACCTTCATTACCATCTTTATCGGAATCGCAAAACCAATTCCTTCACTGCCACCACTACTGCTAGCGATAGCGGTGTTCAATCCAATCACCTCACCACGCAAATTCAACAACGGTCCCCCGCTATTGCCAGGATTGATCGCAGCATCTGTTTGAAAGAAATCTTGCAAGTCAATCTTTTGCTCGCCAAGCGACAGATCGCGGCGACCTTTTGCACTCAGAATTCCAAAGGTGACAGAGTGACTTAATCCGAACGGACTGCCAATCGCGACCACAAAGTCACCTATCTCAATCTGATCGCTGTCCCCTAGTCGGGCCGCAGGCAGACGCAGCGAATCAATCCGCATGACAGCGACATCGGTGCTCGCATCAGTCATTACTTTGCTGGGGCGAAATTCTTGTCCAGTGTTAGATCGCAGCAGAATTTGACGAGGGCTAGCACCGTGAATGACGTGCCGGTTAGTGAGTGCCCATAACCCGCCATCCGCTCCTCGGATCACGACACCACTTCCAGCTTCATCGTACGACCCGCCACCCTTTCCGTTGGTCTTGTGAGCCTCAATGTGAACGACACTCGGCTTAACCAATTGAGAAACGCGACGAACCAAGTTGGCCAAGCGGTCAAAAGTGCTGAACTCTTCCGCAAGCTCATTGAACAGTCGTTCACGTTGCACATCCACGGACGCCAATTCTTGAGCTTGCAGATCGATCGCCTTACTGCGAAGGCTCACTGCACTAGTGGACTCAGGAATTTGAGCGACGATGCCGCGTGAAGAACAAAGACTACTGCTAGCGACTAGACAAAACGCGGCAACGCGGACGCCAGTGGCACGACAAAACGAGTGTGCAACCATGGATGGATAAAGGGACTTGGGAAAACGGACGGGGAGGCGGTCCCGTGGGAGGCGGCACCACAAATGAGCATCGGCCCTCGGGTACTCGGATCATGGCCCAAGCTTCCCACGGCATCCTTTGCCGCATCATGCGACAAAACCGTCATGGCTGGCGCATCAAAAACGTTCGGAAAGTTTCCGATGGTCTCCCTGGCATTCCCTTTGCAGGCAAGCAGGCGACTCTTAAGTCGAAGAATCGACTTCTGCATTGTCGAAAACACGATTCCACATCACACCACCACCAGTTCCCATCTGCTTTTCGGCTTTTCGCCGACAATTGATGCAATCGGTCGCGTACGGGATTGCTCGTAAGCGAGTCAATGGGATGGCCTTTCCGCAAGACTCACAGTCACCATAAACCCCTTGTTTGATGTGATCGATCGCTTTATTGATCGCGGACAACTCGCGACTTTCAGCTTGGATTAACTGACTATTCAACTCATCCTGAACCGTGTCAGCCGCAGCATCCAACACGTCACCAGTCCGTTCCTGGTGCAACTCACGCAGCAGGCTAAGATCGCCGTCCAACGCCCGTTGCAACGCGTCGCGACGGAGAACCAATTGGTCATGAAGCTTTTTGATCGCATCTTTTCGGGACATGACATCACCTCAACTGTAAAACGGATTACCTGACCGGGTATCAATCGTGCGAAGACGGCCGAAGCCGTTGAACGACTGCTAGACGGGAGTCGGTGTGAATCTCAACTACTCCGCGTCCTCACCATGACTTCCACAACTTAAACGTGTCGTGACTCTCTTGTATCACCTACGCCTCCGAACCTAGTCCGGTTTCCACAGCGTTGGCCCGATTTTCGTTTCTATGATAGGAAGGAAGTCCTGGAAATCGCGAAAAGAGGGTTCTCTTTCCCAGATTTTCCTCAGTCGCGCGGTGTAAAGCCCTAAGTAAAAAGGATTTGCGGCTTCTAATTGGCACCCCCCGCAGCGACATCCAAGCAGGACATTTCAGTCAGCTGGCGACAGCCACCCCCCTTTAGAGCTAATCTTGATTGGTCATGCTAGCTGCTTGGGCGGAACATACCGTCGCAATCATCCCAATTTGTCTAACCGGATGAGGCAGCAGACCCGATTTAACTGTTAGAGGCGAGGTGCGCGCGGGGACACGACGTGCGCGACTGGATGGCTCGAGCCCTCAATCTCGCTCGCATGGATGTTCGACACGGAAAGGACTGGGACGGTGAGCAAGGATCACACAACCGCACTGGACGCGATCTCGGGACCCGTTGGCGACTTAGACAGCCGCGGTCCACTCGGTTCCGCCAGCCAAGACAATCAGCGAGCCGATGATCAGGCAACCAACATCAGCGGTATGGACCAAACAGCCGAGCATGTCCATCGCTTGCTGACTGGAATCGATGTTGAATCCCCTGTGGTATCAGCGATTGAATTTCGCGTCGTTCGACCGGGAACCCCCAATCGACGCCTGAGGCTGACAGGGAACCGCTACACCTTCGGCAATGCCGAAGGCTGTTCAATCCGGCTGCGCGACTTAACACTGCGTCCGACGCACGCCGTCTTGATCCGTGACACGACACGAATCTCCATCCGAGCTTATTCAGTCCCGATCCTCATCAATGGGAACCCAAAAACCGAAGCCACATTGGTTCCGGGTGACGTACTGCAACTTGGTGATTATTGCTTTGAATACCTAAAGTCTGAATCACTCCCAACGCCGGCGCAGTTGGCGCCAGCTTGTTCCACAGCTCCACCGTCCGTTCTGCCACCACAAGAAGGCAGCACAGGTAGCGATCTGCAATGGGATAAACGACACCGCCGAGAAATCGATCTATGGCGGGACCGCCAAGACGAATGCGAACGCCGAGAGAATCGATGTAACGAATGGGAAGCAGATCTACGTTCACGCGAAAGTGAATTGTGGACTCGTGCAGAGAACCTCTACCAACGTGAATCTCGATTGCAATCACTACAGGTAGCAGCATTTCAGCGACATCACGAGTACACACAGCGGCAGGAAGAATTGCTGCAACTTCGCGAAGAAACACGAGTTCGTCAGGAGAGTCTCAATCGCCGCGAAGCGGAATTCCGAAACGTGAAATTCGAATACCGACATCGGCTGGAAGATGCCAAGAGGCAATTGAAACAATCGCAACAACAAGCTGAAGCATCAACTCAATCTGTGCAAAAAATGCGAGCGGAATTCGATTCACTTAATCGCCAGATTGAGGAATTGTCGAATCAACAAATCGATATGGGTCAATGTGAAAACCTGCAACAAGATGAGCAAATACGTCTGCGTCAGGAACTTGAACAGGCACGTGACCAAGCCACCGATGAACGCAACCAGAGTGATCACCGTTGCCAAGCAGCCGAAGCTCGTGTTGAAGAAATGGCTGCCCAATTGGATCTACAGTTAGCTGGCGAAGATGCGAATCGGCAACGACAGAACAATCAACTGCTACAAAACCAAGCCGCAATAAAGCAGTTGCGATCACAAGTCGAACAACTTTGGCAAAACGTAGATGAGGCATCGCGTCAATCGGAGCAATACCGCACGGACTACGAACAAGCTCGCCTTTCAGTCAAGCAGCTAGACTCACTCGTAGCTAGCAGCTCAGAACATGGTGAACAGGGCAGGACCGGCTGGGCTGAGGAAACCGATCAACTGCGAAATTCATTGGAACAACTATCCATCGACTTAGCGCAATCCAACGGTGAACTCTGCGAATTGCGTCAGGCAAACGCCAGCCTAAGCATTCGCCTCGACGAGATGCAAATCGAACGCAATCAAGCATCTCAAGAACGGGAGACTCATCCGAGCAGTTCCCAATTCGAATAAATTCAGTTGGAACTGGAATCATCCGTTGAACAACTGTCACAACTGCAGGAAAAACATGAACGTCCCTGGTCAGAACTCGAGCAGTCAAAATCAAAACAAGAGGTACACAAGGCAAGCTCTTCTGAAGACCGCTTAGAAGCATCTTTGGTTGGCGTCGAGGCCCCCGGGGAGTCAATCATTTGGCCAGGGGAGGAGAACGAACCACCGAGTCAAACGGGTGCACCCCAGCCTGTGGAAACAACCACGGAATGGGAGATACCGATCGATAGTAGCCGGCAGCCCAGCCCTCGTGATCAAGTCAAAAACCAGGAAACTGGATTCATCGATTCAGCAGCAATTGAGACGGAACCAACGCCGGTTTTTACGAATCAGAATCAATCTGATGCACATCAAGCTCTAGGCGAATCAATCGCGGAGCCCGATTCGGAACAAACTCCGCTGGGTCCGCCAGAAACCGCCGGTGAAATCACGGAAACATGGGCTCTCAAGCGGATAGAAGCGGAAATCGGTACAGAAATTATGCAAGGCCGAAGCTCAACATCAGGTACAGAAACTTCCCAAGGACAGCCTTTCGCTACTGACGCATATCAGGAAGAAGATGCCCAGCTGTGGCCAGATGACGAAAGCATGGAACCCGTCTCCCTTGACGTGAACTGGGACGTGGAGGAAGGATTTGCGGCAGAGGAATCGACCAACACAGTTCCATCCATGGCAGTACCCGCTGAAGAATCCCATGATCAAACAACCTCGTGGGCAGACGCGGCCTGGACCCCCGAATCAACCTCAGAGTCGAGTGCGGATCTTGAGTCGGCAAACGACCTTGATCACAACGACAATGCGGAGCCAAGTTGCTGGGACATAGAAGAACCTGACTGGGGCTCAACGTTGGACATCGACGGGGCTAAAAAAAATCCAGACGAGACCATTTCCTCGGAGAAGGAGGACCCGGTCGGCGACGGTTCACTCGCGAGCATGCTGATCGCCGATCTTGAAAATGAAAACCAACTCGGCACGGAGGATGCGAACGAATCACTTTGGGATCAGAAGAATGAATCGGAAGAGAGAAACGACGAACCGTCATTCCATCCCGAAGGTTTCTCGGACAAGTTTGAAGAAAACGCTCAACACAGCAACGGTCAATTAAAATCCAAGGACCAGCAGACCAATTCATGGGCGGCGATTCCCGACGACCTGGTCATTGAAGACAACCTGACCATAGAAGATGAGCAATCGGTCGCCGATGAGAACGTCGCGGAGAAAATCGACGAGTCGAACTTGATCGAAAAAACTGACGCTCACATAAAACCTTGGTCTGAAATCTCGTCCGAATCAAACGAGTCACCTGGGTCAAAACGGGACCACCGTATTGATGCCGTGGTCGACAACGAATCGAACTCTACACAAACCAATGCAGAGATCATTGCAGAACAAGACGCGGGAAATGACACGTCATCCGAATCAGTAACAGCATCGTTCGGTGAAGTAGCGCAGGAGGAAAGTGCAGAATCGTCGGCGAATTCGTTGCCGGCCGACGCAAATAATATTGTCGCAAACGAGGAAGAGGATGACGGTTCAATCGAGGCCTACATGAATCGTCTGCTACAACGCGTGCAAAACCCCGACAATCAATCTGCTTCCACAATCGAATCGCTGACCATGAGCAATTCGTTGCGGAGCGATTCGTTGTCAAACTCAGAACCATCTACGGTAGCGGAACAAGATCAGGAAGAATCGGAAATCAAGGAGGTGGATCCAGCGACTCCGCTCGTTCCTCAATCACAGGCACCCGAAAAAGCGGAGGGTCTGAGAGCCTCGGCGAATCAATCCGCCCGAAATATCATCACACAAATCAACCAGATATCCACCCGCAACAATCAAATGAAAAGGATGATCAACTTTGCCTGTACGGCGGGGTCAATTGTCTGCGGAGTCGCCTGCTTCTTCTTCCTACCGGGAACCATTCGTTTCGTTGCCGTTGCAATGGCCCTCATTGTCGCCGCAGTCTACGGACGCGAGGGATTCCAACTTCTGAAGGATTCCAGTTCGCAGTTAAAGGGCACTTCGGAATAAACTACGAGGGTCCAACACGGCGATGGATCGGTGAAACTAGGATCAGGATCTTCGAAAACAAGCCCTCAGTATTGCGATTCGCTCCACGGGCGGATGATCACCAGCCTCCCGGGGGAAAATCGCGTCGCTGGTGTAAGATAGGGGAATGAGTAATCCATCCAATACCGACAAGCCACTGGCAGCGATCTGGAATCGACATGGTGACCAATTACGTCGCCGGGCGCGAACCCGACTGCGTCAATACGGATTGAGCAGCCAGGCCGAATCGATGGATATCTGCAATGAGGTCATGGCCGACCTTGCTCGCCGCCGGCAGAATCAAGCCTTCTCCGCCGACGATGCCCTGGCATACGTGCTCAAAGCGATCGACAATCAGGTTCTTGACACCTTTCGAACTCTAGCTCGGCAGTGCCGAGATTTTCGCCGCAATGCGGCCACGCCCATCGATGACATTGGCCTGTCCCAACAACAATCGACGCCCAGCCAAATCGCGTTACGCCGAGACGTTCTTGACAAAATCCGCTCGATGCTTGACGAGCAGGATGCAATGGCTGTCGACTTGATGCTCGAGAACCGAAGCTGGGAAGAAATCGGACAGCGATTAGGCCTCAAACCTGATACGGTTCGGATGCGGGTGCGACGCGGACTGCAGCGGGTTCGTGAGGAACTGGGCGTTGGCGTCGAGGGAGATTGATGACCGATCACCAGTCACCCTCTGTCGACCGACTCATTC
>JAYZAR010000325.1:0-7052 GCA_036339635.1 Planctomycetota bacterium | reverse complement strand
CCGGATTCAAGATGAGCCGGTTTGCCAACGCAGTCAGCAACCTGCACGGCGTGGTCTCTCGTCGCATGTGGGCGCACGCTTGGCCAGAACGCAACGAAGACGAAGTTCCTATCGGCCACATTACCAACGGTGTTCATACACCAAGTTGGCTAGCCGGACAGATGGCGCTGCTGTACGACAAGCACTTCCCAGCGGATTGGAAGAGTCGAATCCAAAATCCTGACGTTTGGCAGAGCATTCACTCCGTCGATCCCGGTGAATTGTGGGAGACCCACAACGCACTGAAAAATAACTTGCTTTCGTTCGTCCGGCGCCGTGTTAGTCGCCAATGTCGCCGCCGTGGAGAATCGGATGATGTGGTCGAAGCAGCACGTCGCGTCTTGGATCCTCGGCACCTGACAATCGGATTCGGCCGTCGCTTTGCAACGTACAAACGAGCAAATTTGCTATTCCGTGACCTCACTCGCATCAGCGAATTGCTGCAAAACGAGGATCGTCCGGTCCAGTTGATCTATGCAGGCAAGGCGCACCCCAAAGATGAACCAGGCAAACGATTCATTCAAGAAATCGCGAACCTGCGACACGACCCGAGGTTCAGCGGACACGTCGCATTCATCGAAGACTACGACATCAACGTATGCCGACACCTGATCCAAGGGGTGGACGTCTGGTTGAATAACCCACGCCGACCACTCGAAGCGAGCGGCACAAGTGGTCAAAAAGTCGTTCTCAACGGCGGCCTCAACTGCAGCATTCTCGATGGCTGGTGGGGCGAAGCCTATAATGGCGTCAACGGGTTTGCGATTGGGCAGGGCCGAAGTCATGTCGACGATAACATCACCGACGAACGCGATGCGGAGTTCCTCTACAGAACGCTAGAACAAGAAGTCATCCCCTGCTTCTATGACCGCGATACTGATGGGCTGCCGAAAGAGTGGATCAACCGGATGATGCACAGTATCAGCACCTTGGCTTGGCGGTTCAGTAGCCACCGGATGGTCGCTGATTACACCGAACGCGCGTACCTCTGGGCAGCGGGTGGTGTTACTTGTGATATCCGGCACAGCTAAGCCCTTAGCCTTGAAGCGAAGAAAACACGTCATTCTAAAAGGTGCCGAGGATGCGATTATTCATTCCGGCGTGTGGGCGGCAGCGTCACGGAAGGGGTGTGGTGCAGCGTTTTTCAGCTCCGTTAGAAGGGATTCCGCTGACCGAAGTTTTGGTTTGAAAAGCTGCTGTCTGGCTCACTGAAAAAAGCAAACGCCGTTCTGACAACATTGCCTTGGTTCACGATCGCAAGACTCGCAGACGGCAAGCAGTCAAGGCCAACACGGTTCTGGTAAGATTACCGCCAAAATCCTTAAAATCGCCCATGGAGGTGCTTTGGATGCGTCTGTTCAATGCCCCGATTAGTTTCCCTTCGAATAGCTAGCCAAAGATGTCGAGAGCGGCAGAACTTCTCGATTCATTAAGAGCGGCCGAGAATCGCTTGGTGCTGGCGGAAAGCTGCACCGGTGGATTGATCGCAGCCCAACTGGCATCGATTCCGGGAGTCTCTCAGTGGTGGTGCGGCTCGGCCGTTACATACCGCGAAAACACCAAAATTCGCTGGTTGAATGTTTCTGCCGAATCAATTGATCAACGATCAGCCGTGAGTAAACAGGTTGCTAGCGAGATGGCA
The DNA here is from genome assembly GCA_036339635.1 of Planctomycetota bacterium. Classification (GTDB taxonomy): domain Bacteria; phylum Planctomycetota; class Planctomycetia; order Pirellulales; family Pirellulaceae; genus Rubripirellula. The sequence continues at coordinate 5,371 of JAYZAR010000325.1, read as the reverse complement.
AGTGGCGTCCTCAAACAGACCCCGGAAGCAGACCTCGCCGCGGCAATCACAGGGCATCTTGGTCCCGACGCACCTCCTGGCCAGGATGGAGTGGTTTTCATCGGCATCGCAACCGTCGATCACTGCGAGGTGTCACAGCACCAACTGCAACAGACCGGAAGGGCCTCTCGCCAACAAGAAGCGGCCGAATTAGTGCTTTTCAAACTGACTGAATTCATCCGGCCGTAGCAGGCAAAAAAATCTTTTCGTTTCAAGCCAGAATCTTTCCATTTCGAGGCGGGCAAGTTTGATCACCTCGGGCGGTAACGATAAAGAGCACGCATAGTTAAACAGGCTCGCGCTATTCGTTAAACAAGCTCGAGGCATGCGATCCGCACCCCCGCTCGCAAACCTGTTTCGTACTGGCGACTGAGACTTTCGGTTTCTGACGTGTGCATCCCATTCGCTGCCACGGCGCGGCTTTCAACCACCAGCGTTCCTCTGGTGATACCTGGCAATTCCCCCCTGCCCTTTCTACCCGCTGGATTTCATGAAAGGCGTCTTCTCTCTCCTGCTTTTGGTTAGCATCAGCTATTAATCGGCCCACCGTCCAGTTTTTGCGCAACGGGGATCCTTTATCGAAGAAATGTTTCGATCCATCGCCGAAGCCCAACGAGAACGAGAGCAACGCAAACGAATCGAAGCCGAGCAGGATGCAGGCGAACGAGCAGCCACCGGCAGACTACCTCAATCGTCTCGCCTCCCTGCCAATCCATTTAGCGATCGCGAAACTGCAGTCTTCGCAAAGAATCTCGAAGAATTTAATGGGATCATGACCTCGCTGACTGGAGAATTACGGAATAACGTCAGTCGCAATCCGGAAATTCGCCGTGTACTGGCTTCGGCTTACCAAATTAGCGCTGATACTCACCTGATCCTGCTGCAATGTAAAGGCCTGAACTCCTTGCGCATCATCGCCAATTCGTATGCGAAACTCGATGCGTAATGGCGGCAACTCTCTTTTCGGCTTCGATCTATGGACGGCTTACCGATTTCATGCTCGAACGCGATTTAAGCGGCCGATTCGTTGATCAGTCACATGTCACAGCAGATGCAAATTCGCCCCCACTTTGATCGCCACGCGTTGCATGACCTGATGATCATCGCATCCACTTACATGCGAGCACTGATTGATGATTTACAAATTACTCAAATCTTTCGAAACCAAATCGACTAACTAACGCATGACTGCCGAGTTTTGCGTCAGCAACTGATCAATGAGTCAAGGAATGTCGAGACAGCCAACTACGATGAGCTAATATCACGCTTCACTGGCTTGATATTGCGCTGGTCAAGATTTAGTGAACGGGTTTACGCAATCAATGAACTTCACCTTACCCAACAACTGAACCGCATTTCACAAACCAGCGATCGAGCTTAAGCGTTGCTGTGGATGCCTCCGTCGTATAGCGCGGACCAATTGGCCGCATCGGCGGAAAGACTGAACGCCAATGGAACGAACTGCTGAGCCAATTGAGCATCCGAACGCTTTCTTCACTGCCTAGACAACAGCAAATCCGAGTGATGGAATCAAGTTATGCCATGCTGGATGCTGTAAAACGATTCTCCGAGTTCGCCGCAAAGCGTGCCGCTCGCGATGAACTCGCTCCTGTGGTCGCGGAGATTGCTAACGCACTGACGCAATCCTGACATTCTTTACTTAACATCCTTCCCAATTCCCACGGCAACTGTGAACCCAGTGATCAGCACACCCAAACGATCGGCTGGTCCCAGCGGTTCGGATGGTCCCAGCGGTTCGGGAGCCCAATTTTCAACCACGTCACCCATCGGGAACCTCGACATCAAACCGCAAAGCAGGCCTCTGATTTCGTTGCATGCGTCAAGTTTCGTTGTTTGTGTGTGACTTCGCAGTGTGTGCTAAACTGAGCTCTGAACGATTCACTTAGCCATGAACGATTCCGGAGCTTTGCGCCATGCGATTCTTGTTTGCGACTTGGGCCCTTTGCTTGCTGTCCCCGATCTCGGCAATGGACTTACCCGCCCTCCGCAAAAACGCCGATGCGAAAAAAGTCGGATTCAAGCCGCGGAACGTCGTCTTTATCTTGACGGACGACCATCGCTACGACGCAATGGGATTTGCCGGCCACCCGTTTTTGCAGACGCCACACCTTGATTCCTTGGCATCGAATGGCGTCCACCTAAAAAACGCCTTTGTGACAACTTCACTCTGTTCGCCCAGTCGCGCTTCAATCCTGACGGGGCTATACACGCACAAGCATCGTGTCATTGATAACAATCGGCTCGTTCCAGAAGACACAATTTTCTTTCCTCAGTACTTGCAACGGGCTGGGTACAACACCGGCTTTATTGGCAAATGGCACATGGGTGCCGCCAACGATGATCCTCGTCCAGGATTCGATCACTGGGTCAGTTTTCGGGGTCAAGGTAACTATTTGCCGCCCGGGCCACGATACACGTTGAATGTGAATGGCGAACGAGTCAAACAGCGGGGATATATTACGGACGAACTCACTGACTACGCGGTCGATTGGCTGGATGACCAAGAGGGTGCGGACCAACCCTTCTTTTTGTACCTGTCACATAAAGCGGTGCATTCGAATTTCACACCGGCAAAACGCCACCAAGGTCGCTATGCCGATGTCGACCTAAGTTTCTTGCCGCGAGGCGAAGAAATTACGGCGGCGAACAACGCTCCACGGTGGGTCCGCGATCAACGAAACAGCTGGCACGGAATTGACTTTAGCTACCACAGTAATAATGGGCTGGAGTACTTATATCGACGCTATTGCGAGTCCCTGTTAGCTGTCGACGATAGCGTCGGACGTGTCTTGGAAAAACTAAAAAAAATGGGAATCCATGACGAAACACTCGTGATTTATATGGGCGACAATGGGTTCATGTGGGGCGAACATGGATTGATCGACAAGCGTGTCTCATACGAAGCATCGATTCGAGTCCCCATGATGATGCAATGCCCCGACCTCTACCCCGGCGGCAAGGTTTTGGAACAAGTCATTGGTAATATCGATGTCGGGCCAACCATTCTGCTGGCCGCAGGCCTGCAGAGGCCTGAATACATGGATGGCCGCAGTTTTCTAGACTTACCCAATCAGCCAGACATGAAGTTGCGAGATTACTTCCTGTACGTCTACTACTGGGAGAAAAACTTTCCGCAATCCCCCACCCAATTCGCATTGCGTGGCGATCGCTACAAATACATCACTTACTACGGCCTGTGGGATGTTGATGAACTGTACGATCTACAAAAGGATCCAGGCCAAACAAACAATCTGATCAATGATCCGAACATGCAGTTGGTGGACAAAGAAAGGGAAGACCGACTCTATTCGATGCTTGGTGATTCAGGCGGAATGGACATTCCGATGAATCAACCCAGCGGTCGCTCACAAAACAAACGTTGGCAAGAAAAAGGCGGTAGCGAAGCGACCGATTTCCCCCGCGGTCTGGTCGTCGAGGAACCAATCAATCGCCAAGCGAAGTAAGTAACGAACATAAGAACATAAGAGGTGCGGTTTTGATCTCAGCAGACACTAGCCAGCGAAACAAGTTCTGAATCGAAGTCTTATCTAATGTTCCTTCCCAAATTCTTCGTGAAGCGGTGATTCAACGAGATGGTTTGCTGCAATCCAATGGGTGACGCACCAAGATATCGTTGATCGCAACCAACTGCTCCTACCTACAAACTGCCTTCGAAAGTTGATCGATGCGAATTCCAAAACTATCCCGCCGCTCGGTATTGGCCTCTTCCGCTCTGCTCGCCGCACCCGCTCTCGGGCAGCAAGCGGCCAAAAACCAAACTCAAGCAAACGACCACATTCAAGTGGGTGTCATTGGACTTGGATCACGTGGTTATAACTTGGTTGACGCGTTGATCCGACACCGTGACAAAGTTCGAATCATAGCTGTTTGTGACGTGGACCAAAAACATTACAGAGATCGCACCTGGGGGACCGGCACTTCGTTCGGACTGTTTCCCGGTCAACAGCGGATTGAAGCAGCCTACGATAAAGCCGGTACAGGAACGAAGGTCGATCCCTATTCAGATTTCCGGGAATTGTTCGATCGTGACGACATCGACGCCGTGGTAATCGCAACACCCGATCACTGGCATGCGTTCTGCACGCTACAGGCGATCAAAGCAGGCAAAGACGTGTACTGCGAGAAACCAGTCACCCATTGGTTTTCCGAGGGACAGCAAGTTTATCGCCAAGTTGCGAAACAGCAGACAGTATTTCAGACGGGATCGCAGCAAAGGAGTGATTGGCGTTTTCGTCGAGCGGTCGAACTCGTCCGCAATGGACACCTCGGCCAGATGACCAAGGTAGAAGTTGGGCTTCCCCGCGGCTATGACAAACCTCAAGACAACGCTTCTCTGGCCAAGATCCCGGAAGGACTCGACTACGATTTTTGGTGCGGTCCTGCGACCAAGTTGCCCTACATGCGAGCCCGACACCACCGCTGGTGGCGTGGTCATTCGGCGTTTGGCGGCGGCGTGCTCATGGACTGGATCGGGCATCACAATGACATCGCACATTGGGCGTTGGATACGCTGGGACCGATCGAAGTCGAAGCCGAGCAGTGGATTTTCCCAACAACCGAGATCTACGACACACCCGAGCAGTACACCATCAGAAGTCGTTACGAAGGTGGCGTCGAAAGTACGATTTCCACTCGGAACCAGGCAGGGCTCAAACTGATCGGAACCGATGGCTGGCTGCGCGTGAATCGTGGCAAATTGCAGACATCCGATCCACGGTGGGCAAAGCAAACGTTTGAGCCCGGGTCGAAACGGATTTATCACAGCGACGACCACATGGAAAATTTTCTCGACTGTTTGCGGACCCGCAAGCCTTGCATCGCACCGGCAGAAACTGCGCACCGATCGATCACTCCCGGCCACCTCGGATACGTCTCCCAGAAATTGGGACGAAAACTGACTTGGGATCCCGCCCGGGAAGTTGTGCTGAATGATCAGCGTGCCAGCGACTTACTGGCCACACAAAAGTATCGTTCCCCCTGGAATGTATAAGTACGAATTCACATGAATGAGTCCAAAGCTCAAGTGAAACCAACCAACAGACATTCCTGTTCAACGACGCCTGGTAATCCACCCTCGCCGCTTGCAGCATGAACGTAAAACCGAAAATCTTCCTGACGCGGGAACTGCCCCCCGAAACGATGGCGCTGCTTCAGGACCAATGTGAATTGACGATGAATCGAGAAGATCGGATCTTAGAAAAGCCTGAGATCATTGCTGGCATTCAAGGGGTCGATGGCCTGCTTTGCTTGCTGACCGACACGATCGATGCTGACATCATGGACGCCAATC
>JAYZAR010000324.1:0-26860 GCA_036339635.1 Planctomycetota bacterium | reverse complement strand
CGTTCGTTCGTGCATGGCGTCCTTTCCTGCATCGGCAGGAGTGACGGGAACTCCGGCTAGGCTAGCGGTGCCGGGGCTCGTCACTCCAGAAACACCGCGATCTTAGGGCCCAACGCCGCTCCACCGATAGGCCGTTTAGGGGAAATGCACGATGTGGGCAGCGCTCACAAAACATTGGTTTTTGATCACCCTGGCGATTTGCTTTGTAACGGGCGACTTAGCTGCTGAGCCGCTGCAGCCGTGGTTGCAGCGGCAGTGGATTCGTGGTGGGGTCATGCTGACAGTAATCTGGGCGACGGGGATAACTTTGCGGGCGGGAACGATCCGCCTCTGTTTTGCTAATCCTCGTCCGGCAGTTCTAGGAATTGGAATCAATCCTTTCGTCGTGCCATTGCTGGCATTGCCGGCTGTTTGGTGAGTACCCGAGTCCATGTATGGCAGAATGTTGGTCGCCGCAATGGTTCCATGTATCCTTGCAGGAGCCTCGGCTTGGACGCGGAAGGCTCGGGGGGACGATTCGTTTTCGATGATGACCACGGTGGTCAGCAACTTGACCTGCGTGGTTGTGGTACCCCGTGGGATTTGGCTGGTTTTGTCCGATCAGGTGTAAACTGATGCTGTTCCTTAGTTTAAGTAGTTCAATTTATTGGTCGTTGCTCCCTTGGTGTTGGCCCAAGTGATGAGGCGGATGGGATGCCACATTTGGGCGGATCGACATCAGAGCCAACTCTCCGTCTTGGGCCAAATCGGGATATTGTTGCTGGTTTTATCGGGGTGCCGCAGCGAGTGGGGTTGCCACGGCCGATTTCTCGCTTGTCAGTGATCATGGATATTGGTGGGCTGGATTTTGCCTTGTGCGCACAGTTTTAGGGAATCACCCCTAATCGCTCTTTTTAGGTGTTTTAAAACACTCGGATAGGGGGTTTTTGCGGGCTTACCAGTTTGCGGTAGGAATTTCAGGAATTCAAAAGACGCTGATGTTTGGCCTTCAAATCGGTTTTGATTGCGTCGTTAGTGCAGTGCCGATGCTGATTTACCACGTTGGGCAATTACCGTTAAATACGCTGATCTCTCAGTGGTGGAGACGCGGCGAGAACGATGCCACTTGAACAAGAGGGCCTCTGTTGCGTACATTGCCGTCAATGAGATCCTGTACCAAGCCAGGGTCGTTTCCTCCAGGCGTGAAAAGATAAGAACGATGAGAGAAGGTATCCACCCGAATTACCAAGAGACCACGGTGACCTGTGGTTGTGGCAACAAGTTCACCACCCGGAGCGTCCGTTCCGAGCTTAAGATTGATATTTGCAACCAGTGTCACCCTTTTTACACCGGGAAGCTGAAGTACGTTGATACGGCTGGCCGGATCGACAAGTTTCAGAAGAAATTTGCTGCTGGAACCTATGGCAGCTTGGCTAGCAAGGGTAAGAAGAAGTAATTACTGCTTTCGAAGCGACCTATCTCAGCCGCACGGTCTCCACCCACCGACCGTGGCGGCTGTTTTTGTAAGTATTGGCAAGCTGTTTCCATGGTTGGGACGTTGGAACCTCGATGAGCTCTTCGATTCGCGACACGCTTGAAGAAAAGCTGCAACGATTTGAGCAGCTTGAAAGCGATATGGCTGATCCGGCGGTTCAGGGCGACAGCGCTCGGATGAGTGCTGCGGCTCGCGAACACGGTGGATTGGCAAAGGTGGCTAATAAATACCGTGAATTTAAAAAGCTGACGGACGAAATTCACGGCTGCAAGGAGATGGCTGAAGCTGCTGAGGATCCTGAAGAGCGTGAGATGGCGGAGGGTGAAATCGAGTCGCTTCGGACGCACCGCGAAGAATTGTGGGAGGAACTGCTCTCGTTAACTGTGGGCGGTGAGGACAGTCATCGAACTCGCTGCGTGATGGAAATCCGTGCTGGGACCGGAGGCGATGAAGCGGCGTTGTTCGCCCGTGACTTGTACGAAATGTACCGTCGCTATGCTGAACATCGTCGCTGGAAGACCGAAGTGATGGATGCCAGTCCCACAGAAATGGGCGGGTTCAAAGAGATCACGCTGACGATGGAAGGCGAGAATGTCTTTCGCGATCTCCAGTATGAATCGGGCGGCCACCGCGTGCAGCGAGTCCCGGAAACGGAAACACAGGGTCGTGTGCACACGTCGGCGGCGACTGTTGCGGTGATGCCCGAGCCGGAGGATGTTGAAGTTGAGCTGAAAGCAGATGATTACCGAGTGGATAAATTTGGTGCCTCGGGGCCGGGTGGCCAACACGTCAATAAAACCGAATCAGCCATTCGGTTGACTCACCACGAGACCGGAATCGTTGTGCAATGTCAGGACGAAAAGAGTCAGCACAAGAACTTGGCCAAGGCACTTCGTGTGTTGAAGGCGCGGATTTATGAGCAAAAGCGGGAGGAGGAAGCTGCTAAGCAAGCCGAGCAACGGAAGGGCTTGATTGGTTCGGGAGACCGTAGTCAGCGGATCCGGACCTACAACTTTCCTCAGAATCGTCTGACCGACCACCGAATTAATTTGACGATCTACAAACTCGATCAAATCATTGCCGGTGATGTGGCTCCCGTTACTGATGCGTTAATCGAATACGATCGTGATCAGTTACGCGGTGACATGATCGATTGAGGCCAACTGCATGGCAAACCTTCATGACTGACAGCAAGGATCGCACTAACAGTAACGAGCAACCGTGGACAGTGTTGCGGTTGCTCGAGTGGACGACCGACTTTTTCAAACAGCGTGGAAGCGATTCACCGCGGCTAGATGCCGAAGTTCTGCTCGCCCATGCACGTGACTGTAGTCGCATCGAATTGTATACCGCCTTTGGCCAAGAGCCGACGTCTGAAGAGCGGGTCGCGTTCCGTGAATTGGTGCGGCGTCGCGGCGAGGGTTCACCAGTCGCCCAGTTGGTCGGCTATCGTGAGTTTTATTCGCTCAAGTTTCGTGTTAGCGAAGATGTGCTGATCCCTCGGCCCGAAACAGAGCATTTGGTTGTGGAAGCAATCGATTATGTCAAGTCGATGCAATCAGGGCCAATTCGAGTTTTGGACATCGGGACCGGTAGTGGGGCGATCGCTGTCACATTGGCAAAGTACTTGCCTGAAGCAGAGATCACGGCAGTCGATTGCAGTGAGGCTGCCATCAAGATTGCAACCTGGAATGCTGAGCAGCATGGCGTTAGCGACCGTATTCGCTTCATTCATAGCGATTTATTTGAGGCGCTCGATGCCGAGATGTCGTTCGATATTATTTGCACGAATCCACCGTATGTTAGCCAAGTCGAATACGATCAATTGGCACCGTCGGTTCGCGACTTCGAGCCGAGGCAAGCATTGCTAGCCGGCCCCCTGGGAACAGAGGTGGTGGAAGTCATTTTGCGAGAGTCTCCGAGATACATGACTGCCGGCGGGCGTCTCATCATTGAACTCAGTCCAATGATCGCGGATGCATGTGAAGAGTTAGCGAGAGGGCAGGGGAGATACACCGAAATCAAGTTCATTAAAGACTTGGTAGGGCATCGCCGGTTGCTTTCGATGGTCCGGGAGTGATCTTCGTTTCAGCTACCTGGACTCGCCGCCGCTGCCCGAGTGGGGCTCGACCAGTCTGTGCCTCGTGGGTTTGGGAGGTTGCTGTTTGCCTTTCATCCAATCTGGTCACAGCGTTCAGTTCTGATGACGCAGTTCCCCATGACGCTGCAGTTGTTGCTCCGGTTTCCGCGACTCCGGGGCTAGCCAATTGACAACTGTGGGGTTTGGTCCATCGCAGTTGATTAAGGCGATGTCGCGTGACTGGAATCAGGATCAGGAGACGTAAGAGCGAGCTTTGTCACTGATGTCTTTGCGACACCACGCACCAGGCCAACGGATCTCTTTGACCGCTGTGTAGGCTTGTAATTTCGCATTGCTAATGGAGTTCCCCATCGCGGTCACACCTAGAACACGCCCGCCGTTAGAGAACACTTTGTTGCCATCGAGTGTCGTTCCCGCATGAAAGACTTTGACATCTTCGATGGCATCTGCACGATCGAGTCCGGAGATTTCGCGTCCTTTTTCGTACGATCCTGGGTAGCCTTCGCTGGCCATTACAACACAAATGCTCGGGCGTTCGTCCCATTGAAGTGGTTCAAGTTCGCTTAGGCGGCCATCGACGGTTGCCTCGATAACATCGACTAGGTCGGTTTGCAATCGCATCAGCAAGGGCTGGCATTCTGGGTCACCGAAACGAACGTTGAATTCAAGCACTTTCGGACCTGCAGGTGTCAGCATCAAGCCAGCGTATAGCACTCCTTTGAAGGGCCGGCGTGCGCGTTTCATCGCATGCACAACAGGCACTAGTACATCCGCTTCAATGAGTTGCATCATCGCTTCATCGATCATCGGTGTAGGGCAGTAGGCTCCCATGCCGCCTGTGTTCGGACCTGTGTCACCATCGTGAGCCGGCTTGTGATCTTGTGCTGCTGGAAGTGTGAGGATTGTTTCCCCGTCGGTGATCGCCAGCACACTGGCCTCTTGTCCGATAAGTTTTTCTTCAATGATTAGTTCTTTGCCGGCGGCACCAAATTCTCGCCGAGAAGCAATCCGATCGATCGCAACCAGTGCTTGCTCACGTGTTTCACAAACGATAACGCCTTTTCCGGCTGCCAGTCCGTCTGCTTTTACGACGACTTGGACTGGTTCTTGGGGATCGGTGTAGCGATCACGAATGTACCGCTTGGCTTCATCCCCACCACGAAAGGCGCGATAGGTCGCGGTCGGGACATTGGCGTTATGTAACAGGTTTTTGCAGAAGACTTTACTGCCTTCCAACTCGGCGGCGTGTCCGCTGGGGCCGAAGGCTCGCAGGCCTTCTGCTTCCATCGCGTCAACAAGTCCATCTACGAGCGGCGCCTCAGGTCCAACGACTGTCAGATCGATGCCATTGTCTTTCGCAAATTGAATCAGGCCAGCTTGATCTGAGACCTCGATCGGAACGTTAGTTGCATCGCGAGCCGTTCCAGCGTTGCCAGGTGCTACGAAGACCTCTGCCACACGCGGACTCTGCGAGATTTTCCAGGCGAGTGCGTGTTCTCGACCGCCATTGCCGACTACCAAAACCTTCATTTTTTTCTTTGTCCAGCTGTGTGCTTCGCGATGAGTGCCGATTTTCCAACCGGCAATTTAACCGATGGAGGATGGTTTCTCCGAGGTGGGGAGTAGGTGGCTGGCGTTTGTAAAGTGAAAAGATCCGCCGAACAAGCCCCGCTACGGTAGACAATATGCCGGTGGTGGCTAAAATACAAAAAGTTCCCCGCCGAGGATTGAATTCTGCCATTGCCTTTGTCCCACCTTCAAATGGCACTTTCTTCAATGACGACTAATTCGGCGAGCGGTGATCGCAGCCTCCAACGCGGTCGTCGTTCGCCATTTATTCGCGCGGCTGATGGCACTTCTGGGATTTTTTTGACCCGGCGCGATAGAATGAGGCGTGGTCTTGTGATTGTTCCATTGGACCGACCTCGCCTCGCATCAGCTCTGCTCGAAACAACCACCGCTACGCGAACGCTTCCCCCAACCTGGAGAGTCAACTTTGAAACGTTTCTTTTGTTTTGCTTCTGTCATTACTCTCACCTTCTGCTCGATTGCGAGTGCCCAAACTGGCGATTTGAAGGTTCGCTTTGAATTCGGTGGTGCCGTTGCGGTGCCAGCGTTGGTCAATGTTGACAAAGATGTGGAGTATTGCGGCAAGCACAAACTCGTCAATGAACGACTGGTGGTGAACCCTACTAACAAGGGGATCAAAAACGTCGTTTTGTATGTCTACACAGGTCGCGGCGGATCGAAACTCGATGACGTGGCCCCTGCAAATAAGACTCACACGTTGGCCAATGACAAGTGCCGATTCGAACCGCACATCGTGATTGCACAGACTGGCGATAAGTTGAAAGTTACGAACCCCGATACCGTTGGACACAATGCGAATCTAGGGTTTTTCAATAACAAGCAGCAGAACTTCACGATTCCAGCCGGTCAAGAAAAGTCGGTTGACCTGAAAGAAAGCGAGCCTGCACCGATTCCAATCGACTGCAATATTCACCCTTGGATGAAGTCTTACATTGTCGTTCTTGATCATCCTTTTGCAGCTAAAAGCGACGAGAATGGTGACCTTTTGATCAAGGGTTTGCCTGCGGGTGAACTTGTCTTTCGGGTGTATCACGAGGCTGGCGGAATCAAGGAAGTCAAGGTCGATGGCAAGGACGAGGAATGGAGTCGTAGCCGCTTTGAAATTGACATCAAGCCAGGCATGAATGATCTGGGTACCGTCACGATTCCTGCTGATTTGGCCGACTGATTGGTCAAAGATCCAACGCCTAGCAACGTCAGAAAAATCGCTTGTCGTTCCGTTTACCGAAACTCTGTTTGGCCTGCGACTATGATCGGCCGGCGTAGGTTTTGAGTGGAGAGAAGGAGAGTCAGTCGCGTCAAATTCACTGCCAGGAAGATTTCGTGCGAACGGTGTGAGACGAGCGAGTTGGATTTAGCACAACGGGGTGCGGTCGCAATGGCTGGTTTTAGTCGAGCGATCGATTCAAGCTCTGACAAGAAGAGGTTTGAGTTCAATGGACAGGTTTGCGGCCTTCGCTCATCGGCTTCGCCATCTAAGGTGGCCCAAAGAGGCTTGCAAAGTTTTTATGCCGCCACGTTGGGTGGTAAAGGCAACTTTCGCCAGGAGTGAAGCTTTTGGGCCAGTCTTCGTGAACCACCGTCCGTTTAGTCTCAAAAGTTCGGTCGCCCGCAATTCGATCGTATGATTCGTGAGTTACAGGCGTTACGACTGACATCAGACCGTCGACGGATTCACCAGCCATTGGGTCTATGGTGGACGAAAGGTCGCAGATGGTTTACCGCCGCGTTGGTTTTCCGGTTCAATGAGTAAATAGGTTTACTACTCAAGCGTCCGTTTCCGCCGTGCGTCAACTTTCCCTCATAATCGTAATTCTCGTCACATCCGGCATCGGCTGTGATGTTGTGGTTGATCAGTTTCCCGCCAACGATGTCTTTTCTTTGACGCTTGCGAGGAATCGAGGGGTTCCCACGGAAACTGCGAAGAATGACGCAAATGCCATTGTGACGAGTTTGTTTGGCACGCCGGACAAGCCGCAGTGGCCGAGTTCCTTGTTCGACGATGAAGCGTCTGTCGGTTTAGTCGGAACTGAAAATCTCGTGCGGGCGGCCGGGCCGGTCAGCAGCGAAGAGGATGGGACGCATCTCGGGCTATTCCGCGAGCATTGCGTAACTTGTCACGGGATCGCGGGTGACGGAGCGGGACCCGCCAGCGCCACGCAGAATCCTTACCCGCGAGACTTCCGCCACGGCGTTTTTAAGTGGAAGTCGTCGGAGCGGGGAGACAAGCCGACAAGAGATGATTTGCTTTCACTGCTGAAGCATGGTGTCCCAGGGACGGGGATGCCGGCATTCACGCTGCTAGCGGATGAGGATGTCGAGGCACTGGTCGACTACGTGATCTATCTCTCGGTTCGTGGCGAATTCGAACGTCGCTTGATGGCAGCGGCTATTGACCAGCTTGACTACGAAGAGACCGCTCCAAGCGATGAAGCGAAGTTGACACTAAGTTCCGGCACCGAGGGGCAAGAAGTCATCCACGATATTTTGAACCGAGTCGCCCGTGACTGGGGTCAAGCACAACCGGTTAATGTGCCTAAAACGTATCGGGACCTGCAAGGTGAGTCGCTGCGCGAATCAATCGCCCGGGGTGACAAAATCTTCCATGGACCGATCGCCAACTGCGTTGGTTGTCATGGATCCGACGGGAACGGGCAGGCAGTGACTCTGGATTACGACGATTGGGCAAAAGAATATTCGACTCGCTTGGGACTCGATCCAAAAGATCGAGACGCGATGAGGCCATATCGAAATGCGGGCGCGCTGCGGCCTCGACCAGTTCAGCCAAGAAATTTGCAGCAAGGAGTCTTCCGCGGAGGTTCGGAACCGGAGACGTTATACCGCCGCATCACTCAGGGCATTGCGGGGACGCCGATGCCAGCGGTCGCGGTTGTGGAAGAGCCAAACGGGGTCGGATTGACGGATAATCAGATTTGGGACTTAGTGCGGTACCTTCGTGCCGCTGCGATGCCTGAGCCACGCTCCGCTGACGGAGGAGATGAATCGGGTGAGGGGAAGGAACGATGATGCGGCAACTTCCCAGCGGCCAGGGCGCCAGCCGTGATATTTACCGTTCGATCGGCGCAATCCTAGGTTTGAGTGCCGGTCTCATCACGCTGTCGGCTCTTGGCCTTGGCGGATTGGTTGCGGGTGCAATTTTTGGGGCTAGCGGGTGCGTCGCTGGGGCAATCGCCGGTGAGCAGTTGCATGCAAAACGAAGGCGAGACCGTTAGAGATGTCAGCGAACCAGATCGGAATGGAGGTGGGGCCACCCGTCAAAACTTTGCATCGCTTAGCGGTGCTGGCTGTCTGTTTAGTCTGGCCGCTGATCTGGGTCGGGGGTTTGGTTACCACTTACGACGCCGGGATGGCAGTGCCAGATTGGCCTGGGACTTACGGTTACAACCTTTTTCTTTATCCCCTAACGACGTGGGTGTACGGGCCATTTGACCTGTTAATCGAGCACGGGCACCGTCTTTTGGGCGCCGTAGTGGGATTGGTTGCGATCGGTCTTGTTGTGGCGGCCAAGATTCGAGAGCCCCGGCGTTGGGTTTTGTGGTTAGCGGTTGGAATCCTTGCCGCCGTAATTTCTCAAGGCCTTTTGGGAGGGATGCGAGTTATGCTGGGTGACCGGACATTGGCAATGATCCATGGCTGTTTCGGACCGGCCGTTTTCTCTCTTTGTGTGGTCTGCGCGGTCGTTAACAGCTCGATTTGGTCGCGAGCGGGGTCTGTTCCCGCCGGGGCGTTGCCTCACATCAATGGACGTTGGCTAGTATGCGGTGGCGCGATTCTCGCGATCAGTTATTTACAGCTGGTTCTCGGGGCCCAATTAAGGCATGTCCAGCCCATCACACCGCCCAGATATTTTACGCTAATCGTTGCGATTCACGTGATGACGGCATTCGCCCTGTGGATTCTAACCGGGTTGCTTTATGCTGGGATTCGGCGGTGCGGCGATTTGACGCTGTCGCGTCCGGGCGGAGCTCTGATAGGATTGGTGGGAGTACAAATTGCGCTGGGGACAGGGACATGGGTGGTGAACTACGGCTGGCCGGTATTCCTAAAGTCATTACCGGGGGCAAGCGGATTCCTGATCCAAGCCAAAGGTTTCACCGAATCGATCATTGTTACGGCCCACGTGGCGACGGGATCGCTGATCCTCGCCGTAGCTACCCTTACCTTGCTCCGCATGGCGCGAATTCGCCGATGTCAGTCCCAAACCACCCTTTCTGCTAACCTCGGATGATTTCTGTCGATGGCTATGGATTTATTGACCGCTGACCCATCGAAACCTGCTTCACCTGTTTGTGATGCAGGCGAATCGCTGGTTGCGTTGTCGATCGATGAGGAAAGGTCCGCGAATGTGGGCCAAGGTACCGTGACCTCTCGCGACCGAGTCAGCGGTTATTTGGCTGATCTAATTCAGTTAACGAAACCGCGCATAGTCGCGATGATTTTGGTCACGACCGCTGCCACTGCGATGATTGGTGCAGGAGGCTTGGTTCCGGGTGGCCAACTGCTGTGGTTGTTGATCGCGACTGCTGCAGTCGCGGGTAGCGCCGGCGCGGCGAATCAGATTTGGGAGCGTGTCATCGATCAGCGTATGACACGAACGGCCAGTCGTCCGCTAGCGGCGGGAAGGATACAAACGGTCGTCGCGACTGTTTACATGTTGACGCTGCTGGCAGTTGGCACGTCAATGCTGCATGCGTTGTTCGGATCAACTCCGGCGATGGTGGGCCTTGTAACATGGGCCCTCTATGTTCTTGTTTACACACCGATGAAAACGCGTACTGCCTGGAATACAACGGTTGGCGCGGTCGCGGGCGCGTTGCCCGTTTTGATTGGCTACACCGCGTTGGGAGGGTCTTTGATGGACCTGCCGGGTTGGTTGCTAGTGGGTGTGTTGGTCGCTTGGCAGTACCCTCATTTTATGTCGATTGCTTGGCTGTACCGTCGGCAATATGGTGAGGCTGGATTCCGCATGACTACGACTGAAGATCCGACGGGGTGGAACGCTGGCATTCAGAGTGTAAGTGGTTCGATGGCCTTAATGGGCTGTTCAATCGTTCTTTGTTTCCTGCCCGGGGGATGGGTACAGGGCATGATCGCTGCGATCGTTGCAGTTGGGATTTCTGCACCGATGTTGATGGCTTCCCTAGATTTTATGTCGACGCCGAATGATGAACACGCGCGTAAGTTATTGCGTTCGTCACTGTTAGTACTTCCTGCGGTATTAACGATCTGCACTTTGCGTCTGTTTTGGTGATTCGCTCTTGTGATCCCTACCAGCGTTAGCCGAGTGGTTTCGCCGCCTAATGTCGTCGCGGTTGTACACGATCTTCACCATCACTATGGCGATCTGATTGCGCTGGATGGTGTCGATTTGGAAATAGGTGCCGGCGAAATCCAGGCTCTCCTCGGGCCTAACGGAAGTGGTAAGTCAACGCTGTTTCGATTGCTTTCCACACTGATGCCGATCCAGCGCGGTGTGATCGAAATCGCTGGGATTTCAGCTGCCGAGAATCCACTTGGCGTGCGTTCCAGGATCGGTATCGTCTTTCAATCGCCGAGCTTGGACAAGAAGCTAACCGTTGATGAGAATATCGCTTGCCAAGGCGCTCTTTACGGGATCAGCGGTAAACGACTGAACGACCGAAGAGAAGAGCTTCTGCGGCAATTGGAACTAGTTGATCGTCGGGGTGATCGATGTGAAACGCTCTCCGGAGGTTTGAAGCGACGGGTCGAATTAGTTAAAGGAATGCTTCACCACCCACCGCTGCTGCTTCTCGACGAGCCAAGCACCGGACTAGATCCAGCCTCTCGGCTGAGTCTTTGGGAGGCACTTCGGCAAATGGCCTCCGAGGGAGTCGCGGTGTTGTTGACGTCGCACCTAATGGAGGAAGCCGATAAAGCAGATCGTGTGGCGATCATGAATCGCGGCAAGATTATTGCGAGCGATTCTCCTGCTAATCTGCGGGCGGAATTGGGGGATGGAATCGTCACCTTTGAAACTTCCGAAACATCGCGCGCGGTGCAGTGGCTGGAAAATCGTGGGATGACGGTACTGCAGATGGAAGATCACTTGCGCGTGCAGTCTAGCAATCCCCGGGAGCTTGTTCCGCAACTAATGGAATATCTGGGTGAGGCTTGTCAGTCGATTGCTGTCGGGCGACCAAGTTTGGAGGATGTCTTTATCGCTCGCACAGGATATGGTTTCGGGGAGACTGAAGCGTGAATGGAGATTCGTCCAAGCGTGAAACACTTACAGCTACTAACTCGTATTTATCATCACCAGAGGATTCAGTAACGGTGGGGGATGCACTGAGTGCGGCATGGATGTTGGCGTGGCGAGAGTGGGTGCGTTTTTTTCGACAACGCAATCGGGTCACGGCGGCTATCCTGCAACCACTCGTGTTTTGGCTCTTATTCGGAACTGGGTTGAAGGGTTCGTTCAGCGGAGCGGGCGACTTGGATTTCTTGCAGTATTTTTTGCCGGGCACGCTCGGCTTGATTGTCTTGTTCACGGCGATCTTCTCGACGATTTCTGTGATTGAAGATCGCCGAGAAGGATTCATGCAATCTGTTCTCGTGGCACCTGTCGGACGGCTGCCGGTGCTGCTTGGAAAAGTCGTGGGCGGGTCGGGGATCGCTTGGGTTCAGGCAGTGGCCTTCCTGTTGCTGGTGCTGATTCTCGGGACAGTCCAATGGAGTGCGTTTCTGATTCCTTTACTGGTATTGATGGCATTCATCGCGATCGCAATGTGCTCGCTGGGAATGATCGTTGCTTGGCCAATGGAGAGCACGCAAGGTTTTCATGCGATCATGATGCTTGGGCTGATGCCGATGTGGTTGCTGAGCGGTTCCTTTTTCCCGATTCCCATGCTGGGCCCCGAAGCCTCGATGGGACAATGGATATTGGGTGGGGTGATGAGGGCGAATCCGCTTAGTTACTCAATGGTCGAGATGCGGCGTCTGTTGTTTCCCGAATTCAATTTCGGGGCTGCAGGATTCACACCATCCCCGATCGCTTGCTGGGTAGTTACAGTGATGACTGCCTCGCTATGCACGATTGTGGCTTGGCGATTGATCCGCGGTAGCCGTAAAGCGGATGTTATTGTTTAGGGAGAAAATTGATGCGAATGTTGGTAAATGTCGCTTTGATTCTTATCGTAGGCGTTTCATTAGGAATGACGATCCGTGCACTTCGGCCGGCGAAGGGACCTGGCCCGGATGATGTTGTCTATACCAATGAAAGCCCGTTGCTCGAGGTTGACGATTTCTCGGGGATTGAGAATCCTGAGCCGGCGAAACCGCCGGAGGGAGAGGCATGGTTGAGTCGCTTTGAGCTGACAGAGCGAAGTGGCGAGACGATTCGTAGCGAGGATCTCGTCGGAGAGCCTTATGTCGTTAGCTTTTTCTTCAGCACTTGTCCGAGCATCTGTGTCCAGCAGAACCAAAAAATCAAGGAACTGCAGGATGAATTTGAAGGGCAGGGTGTGAGGTTCGTCGCGATCTCGGTCGATCCGGAAACAGACACACCGGAGCAATTACGTGAATATGCAGCACGATTTGGTGCCGACCCAGAACAGTGGTTGTTCATGACGGGCGATCTGACCTACATTCGTCGTATCGGTGCCGAGATCTTTCAACAACCGGTTGATCAGAAGTTTCACACCGAAAGATTCGTCTTGGTCGATCCGTCGGGCGAAATAGAGGGCTTTTACACTTGGTCCGAGCCGGTTCAGTTGGACCGGCTGAAAAAGACCATTTCGGGAATGATTGAAGGCGAAGGTTGATCATGATGAGTTGGCAGTTTTTGGCTGATAACTTGCCGCATGCGACCGCGACGCTGAATGCAACCTCGACCGTGCTGCTGGTCCTTGCTCTGCGAGCCATTCGAAACGGTCGAGCCCGGGTGCACCAGCGTCTGATGATGACTGCAATTCTTGTGAGTGCTGTCTTTTTGCTGCTCTATCTCCTTCACAAGGGAGCCCTTTATCAAACCACGGGGCAATGGAATAAGCGATTTCCTGAGAATCCTGCAGTGGCCCCGACTGCTTTTCGGTACTGCTATTATGGGGTTCTGGGGACGCACCTGATGCTCGCGTTGACTGTGCCTGTCCTTGTTCTCAGAGCGGTTTATCTCGCGGTGAAGGGTCGGCTTGTGGCGCATAAGAAACTCGTGAAGTTTGCCTTTCCGATTTGGATGTACGTATCGGTGACTGGTGTTGTCGTCTATCTGATGCTGTATCACCATCAGCGTCTCTTTGGTTCTGCCTGACCTAGTTTCGTGGTGCTGACCATTCGTGGCGGTGGTCCGGACTTGGCAGCCTTGGGGTGAATTCAGGCTTTAGTTGCTAGCATCGCCTGCTTTTTCATCTTCCGTTCCGAGTAGAAAATTCTCTAATCTCCGAAGATTGTTTCAAGATGATCCCCGGAGTGGAGTCGCGTGAACGGGCCCAGACGATCGTTGTTGTTTTTGATATGGGTTGCCTGGATGGCGATTCCGGTTGCAGCTCAGACGGATGTTGAGAGTCGGGATCGATCGGTGGTCGCAGCTCCCTCGGGAGTTGTCGTGGATTCCGCGGCGACGTTGGTAGATAAGACACCCACAATCGTGCCGCTGGAGGCTCTCGATGGATTGGCGGGAGGGCCTGAGCAGTGGACGAGTCCAGAGGGACTCGCCAGCAGCTTGCAGGTCATGCTTCTGCTGACGGTGTTGAGCTTAGCGCCGGCCGTGCTGCTGATGACAACTTGCTATGTGCGGATCATCATCGTGCTGGGTTTATTGCGTCAGGCGATTGGTCTGCAGTCGTTGCCGCCGAGTCAGGTCATGACCAGTGTTGCTCTGTTCATGACCTTGTTTGTGATGACGCCCGTCTGGACTCGCGTGTACGAGGACGCTGTCAAGCCTTACACCGAGGCGAGCGGTTCCATGGCACTGGATGAGGCTTATGAAGCGGGTTCCATTCCAATTCGTGAGTTCATGTCGAATCAAATCGATGTTGCCGGTAATCACGATGATGTTTATCTCTTCTTTCACTACATGGATCCCGATGCCCCGCTGCCTTCGAGCTTTGAGGATGTGCCGCTTAGAGTTCTTTTGCCTGCGTATATTCTGAGTGAACTGAAGACGGCTTTTCTGATGGGATTCCAGATCTATCTACCGTTTTTAATTGTGGATTTGGTGGTGGCGAGTGTCACGATTTCGATGGGGATGCTGATGCTGCCACCGCAAGTCATTTCGCTACCGTTCAAATTGCTGTTGTTCGTTTTGGTTGATGGTTGGCGTTTAGTGGTACAGATGTTGATGGACAGTTTCGGAACGATTGGCTGAGGATTTTTGCGAGATGTTAGATGCGTCCATGGCCGTCGACTTATGCCGCACCACCTTGATGGCTGCGGTCGTGATCGCTGCGCCCATGTTACTCATTGGGATGATGGCTGGCTTGTTGGTTGGTTTGATGCAAGCATTGACACAGATTCAGGACCAGACGGTAGCTTTCGTTCCTAAGATTTTAGCGATGGCTGGTGTCTTAATTGTGTGTTTGCCGTGGCTGATGATGCGAATGGTTGAGTTCACTCGAACAGTATTCGAGAACGCAGGCACGCCGTAATGGAATCGCTAGCGCAGTACGCCGTGGATCATCTGGTATTGGGCATCCTGGTGCTGACTCGGTTAAGTACCTTGCTAATGGCGATGCCGGCGATTGGCGTTGGCATTCCACGGCGGGTGCGAGCCTTTCTGGCCTTCCTGTTGACTGTGCTGTTGTTGCCATCTGTTGCTGGGATTGGTGAAGCGGAATCTTTGCCAGCCATTGATAATCTGATCGATTTGACGATTGCAATTGCCCGTGAGGCATTGATTGGATTGTTGATTGGTGCGACCGTTCAATTGATCATTACGGGCCTTCAGTTGGGCGGTGAAGCGATTACCAGCACGGGTGGTATGCAGTTGGGTGATGCGGTCGACCCGACTTCGTCAGCCAGTATGCCCTCGATTGCCAGGTTGGTAGGGATGCTGGTCACAGCAATTATGTTGGCCATTGGTGGGCACCGGATTGTCCTCAATTTGCTCTTGGAAAGCTTTGAGGCTATGCCGGCTGGGCATGTCGAATTTCGGTCATCGATGATGACGCTGGTTGTTGATCAATTGTCGGCTGGGATGTCAGTCGGACTGCGCGTGGCAGCACCGGTTATCGCGGCCTTGCTTTTAAGCAACTTAGTCACTGGTCTGATTAGCCGGACCTTGCCTCAAATCAACGTGCTCGCGATTGGATTGAGTATTAATGCTTTGGCGATGTTGATCGTTTTCTCGATTACTGTCGGTTCAGTAGGACTGATTTTTCGTGATGAGTTGGCGATGGCCGCCGAACGTCTTACCGCCCTGTGGTGATTTCTTCCAACCAATGGTAAGAAACGATGGCCGATAGTTCAGGTGAGAAGAAACACGTCGCGACTGATCGTCGCCGGCGCCAGGCTCGCGAGGAGGGACAGGTTGTCCGTAGTCAGGATCTGACTTCGGCTGGTTTGTTGTTGGCAGCGGTCGCTTGCTTGTGGATGTTGGGTGGTCCTGTCGCCCGTCAGCTGGCCGCAGCGATGGAAGATTCACTTTCGACACCACGCATTGGACCGCTTGGCACAGCCGATGCTGCTCACTGGCTGCTTGGGTACGCTGCCCGCTTGGCAATCGCTTGTGTTCCCATGTTATTGGCTATGCTGTTGGCCGGAATCTTGGTGAACATATTGCAAACTGGGATTGTGTTTAGTCCGAAGAAAATTGTTCCCAAGCTAAATCACGTCAACCCTCTTTCTGGCGTCAAACGGATTGCCTCCATACAGGGAGTCGCTCGGCTTGGGTTTGGTCTGTTCAAAGTGACAGTGATTACTGTCGTGGCCTACAGCGCGGTGTTGCATTACCGCAATCCGATTCTCAATCTTGCTTCGCTGAGTGTGCCGCAAATCGCCACAGTGTTGTTCAATACTCTGGTGGGTACCAGTCTTTGGATCGGTGGTGCGCTATTCCTCTTGGCGGTGCTTGAGTTTGCTTTCCAGAAATGGAAGCATGAGCAAGACCTAATGATGACAGATCAAGAGGTGCGGGATGAGATGAAAGAGACAGAGGGGGACCCTCAAGTCGCGGCTCGTCGGCGATTGGTTCAACGTCAGCTAATGATGCAGAGGGCGGAATCGGATGTCCCGAAGGCAGATGTGGTTGTCAGCAATCCGACTGAATTGGCGATTGCGATCCAATATGATCCGGTCTCGATGCCCGCACCGCTCGTTCTCGCGAAAGGGGCAGGGGTGTTGGCTCAAAAAATTCGGCGCACGGCACTGGAGTACGGGATACCGGTGGTGGAGCGTAAGCCACTTGCTCAGGTTCTGTACAAGACAGTCGAGGTCGGTGACGTTATTCCTCCGGAGCGGTATCAAGCAGTGGCGGAGGTTCTTCGCTATGTTTACCAATTGCAAGGCAAGGAAGTTCCCAAGGCCGCCGCTTAGCCCGTCAAAAAGCTAGTGGTGTAAGCACGAAAGGCTTGAGGAGGTTAAACGTCTGGCGGGCCAATTCCACCGAAAATGCGGGCTAGCACGATCGCCTTCAGGACCAAATATCATCATCTGCAGGCTTCCACGTCGGCAGGGTCAAGGGCCGTCGATGGGCCATCGGACCTGTTATGCCCTGGTTTTACCGGTTCAGCTTGGCCGTTACCTACCCAAGATGAAAATCGCATTTGCCCCGAAAAAAACTGCTGCAGTGAACCGTTGACCCAATCGTGGTTTCCTGCCTAACATAGCGGACATGATGACACAGCCCATCCTACTATCGCTGCTACGTTTGCAACGCTTTTTTGGCGAGCGATGAGGGTGTGTTAGCCGGTTAAATGAAAACAGCATGACACCAAGCCCGAGTCGATCGCGACTCGGGTTTTTTTGTATCGTTCAATACATGGGTGTGTTGAACGATCGTGTTGGTAAGAACTTCAGCAAAGGTGAGTCAGCGATGTCGCAGCCTAAGACGGTGAACGACGCTTCCATAGATACTTCCGGATCGGGCGATGCTCGAACCGTCAAAATCTTCGACACGACGCTTCGGGATGGCGAGCAATCCCCAGGAGCGAGTATGAATTTGACGGAGAAGCTGGAGGTTGCTCAGTTGCTGGCGGAAATGGGCGTCGATGTTATCGAAGCTGGTTTTCCAATCGCATCGCCGGGAGATTTCGAGGCGGTCAAGCTGATTGCCCAAACGGTTCGCGGATCGACAATCTGTGGTTTGGCACGATGTAGTGACCAGGATATTGATCGGGCTTGGGAGGCGATCAAGCACGCTCCGAGCTCACGGATTCATGTTTTTTTGGCAACCAGTGCGATCCACCGGGAATTCAAACTACGGATGAGTCCTGATGAGATCGTGGAACGGGCGGTTGCGGGTGTTCGACGTGCAGTCGGCTATTGTGATGATGTTGAATTTTCTCCAGAGGATGCCTGCCGTACCGAGCATGACTTCCTTTGCCAGGTGGTCGAAGCCGCAATCGACGCTGGCGCGACAACGATCAACATTCCTGACACCGTTGGATACGCGACGCCCCGTGAGATCTACGATCGATTCTCCATGCTTTGCGAACGCGTGCCAAATATCGACAAAGCGGTAATCAGCACGCATTGCCATGATGACCTTGGTATGGCGGTCGCCAATAGTTTGGCTGCCGTTCAAGCGGGTGCGGGTCAAATCGAATGTACTATCAACGGGATTGGAGAACGCGCTGGAAATGCGGCCTTGGAAGAGGTGGTGATGGCTCTAAAAACTCGCTCGGATTATTACAATTGCAAGACCAACATTGATACAAAAAGATTGGTCCCCGCGAGTCGTTTGGTCAGCAAAACGACCGGAATGCAGGTTCAACGCAACAAGGCGATTGTCGGACGGAATGCTTTCGCGCACGAATCGGGGATTCATCAGGATGGAATGCTAAAAGAACGCAGCACCTATGAGATCATGGCTCCCGAGGATGTCGGGTTTGCCAAGACTGATTTGGTGCTTGGAAAACATAGTGGTCGAGCTGCGTTGGCAGACCGCGCCAAGACGCTTGGTCTCACTTTGACAGGCGAGCAGTTACGGGAGGTCTTCGAGCAGTTCAAGGCACTCGCAGACAAGAAGAAGGAAATCTACGACGGCGATATCATCGCTCTAGTGCAGCAACAGATCAGCGGGCTCGCTGATGAGCAGTGGTCGTTAGTTGATTATGTCGTCACGAGTGGGCATCGTCGTAATCCGCAGGTCGAGTTAACCCTCCGGCATGGTGAGAAGGAGCAAACCGAGCGAGTTGAGCAAGGAGATGGCCCAATTGATGCCGCGTTTTGGGCAGTCGAGAAAATCACAGGGATTGAATTGGTTTGCAAAGATTTTCGAGTTCGCAGCGCTACATTGGGCCGAGACGCAATTGGCGAAGTCAACTTAGAAGTTGAATATAAGGGCCGTAGTTATCGCGGTGTGGGGGTGAGTACCGATAGCGTCGAAAGCACGATCCTGGCTATGTTGAATGCGATCAATCGAATTGAGTCCGCGCGAGCTAGTTGATTCCCTCAATCAACTAGTTTCCTAGCATCCCGATTTTTTGATCACTGCGTGCTTTCGTCGTCAAGCGTATCGTCTTTATCCGTTTCTGTGGCTGGGGGTTCGACTTCGTCGTTCTCCGAAGGATTAGGAAATCTCAACTCCCCGGTCATCGGATCTGGCTTGACCTTGAGTGACTCCTCGTCCGCTTCGAACGAGCCGTCTCCCTGAAGCATCTGAATTTTCTCTGTTCCTTCGTTGTCGGTGTCACCCGTCAAATCGCCTACGTCCAAAGGCTCGAGCTCGATATTGGCCGCAAGTGTCTTGTGGTCGATGATTGCTGCGTTCTCGAATAACAGTTCGACATCATCGAGATCAACGGCTTTGATTTCATCCTCGCTTGGAAGCGGGTCAAGACTTTCGGCTGGCTTGGCCGCCGCGTCTTCTATCTTGACTATTTCAAAGCTTGAAGCGTCTGCATCGGCATTTTGGCCGGATTCGATCCAAGTTTCATCAGTGGTTACCCGTGGAGTACGCAATTCATTGGCAATGGTTTGGTCAATTGAGTTTGGTTTTGGAAAAACTAATTCCACGTTGTCTCGCAAGACGCGCCGCCCCAATTCAATTGCTCGTTCCTCACTCCATCGAGATCCAATCACGAATTGCTCTGCCAAAATATTCGATAAAACACGCCGGTACATGTCGAATTTCGGCCAAACGAATTCCAGCTTGTAGGCATCGCTGTAGTAGCCAATTTGCTTGGTGCAGGGGACGGCTTCAAGTCTCGCCGTTGCATCTTTGGTAATGAATGACGGAGTATTGCTGTACCACCAATGGCCGTTGGTGATCACGTTTGGAAAAATCCACGCGTAACTCACCAGTTCTTGGTTGGTCACACTCGCTAACACAGAGACTGGAAATTTGAGATCTGGGAATGCATTGAAAAGTTCTCGGTATTGAATAAGTGAGACACGGCTGTCATAGAGGTCTTGTCCTTGGTAAACACCGTCAACGTAGACACCACGATTAACGCCGATCATCAGATCGAACGGAATCCTGAATTGGTCGCACAATTCCGCAAGTGTCCAGAACACATGGCGTGACACCGCCGCTTGATTCGAAGGGTCAGCCGAAAGACCACGGCTGAGGATTTCATTTAATGCTGTCTTGGCTCGGCCATCTGCGACCGGGGTTGGTTCAAAGTTTGGGGGTAAAGAAATCGCACATGCTCGGGCGCCTCGTGAAACGAAATGTTCAAAACGCTGTTCCAGGGCTGCGCGCAAACTGGTCAGGGTGCCATCGAGGTCGACCTGGCTGCATTCCTGCAGACGCTGCTGAGTTTCGCTTTTGGCAAGATGGAAAACCAAATCATCAGTGCGCAAGCAGGGGATGTATGTGTTGGTATCGAAGCCATCCAGTGTCTCATCAAAATCGTTTGTCAAAAAAACAGATTCGACGTTGCTCTGATCAAGAACTAATTGGGGCCAATCCGCGTTATTCATCTTCTGTTCGGCCGCGGCATAAACCGATTCCCAGTTGGATGTATCCAGTCGATCTCCATCAAAGTCAAAAAAACGACGGCAGATCTCAATCAGCCAGCGATATTGGGCCGTGTTTTCAATCGGCGAGAGGTTCAGAACCAATCGACGAACTAGTTCATCGGGGGGAATCCCTGGTTCCTCGATTTGGCTCTTGGGCATTCCCGACGAATGGGCCAGTTCCGTGTAGTAATGGTATCCGAGTAGGTCCGCCAAAGTGGTGGACGCAGGCGTGTACGGGTTGATATGGGTGTGAGGGTCGATCAGGCGGATGCCGGCGAGGGCCTCGTAGATCGAGCTACTTAAAGAGTTTGGCATGATGTTTCAGATTCTCGCTCGTGTTCGATCTGCCCAATTTACCGGCTTTGTGCTAGGGCGCGACCCCGCTCGTCAGCTCGATCAGGCCGAGTTATCCGAATTTACGGTTCGCTGATCGGCGGAAAGCGCCGAGGCTAACATCCGGTGGGGGGTGGGCAAGCACTTGGTTGCTAATTGAGCGGACGTTACTGGGTATCTTGTTTGTCCATTCAATTGCTGAAAAATGGCGAAAGCCATGAAAACGGATGGTTTGGTTCGTTTTTGCCGGGTCCTTGTTTGAACTCTTCACGGGTGCGGCCAAGATTTTATTCGCTAGTGGGGCGGTCGACGCGCTACAATGTGGTTTGGTTAGTTCAAATTTCGCCACCTCCAGGCCGTAGCGAGCCCTTATGTCACACGACCCGCGCCGCGACCTATTTGATCCGACGTCTCCAATGCGGAATCTGACTGCATCGGAAACGGGTGTGCCCAAGGCAGACCCGACCGCGGGTCAGGTGGAGGATGTCGCGGAGTTGCGAGATCTGGTTTTAACTCGGATTGATGACTCGCCGGCATTAAACGCAGGGGACTATGAACTCGTCCCGCAGGATCGCTCGGCTACAGCAGTCAAACAAGCTGAACCTGGGCGGCGGAATGATCCTATCACTCAGAGTTTGATGTTGCTTGCCACACTTGCGGTGATGTTGGTTTCGGCAAGGTTTGTCGTTCCCCGTGTGGTCGAAGAGATTCGTTACGCTTGGCATCGTGGTGAGCTCCGTGCTGAATATGAAACGGGCAATGAAGGCCTGAGAAATATTTCGCTGGATGCGCTTAGCCAGGCTTACCAAATGGTCACTTCCGCCGTCGGGCCCAGCGTCGTTCACATTGATGTTCAGCGGCGACCGTCATTAGACGACGCCAGCATGGCACGCTTATTATCGCACTCTGCTTTACCCTCGACTGATCAGGGCAGTGGTGTTGTCGTTGATGCGGCAGGATATGTGGTCACTAACCGGCACGTGATAGCGGATGGAGAGGATATTACGGTAACTCTCAGCGATGGTCGACGGTGTTCGGCGACGGTTATGGGGACGGATATTCTTACCGATTTAGCCGTGTTAAAAATCCAAGCTGACCGCTTGATGCCGATTCAGTGGGGTGACAGCGATCGTCTTCGCGTTGGTTCACCGGTTTGGGCTGTTGGGAGTCCGTTTGGTTTGGACCGCACAGTCACATTCGGCATCCTTAGTGGCAAGCACCGTAAGATTCGCGCCAGTACTCGCTACCAAGATTTCATGCAAAGTGATGTCGCGGTAAACCCAGGAAATAGTGGGGGGCCACTTGTCGACGTTCATGGATCGCTGGTTGGGATCAATACGGCGATCGTGGGCGATACGTACCAAGGGGTCAGTTTTTCGATTCCCAGCAATGTGGCCAAACAGGTTTACCAACGTATCCGAGAGACTGGTCGGGTCGAGCGAGGCTGGCTAGGTGTGGCACTTGGTGAGGTGAGCGATGATCGGTTGGTTGGGGAGGACGCCCGGATGCGGGGGGCAATCATCAGTTCGTTAACCAACCCCCTTTCGCCGGCGGGGGTCGCAGGTTTGCAGCCTGACGATCTAATCGTTGCTGTCGACGGCAAGCCAATTCGTGACATGGGGCACTTGATGCGAATTATCGGCGATTCACTGGCCGGAACGGTGATTAAGCTTAGCGCTGTTCGTGATCGATTGCCGATGGAATTCAGTGTGAAGCTTGGGTCTCGTCCGATCGATTGAAAAACGGCGGCTGGTGAATAAAAAAATCGGTGGATGATTTACGGGGCGATGCGATGTTGATAAATCCTCATATGTGCCGCTTGGCTTGGCGATTTCTTGGAGGTTCGTTCGACAGCATCGGACGGGGCATTCGGGAATCGACAGGCTCTCCAGCAAATAAGTGGGCCCTTTAGCAAATCGGGCTCTCCGAAGTAATATAAAGGATCTTACGGATCTTTTTTGCCTCTCCCGATGAGTGACTGCTGTGCAATTATGCAATTCCCGCCCCAGGCATTTGTTGGCAACCTTTGCCTTCATGATCGCAATAACGAACGCTTTTTCGGCGGGTGCGGCCGAGCTTCCGCCTGGGATTGCAAAGGATAAACCTGAAACGGGACCCTCGGTTAAAGTGCCTGACGGCTACATGGTGCCATATACGGTGGCGATTCCAGGCACCGAAGTCTCGTTCGAGATGATTCCGGTCCCCGGAGGCACATACAAAATGGGGAGCCCTGAGGACGAAAAGGATCGGGGTGACGACGAAGGACCGCAAATTGAAGTTACTGTTGATCCTTTGTGGGTTGGAAAAACAGAAGTTAGTTGGGCCGAGTATAAGGAGTACATGCGGCTTTACCTTATCTTCAAGGAATTCGAAGCGGATGGCGAGCGGCAGGTCAACGACAGTAATCGGACCGATGCAATCACTGCTCCAACGGAACTTTATGACCCTAGTTTCACCTTTGAATATGGGGAAGAGCCGGAGCAACCGGCGGTCACAATGACGCAGTATTCGGCTCAGCAATACAGTAAATGGCTCAGTCTGATTACGGATCAGCAGTTTCGTCTGCCGACGGAAGCCGAATGGGAGTGGGCAGCTCGAGCTGGTACGACGACCGCTTACAGCTGGGGCGATAGCCCCGATCAGATCGATGATCACGCGTGGTTTTTTGATAACGCGGATGAGGGAGCGCCATCCGTCGGAAGTAAAAAACCGAATGCGTTTGGATTGCACGACATGCATGGTAGCGTAGCAGAGTGGACCGTCAACCGATACGACGAGGACGGCTACGCCAGCTATGCCAAAGCGAAAGGTCCGCTCAATGCAACGGAAATGGTTCGTTGGCCGGAAACCTCATCCCCCTGTGTGATGCGGGGAGGGAGTTGGGAGATGGATCCGGAGTATTTGCGAAGTGCTGCCCGACTCGCTTCAGATGACGAGGAGTGGAAAGAAGAAGATCCTAATTTTCCGAAGAGCCCATGGTGGTTTACCAGCGATCCAGCACGTGGTGTTGGTTTCCGCTTGTTTCGATCGTATAAGCCTTTAGGCAACGAGAAGATTGTCAAATTTTGGGAACCCAACGCCCAGGATGTAAAAGAAGACGTACAGTCACGACTGATTGGTGGTCGTGGAGGTTTGGGCTTGGTTGATAAATCCTTACCGGAAGCGATCAAGAACAAAGAAAAATAGGAAGGCGAGCTGAAGCCACTAGCACATTCTCCATTTCTCAACCATTTTCGACCTCGCATTTAGTTGATAAGTCTGTGTACGAAACCATCGCTTTGGTCGGTGCTACGGGCGCCGTTGGTCGCATTGTTTTAGAGCAGCTCGCCCAGCGTCAATTTCCCCACAAGCGTTTGAAATTGCTGGCGTCCGAACGCTCCGTAGGAACGGAGATTCGATTCAACGGCATGTCACTGACGGTAGAATTACTGGATCCAAATGCGTTCAGGAATGTTGGATTGGTGATTGCGAGTACGCCGGATGAGGTATCAAAAGAGTTCGCGCCCTGGGCTATTGATGCGGGTGCCGTTGTCGTTGACGAAAGCGGATATTACCGCATGGACCCGGACGTCCCCTTGGTGATCCCCGAAGTGAATCCGCATGCAGCCGATTCGCACTCCGGGATCATTGCCAGTCCGAATTGCAGCACGACTCAAATGGTGGTGGCTTTGGCGCCCTTGCACCGTGCGGCGAGGGTGCGGCGAGTCGTGGTATCGACCTACCAGGCAACCAGTGGAGCTGGTGTTTCCGGCAATGAAGAGTTGAACGACAGTACGCGTAAAGCCTTGGCGGGTGATGTTCATCCACCCAAAACATTTCAACATCCCATCGGTTTCAATTTGATACCGCAAATCGGTTCCAATAAGCATGAAGGGTATACCAGCGAAGAGATGAAGATGGTGTATGAGACAAGAAAAATCATGGAGGATGAGGAGATTCAGGTCTGTCCGACTTGCGTACGTGTGCCTGTTGCGATTGGCCACAGTGAGTCCATTTTGGTGGAAACAGAGCGGCCCTTGTCGGTCGATGAGGCGACTCGACTTTTTGAGCAGGCTGAAGGCGTGACCGTGGTCGATGATCTACCGACCCATGCCTATCCGATGCCTCGCGATTGCGATGGAAAAGATGATGTTTTTGTGGGCCGCATTCGCAAGGACATCAGCAGTCCGAATGGGATTGCTTTTTGGTGCGTGAGTGACAATCTGCGAAAGGGGGCTGCCACGAATGCGGTGCAGATCGCGGAACTTTTGGTGCGACGGGCGACGGCCGTTGGTGGTAATTCTTAACGGGTGCAACTGTGACCGAGGCGGTGCTCCGTACTTTTAAGTTGACGGTCGCTTATGACGGATCTGAATTTGCTGGCTGGCAAGTTCAGCCTGGCAAACCGACGATTCAGGGAAAGCTGCAAGATGCTGCAAGACTGCTCGCTGGATCCCATGTCAACGTCATTGGTAGTGGCCGCACGGATGCTGGAGTTCACGCACTGGCCCAAGTGGCCAGTTGCGAGCTTCCGTGGCGGGATTCGACGCAGCGACTTCTGATGGCCCTCAATGCCCATTTGCCTGATTCGATTGTCGTCGATCAAGTTGACGAAGCTGTTCCAGGCTTTCATGCGATTCGTGACGCAATCGGGAAACGATATCGGTATCAGTTGCAGCTTGGTGGGCTTCGTGATCCGTTTCAATCACGTTACCGTTGGCATCTTCGTACCAAGCTTGATTTGGAGGCGATGCGAATCGCCGCGCGGCGATTTCTCGGTCGCCATGATTTTCGCGGATTTCAAAACTCAGGGTCTGACCGCAAGACAACTGTTCGAGAAATCCGTGCTTGCGAAGTCTTCACTCAAAGTAACCAATGGAATGATCGAGAGCATGTAGCTGTGGAAATCGAGGCAGACGGTTTTCTTTACAACATGGTTCGCTCCATGGTGGGCACATTGGTTGACGTTGGTCGCGGGAAGCAGTCTCCTGCTTGGGTTGATAAGTTGTTGGTAGCGGGTGAGAGGGGGTTAGCCGGGCAAACGGCTCCCGCCAATGGATTGATGTTGTTACGCGTTGATTACGACCCCGAATGTGTCTTTTGCTAGCTGCGAAGCCATGCTCACGAAATATTCATCAAAACTTTACTGCATAGGGGCGAATTGCCCGCTTAATGGCGTGATAGAGGAAGATCTTGACTGAGCTGTCAGGGTTGCTCAGTGATATACTAGAATGCTGTTTTGGCGGATCCTGAACCGACCTTCCACTTCCTTCTTTTATCTAACGATTAGCGTATCTTGATGTCCGTCAACTTGGCGAACGCACAACGGCCCGTGTTGGATGAGGCAACTCGATCCTTCGTACGGCGCGCACTGGCAGCAGGTTTGGTCGAACTCGACGACCTGAAGAAAGTTGTGATTTCGTTGATGTCGCAATCTAATGAAGGAACAGGTGAAGAAGCATCCAGCTTCACACAAGAAAAGCTCGCCGATGGCTTGGTGCATGCAGGCGTGCTTACCAAGTGGCAGTCTTCAAAATTATTGGGCGGTTGCAGCACGGGTTTTTATCTCGGTAGCTACCGGCTCTTGAGGCCGTTAGGGAAAGGCGGCATGGGGGTCGTCTACCTAGGCGAACACCATGTCATGAAACGGATGATGGCCCTAAAGATTCTGCCTCCGGAGGCGACGGAGGACCCGCGACGGATCGAGAGGTTCAAATCCGAAGCGAGGGCTTGTGCCCAGTTGGACCACCCGAACATTATTCGAGCGTATGATTTCGCGGAAGCGGGTAAGAAGCTTTATATAGTGATCGAGTATGTCGATGGAATTGATCTACAGCGTGCTGTTCAGCGCGATGGTGTGATGTCTGTAGCCGACGCAGTCGATGTGTTGCGGCAGGCTACCGCAGGATTGGCTCATGCACACGAACGCGGAATCGTTCATCGAGACATCAAGCCATCGAACCTGATGTTGCGAACTGATGGCATGCTCAAAGTAAGCGATCTTGGGTTAGCGCGAATTGGGTGGTCGCAAAGTGAACGTCAGGAAAAGCAGCGTTTGATGGGGACTGCAGATTTTATCGCTCCCGAACAGGCGATTGACAGCACGATGGCTGGGACTCAGTCGGATATTTATTCACTTGGATGTACTTTCTATTTTCTGCTTGCCGGGAAGCCACCTTTCCTTGGGAGTGCCAAGCAACGCCTTGCGAAGCACCAAGCAGCACCGGTTCCGGATATTCGGGACGAGCGGCCGGATTGCCCCTCGGCAATCGCTGAACTGTTGA
>JAYZAR010000323.1:0-7358 GCA_036339635.1 Planctomycetota bacterium | reverse complement strand
GTAGATACATATTTCAACACGTCGTCACCTGCCTGATGCCCCTTGGTATCGTTAATCGTTTTAAACCGATCGATATCGATCAGAGCGACAACAAACGCCTTCCCACCCTTTTTGTAGCTGACAAACATTTCTTCGAGCCGTTGGTCAATCGCTCGCCGGTTAAACAGCCCCGTCAGCGGATCGGTGCGGGCCTCAGTGAGATAACACTGAATCTGCAGCGTCTGCTTTTCCAGTCGGCGTTCTGCAACTTCCAAACGAGTTGTCAATGCTTCATTGCTCTGCATGATCTGCTGCAACAATAGAAAAATACGATTTTCGGATTGTGCCGTGGAAGAACTTTGCCGCACTTCCGAGCTTAACTCGCCCAACTTGTGCTGATACTGAGACACATTGCCGGAATATTCGTTCGTCAAACTACCAAGCTCTGTGAGCAACTGCATCATCCGCTCTTGATCAGCCTGTGGAATCGCGTTTTCAGAGCACGTGTGCCGACCATTAATCTTTTTTCCCAACAGGTAACCGATCATCACCAGCAGAAAAGCGATAACGAGGCCGGCCAGGAGCGTAAGCGTGAATCCGTCCAGCATGGTTAGTTCCGACAAAACACAATCAAGCAACGCAGATCGCCAGGTTTGTGATGGGTAGCAATCTCTTAGCCGGCGGATTCCACTCCAACGCGATTCTCCACCAGTTCTTCCTCGCGAGCGATAACAACCAAGCCACTATCAGTGATCGTGAATCCCCGTTCTGCGTCCTCCGCGGGATCATAGCCGATCTGGGTTTCGGGTGGGATGCGAACTCCCTTGTCGATGATCGCTCGTCGAATGCGGCAACGGCGGCCCACCTCGACCCCATCGAACAAAATGCTGTCTTCGACTTGGGCATAACTATTAATGCGGGCGCCTGGGCCAATCACACTCCGCGCAACACTACCACCACTAACGATCGCGCCCTGGCAAACAATCGAATCGAGTGATTCGCCACGACGCGGCGACTGGCCCTCACTGCCAAACACGAATTTCGGCGGCGGCAACATTGGCTGGTAAGCGCGAATCGGCCATTGTTGGTCGTACAGATTTAACTGGGGATCTACCCCAATTAGATCCATCGAAGCCTCGTAATAAGCATCCAGCGTTCCTACGTCCCTCCAATAAGCTTCACGTTTGCGGTTTTCGTCCGAAAAGGGAAAAGCACACACGGTGTAATCATCAATCGCACCTGGAATGATGTTCTGGCCAAAGTCATGGGCACTGTCGACGAGCGTGGCGTCGTTGCACAGCTGCTCAAAAAGGAACCGTGCATTGAAGACATAAATTCCCATCGAAGCGAGACAGGTATCAGGGTCATCAGGAGTCGGAATCGGATCTTCGGGCTTTTCCTGGAAACCGGTTACTCGATGGTTCAAATCCGTCTGCATAACACCAAACTGACGAGCCTCATCGCGACTCACTCGCAACGCACCAATCGTGATATCGGCGCTCATCTTGCGATGAAAATCGACCATCGGGCCGTAATTCATTTTGTAAATGTGGTCCCCCGCCAGCACAACAACGTACTCAGGTTGCTCGCGTTCGATCGCATAGATATTCTGGTAGACCGCATCCGCAGTTCCCTGATACCAACTGTCATCAAATCGCTGCTGGGGCGGCACAACATCGATAAATTCGCCTAATTCCCGGCAAAAGTACCCTCGCCAAGCCAAGTTGATATGCCGGTCAAGTGATTGGGCCTTGTATTGCGTTAGCAACAACAGGCGTCGCATCCCGCTGTTCAGACAGTTGCTGAGCACGAAATCAATGATTCGGTAGAGACCGCCAAACGGCACCGCCGGTTTGGCACGGTCACGCGTCAACGGCTCCAATCGCGAGCCTCGGCCTCCTGCCAAAATCACCGTTACTGTGTCGCGCATCGTCAATCCTTGCGATCTGGGGCTTCCTGATGTTTCCCGTAACGTAGCAGATGATGCATGTCAGCACAAAAAGTGTTTTGCCTTGAAAATCGCTTATCTGCCCCCGCTAGCGATCACCCAAGGCAATTGGCCTA
The DNA here is from genome assembly GCA_036339635.1 of Planctomycetota bacterium. Classification (GTDB taxonomy): domain Bacteria; phylum Planctomycetota; class Planctomycetia; order Pirellulales; family Pirellulaceae; genus Rubripirellula. The sequence goes on along the minus strand of JAYZAR010000323.1, from coordinate 5,315 downwards.
AATTTTGCTGCTCTCCCCCATCATCACGAGTGGGGGCGCAGATTTGGCGGACGAACCCTAACACGGCCGAATTTTTTGACTTTTGGCTTATCGACGCCATCCTTTCCCCGACTTGCAACGTAAAGATTGCAACCCGGGAGTTGTAGCACCTGAAGCGAGGGAATTTGAGATGCAAAATACTTGGAAAAACGTTAGTTTCGCATTGAGCGCGATGATCGTGGGATCCTTGGTCACGACCGTCGTCCTGTCACTACCCAACGGGCTTCAACGCGGCGCGGTTGCCCAAAACAACACAGTCGCCTCAGCAGCTGCCTCCGGAACGAGCACGCAACTGGCCGTCGATCGACACGATTTGACTCATGCGGAAAGCCTTTCCAATGCATTCCGAAATGTCTCCGAAGTGATTCGGCCTTGTGTCGTCAGTATTAGCACCCTGCAAACTGAATTGATTCGACGAAACCTGCCACGAGGGATCCCACCACAGTATCAGCGTTTATTTGGTGCCCCGGTCGAAGAGTTCGAGCGAAATGGGATGGGGAGTGGCGTGATCGTCAGCACCGACGGCTACATCCTGACCAACAATCATGTGATCGAAGATGCCGACGCACTCACGGTCGAGCTTCACGACGGACGAAAAGTCCCGGGCAGCGTGGTCGGAACAGATCCGCAAACTGATTTAGCTGTCGTCAAAATCGAAACGCCTGGCTTGCAAGCCGCGAACTTCGGACGATCTGATAACACACGCGTCGGCGACTGGGTGCTGGCCATTGGCAGCCCATTCGGCTTGGAACAAACCGTGACAGCCGGCATCATCAGCGGAAAGAATCGCATCCAGGGGATCATTGCCAACGGTGACGGATTCGAGGATTTCCTGCAGACCGATGCCGCTATCAATCCAGGCAACTCGGGTGGAGCATTGGTGAATTTGCGTGGTGAGTTAATCGGCATCAATACCGCAATCTTGTCTCGCACGGGAGCGAGCGCGGGCATTGGGTTTGCAATCCCCGTCTCACTCGCCCAACCAGTACTCGAATCGATCATCGAAACCGGAGAAGTACAGCGTGGTTATTTGGGTGCCCAAGTCGTCAGCGTCACACCTGAACGCATCCAGGGCTTTAACCTCAAAGTCAACTCTGGCGCATTGGTTGGAGGCGTGCTGGAAGACCAACCGGCCGACCGAGCCGGTTTGCAGCCTGGTGATGTTGTCGTCTTCTTGGATGGCTCGCCATGCCAAGGCGGCCCACAACTGCGTAACTACATTGCCAGTCGTCGGCCCGGCACTTCCGTCACGATGGATGTCGACCGCAATGGCCAACGACTGAAGTTTCGTGTCACGCTGGAGGAACGTCGAAAAATCGCCATGTTTGACGCCAACGGCGGACGATTCGGTGCGGAACTGGTTCCCGTTTCACCACAAACGGCACGACAATACGGCTATACCAACTTGCGAAGCGGTCTGATTGTTGCCAGCGTCAAAGAGGACACGCCCGCTGCACAGGCACAACTTGATGTGGGGGACGTAATCGTTGAAGCTGCGGGCGTCCGACTGCGCACCATCGAGCAGCTCGCCGATGTGTTCGAGGAAATGGAAAAAAATGACCAGCCGTTGCGAATGATTGTCCTCCGCGGCAATACACGAATGCTGCTCGTACTGGAGTAAGCCGTCAGGACAGGGATCAGTCGCCGCACGCCCCTACTTCGCCGGGGTGGGAGAGCGTGCCCGGTATGAAACAGGTGATCCCAAGGTGAACAAGTGCTCCCAACGTAAACAGGGATTGCTGCGTTAAGCGGCGATCCCGGTCCTTCCACGCCCGGTCAGCCGACGGTTGGATTGCGGTTCTCCGCTGAGTCCACTTTCCACCCGATGATTTCTCCCTTCTAATCTGCAGTCATGACTGCAGCAAAAAAACCGCTACCAAAGATTCGCAGGTTGCCTCCCAACCTGATCAACCAAATCGCTGCCGGTGAGGTCATTGAACGGCCTTCCTCGGTCGTCAAAGAACTTCTCGAAAATAGCATCGATGCGGGTGCTTCTCGGGTGGAGCTCACGGTCGCAGGGGGCGGAAGTGAATTAATTCGAATTGCCGACAACGGATGCGGCATGACCTCCGACCAACTGCCACTGGCCGTCACAAGCCATGCCACGAGCAAGTTGCCAGACGACGATACGCTATTTCATGTCAGCACACTTGGTTTTCGCGGTGAGGCGATCGCATCAATCGGCAGTGTTTCCCATCTGCTAATCCGTAGCCGCACCGTGGCAGACGATTCAGGTTCAGAAATTACAGTGCGAGGCGGTGTGGTCGAACCACCAGTGCCGTGTGGATGCTCAACAGGCACTGTGATTGAAGTCCGAAACCTGTTCTTTAACACTCCGGTGCGACACCGTTTTCTCAAGACCGCGCAGACCGAGCGGGGTCACATTGTCGAAGCCTTTACTCGACTGGCCCTCGCAAACCCGCACGTCCACTTCGTCCTGACCAACAATGACAAGCAGCTCTACGACCTGCCGTCGACCGAAAGATGGAGTGAGCGGATTGATGCATTTTTTGGGGCCGAAATCTCGGAATCACTCATTCCCATCCGCAATGATGATGCGGAAATCCGTATCGACGGCTACGTCTGTGATCCCGCCGTCAGCCGGGGAAACAGTCGCATGCAGTACCTGTTTTTAAATGGACGTCACATTCGAGATCGCGCGCTCCAGCACGCGCTAGGCGAAGCTTATCGAGGCATGTTGATGGTCGGCCGCCATCCAATTTGCTTTTTGCGAATGAGAATGCCGGCAGAACTGATCGATGTCAACGTTCATCCCTGCAAGTTGGAAGTACGGTTCACCGATAGCGGTCGCATTTACAGTCGTGTGCTTCAGTCACTGCGGCATCAGTTCCTGACCACCAATCTAAAACAGCGAGCCATTCCCCCCACGCCTGACCCACAAACAAGTAGCGTTTTACAAAACTCCGGCACTGCGACGGAATCGATTGCCGGACTGCCAAGCACCGCCGAACAGCGGCAGCGGCAGGAAGTAATCAATTGGGCTCGCACCGGGCAAACGGGTTCGTCCCCCGGAGTGCCTAGCTTTCAGCCTTTTCCGGATCGCTCAAGCCTCGCAGCGGCAACACTCCCCAGCCATCATGCTGTCCAGCCAAACTCCGAATCAGTCGTTGACGCGACTGCCGATTCAAATTCCGAGACACCAACCGAGCCCGCGCCGTGGGATCAACACGAACCAGCCGACGTGGCCAACGCCACTGCAAACTCCCCCAGCGTTTCGTACCTAGGCTTTCAAGTGCATAATCGATACTTGGTTACTCAGGATGATTCAGGTATGGTCGTGATCGATCAACACGCACTGCATGAACGTGTGCTTTATGAGCGAGTCTGCGAGAAAGTTCTCACGGAACAAAGCCAACTCGAATCCCAACGACTGCTCGTTCCGGAACCGGTGTCATTGACGCCCGCAGAGCGAACAGCAGCCTTGGAGGCCAAAGAAACCCTGGCCAAAGTCGGATTAGAAATCGAGGAATTTGGTGGTGAGACAATCCTGGTCCAATCCGTTCCAGCGATGCTCCAACGTACTGCGCCAGGCGACATGCTTCGCACGCTGCTTGAATCATTCATCTCTGCCGGCAAAAAGCCGGACGCCAAAGATTTGCTGAATCACCTGCTCTCAACGATCGCCTGCAAGGCTGCGGTAAAAGCAGGTGACCCATTACGCCCTGAAGAAATCACCAGCTTGCTGGAACAAAAAGATCTCTACCACGAAACTCACCACTGCCCCCATGGTAGGCCAACGGCGCTGTTCTTCAGCCGCGATGAACTCGACCGGATGTTCGGACGGCTCGGACCGACCGGCAAGAAGTAAGACTCTCGGTTTTAAAAACTCCCACCGAGCCTCCGTTCTTGCGTAGGATCCATTGACCGGTGGGCGACGCCCCCGCAATCTTGGGAACATTTCTCGGAAAACCCAGTAACTACCGCGACATCCGTTTTCCTGCGAAGAAAGGATACGCGACAGCAGGCACACAACGGCAGCAATCTGCCCCGCAGATTACTTCTCACTCCAACGACTACCGCCATATCGGTTCGCCAGCAAATTCCTCGCGACTGTGGCCCGATCGGATTTCCCAGCTTCCTCCCAAAGCTGAGCGATCCAATGAAGTGATTCGGCATGCACCTCCGGTTCGGCGTAGAACAGGACATCGACATGCAAATAAGCCATCAATGCATCCTTGGGTTGTTTCGCAACCCGATAACAATCACCCAAAACGTTATAAGCGCGACCGAATAATTCCGTGTCACTTGAGTCATGGTCCTTGATAACCTTTTGAATCGCTTGCACACCCTGGGTGGGATCACCATCCTCGGCGACACATCGGGCTAGACCGATTGTCGCGAAAACTTTCAACCGTTTGGCTTCCACCGCTCGCGACGGCTGTTCAACAACAGATTGATACTTCGCTTTCGCTTCCGTGATTTTCCCTTGATCGATCAATGCTCGTGCCTCCAAAAGCGAAGCGTGCATTTTGTATACCGGCCAAGGGGCCTTGCTCGCGATCGATCCATAGTAACGCACCGCCGAAGCATACTCGCCTTGTGCAACAGCTAGATCCCCCAGCACCTCGGCCGCTTCGAAAAAATGGTAACTCGTGGGAGCACTGCGGACGAAATCGAGCATCGCCTCAGACGCGAGAGCTTTGTCGCCTCCCGACGTCAACGCCATTCGCGCATCGACAAGCGCGCGATAAAACCTCAGATCGCTACGGATATTTTTCGCTGCCTCATTGACTTCGGGCACACGCTGCAGATCCTGCTGGGCTTGGGAGTACTTGCCTGCCACCGCGCGAGAACGGGCCTCACGCAATTCCGTCGGCTCATCCGCAAAACTTACCAAGCGGATCTCCGCAACGGACACTTTCTTATTCTGCTCACCAACCTGCATCGTGACTTCGGTGGGTGACATTGTTGACAGCGTGCCCGCCACGACCCCACCACGGCGCAAGAACACCTGGTCGTCCTCCGCAATGGCAACGGAGGCCCAAAACAACGAAAAATAGGCTACGGCCAACCAGTGGCTATCGCAATGATTCAATCTGCTTCTCCAGCGATGAGTACAGCGGCGCCCACTTGGTTTGGGCCAGACCGGGATAGAGTTGTTGTGTCGTTCGAAGTGCTTTGCTCGCTTCCGCAAGTAATCTCTCGCGTTCCAATCCTTGCAATTTCTTTGCTCTCTCAACGTCACACCTGGCAACTTCGTATCGTGCCTCGTAAAACGTCTCACGGAACGCTGCGTGGGACATTGTGGCAGCAGC
>JAYZAR010000322.1:0-11121 GCA_036339635.1 Planctomycetota bacterium | reverse complement strand
ATTTAAATGTCGCTTTGGCCGTGACAGCGACAGCATTACTATTGGTGCTGACGACGCTTGCAGCATTGGTGTCGACAGCGAATTCAATTCAGCGAGAACATGAAATTCGTCGGCAAGCCAAATTGCTGAAGGAAAGCTATGACCAACTCACCAATGTCAATCGTGAACTGAGCGAATCGCTCCGCCTGGCGGAACTCTCCACGGTAAATCGAACGTTGATGAGAACGGGCCTCACTCGCGACTCGAACCCGAGCCTGACGCGTTCATTGCTTTTTGACGAAACGTTGATCCCCAAAAACCGTCGCAACTTTGCTTGGAAACTACTTGAACATCAGTCCAGATGGCTTGTTAAAAACAGCATCGTGCAACGTGGCCCTCTCTTGGCTGCAGCTTTTTCGCAGGATGATTCCGTGGTTGCAATCGCCACCAATAACACCATTGAGCTTCGCGATAGCACCGACCTGACAATTCTTAGCGGCATCCAGGAAAAAATTTCGAACCCGACATTATTGGCGTTAGGGCCTCACGCGAACCAAGTTGTGTTTCGAAAAGAGAACAAAAGCCTAGCGTTATATGATCGCGAGCGGGCAGAAAAATTCAAGCTCTGCTCAGGAACTCATGAACCTGGACGCTCCGTTGTTTTTTCACCCACCGGCAAGCTGGCTATCGGTATTGGTCAGGGGCGATTGCGAGTTTGGGATAATATTGATGCCCCGCCACAGGAATTCGAAGTCGGCAGCGCACCGATCATTGGGCTTTGCTTCAGCACAGATGAGACAGAACTCTATGCGATAGCTGCAAATGGTGTTGCCAGAGTGATACAACTTTCTGATGGCAGCATTATTGAGTCAACCGACCTCGGAACAACAGGCCTGCAAAAGGCATTCTTCTGTCGTGACAGCAGATTCATTGCTGGCGGCAGGAGCTATCACCACGTGAGCGTCTGGGATCGAGAAACTGGCACCCGAATCCACCGACAGGATGGCCTCGGTGCCCACATTAACTGCGTTTTATTCGGGTCCACCGAGTTAACAATTGGTTTGGCCGCACGGAATCGCTTCGACTTGATTGATCAAGATCAGAAATCGACACTCTTGCATCTTGGAACAAGTCCGATCACGGCGCTTTGCATGTCAAATGATGAGGCAAAGATTTTTATTGGTGATGCGTTGGGAAATGTATCTATCTTTCGTAGCGAACGACCAAAAGTCCCGCGACACATTGCGCTCACCCAGTCGAGAGCCGAAACCATTCGATTCACCGATGATCATTCGATGCTAACTTGTAGTGAACCGGGAAACCTGGATATCTACGACACCCAAAGTGGTAAGCTAACGAAAACATTACCGGTGCAACCAAGCCCTGTAACCGATGCAGAAATCGCCAAGGACGGATCGACCGTGTTTTTTGCTCTGACGGCAAATCGCTTCAAAAGTTGGGATCTTGTGCGTGATGTGCCCGGTCAAGTCGATCTTGAATTGAAAGAGCGGATTGTTGATTTCGTCGTCGCCCCGAACCAAAGCCAACTGTTTGGCATCTCCCGGGCCGGGTCGCTCTGGGCACTCGATTTGGAAACGAACCAATCACAATTCCATGCCGCTGGGCACAAGCAACGGTGCTCCTCCATTGTCCACGCACCGACCGAACCAGTTCTGTTCATTGCCGATTACAATGGGAATCTCTCTAAGTGGGACGCGAACAGCCTGCAACCGAGAAAGCGGCAACCAGGTGCGGGCAGCCGAATTACTGAATTGGCAATTTCGCCTGACGGAACCTTGCTAGCGGCATCATGCAGAGACGGTATCGTTCGCATACACGACACGATGTCACTCTCTCCGCTAGCAGAACTAACGGTGCACAATTCGCCGGTCCGGTCCCTCGATTTTTCACCCGATGGAGCTACCTTGGCGACTGGCTGTAGCGATAGCCAAATGATCCTTTGGGATACCGAAGCCTGGCAACCACAGAGCGTTTGGGATCTGGAAGGCCAGGGGATCAAGTCGATGCGTTTTTCACCAAGTGGAGATCGACTGGCCATTTGCGGGAACCACAACCAAATAACACTCTGGGAAATCGAGCCACCCAGCGGAATCGAGCCACCCGGTCGACTAGAACCACCCAGCCAACCCGGGTCACCCAGCTCATCGCTAACAGGCAATTCAACCATTCCCCGTGTGATCGATTGAGCTATTGCCTACCCCGAAACCTTTCCAGCTCAATCAACAATTGCTTCACCCGTTGTGGTTGCTCTGCCGCAAGATTGTTCTGTTCGCCTAAATCCTTCGACAGATCAAATAATAACGGCGGGTTATGTGGCGTGACTTGCTCGCGGCCGCGCGTGTCCGGGTTCGATGAGCGATCTTTGGAGCTTAGGTGAATCTTGTAGTCCCCGCTTCGAAATGCGACCGCAGCACCAGAATAGTACCACTGTGTTCTTAAACTAGTCTCACCGCGAAACAATACGCCGGACAAATCCTCGGAAATGTATCCCGGCTGATCACAATCGTTTTCAGCACCAATCAGTGAGGTGAAGGTAGCGTGCAAATCCAAGTTCGCTGCCATTTCGTCAATCACCGCCGGTTTGATCTTACCGGGCCAGCGAAAAATCCCTGGCACACGAAAACCACCTTCCCAGGAAGTTCCTTTTTCACCACGCAGCGGCCCAGCGGTTCCCGCATGCTCTTCAAACATCGACCAAGGACCGTTGTCACTGGTGAAAATGATGAGTGTCTTTTCATCGATCCCAGCCTCCTTAACGGCCTTCATCACTTGCCCGACCGACCAATCTATCTCCTCGACAACGTCACCATAACGCCCGCCTGGACTCTTTCCCTGGAATGTCTTGGAAGCGAATACCGGTGTATGCGGCATGTTATGCGCGAGATAAAGAAAAAACGGGCGATCTTGGTGCTGCGCAATCCACTTGACCGCCTCGGACGTGTAACGCTGAGTGAATAACTCCTGGTTTGCTGGGAACTCGACGACTTCTCTGCCACGGATCAGCGGAACATTAAAGGTTAAGCGATCACATCGATCAAACAACTCGCGATTTTGAACAGTGCCTGGCGGAGCAGGGACATCGTTGCTACCCGGTGTACCAAAATGATAGTCGAACCCACACTCCAGCGGATGCATCGCACTGGTCGTAAAATCCCTGGGATACCCGGCAAGATGCCATTTCCCAAGGATTGCTGTTGCGTACCCCTCCTGCTTCAGCACCGACGCCATCAGCTGGTCTCGAGATTGGACCAAGGCACTTTGCTTACCCATCAACGCAGGATGTCGCCCCGACATCAAGCCGCGACGCGATGGCACACAAACGGAACCCGACGAATAGAAACTCGTCCAACGTTGACCTTCCGCTGCCATCCGATCAAGATTCGGTGTGCGATTCATCTGACTGCCATAACAGCCCAAGTCGCCATAACCCATGTCATCGACAAAGATCAGAATGATATTGGGAGATTCGGACCGACTGGCTTGGCCTGTGCACACCACAAAGCAAAACAACAAACAGCATAATCTCTTCATGATCACCAAAACCTTTTACCTTGATGCAATGATTCCAAAGACGCTGCTCTCGCGATTGGAAAAAGCCTAATTCATCAAGGAATTGTAGCGATGAACAATGACGCTGGTGGACGTCAAGATTTTGCTGCAATCCCCGAATTGGCTGCGATGAATCGACTCACAGAACGGTAACGAGAGATTGAACAATGACATCCATCCAAAAACATCTTTTTCACCGGCGTATCTGATTGGCTACGAATCAACGAGGCGTGAAGTGAGCTAAAGTAGATCTAATGAGTCAACCCCATACCCATCGCTATTGCTTCAAGCAAGTCGACACAAAGGCCGAACAGGAGCAAGTGAATCGCTTGCTCTATCGGACATTTGTTTTAGAAATACCGCGTTACGAAGATCCCGGGCAGGTATCGCTGGTTGACCGTTTTCACGAGCGCAACACCTACTTCATTGCTGTCTTTAAACAGCAAGTTTGCGGTATCATAGCGGTCCATGGCGGTCCCGAATTTTCGATCGCCAAAGCACTGGATGATCCTCACAAACTAAAAGAGCTAAAGGGAACCTGCTTGGAAGCACGAATCTTTGCCGTCGAACCCTCACATCGGTTCGGAATCGTATTCGGTGGCCTCGCTAACCAAGTTTTCAAATATGCTACCGCAAATCATATCTCTCATATCCTGATCACAGGATTGGCAACGAAGCACGCCATGTACGAGCGAATGGGTTTCCATGCACTCGGTCAATCCACTTTGCGTGGTGGAGATTATTTTGTCCCGATGACAATGGATGTCGATCGTGCTCCGGCCAAGATCTTGCAAGATATCGAACGATTCAGCCGACGATAACCAAACGACTCGGCTACACCGCCTCGGATGATGTGCCGATCATCGGAGCCGACCCAGTTGAGATTACCGGCGTAACCACATGTCTCGCCAGCGACTCCACTGCAGCTTGGTAGCCGAGGGATATTAGCGAGTCCGTTTCTTCAAAATCATACCACGCCCGGCGGCCGATCGCGGGCCGCACAACTACGTCTGCGTGCAATAGGGAATAATTACGCAATTCACTCTCAGCTAAATGTTGCATTCGCGACATAACCTCGAGAATGTTATTGCACCTGTCAATTGCAACGACTTGATCCGACACATCAACCGCCACAGTTAAATCGCCTGCACGGCGTTTAGCGGTCGCTGCGGGGACGGTTTCAAAGACGCCAATGTCGCACAGCAACTTCCCCTCCCAAGCTACCGGCGGGAAAACTCCTGGGATTGATGAGGAAGCACGAACCGCATCTCGCAATGATCCGTGATCGATTACGACCCGCTTCCCACTCAACACATCCACCGCGACGACACTGAAGGGTACCGGCAAGTCTTCGATGGCGGTGTCCGGCAACAATTCATCCACCACGGTATGCAGGACTGAGGCAGGCAATAGCGCACTTGACCGAAGTGCTCGAGCCATACTTTTGGGAGTTGCCAAAAGTTTACGACAACGCTGCAACCAACCGTTGCCTTGATAACCCTGCGCGGGCGTCAAACCAAACATCTGACTCCGGCAACGCCTGAAAACGTTTGAATGAACGAAATTCAACGTCTTGGTTAGAATCGTCTCTATCGGTTCCCCTGTGGCGCACATCGCCCCAGCAATCGCCCCGATACTGATTCCGCTGATGTGATCGACCCGAAACCCTTGATCCCGAACCGCCTGCAACACACCCAAATGAGAAATGCCGCGAGAACCGCCGCCGCCCAATGCAAGACTAAGGCCACGCGGTGCGCCTACGCTTCCCCGTGGTGTTTTTTCTGTCGCGGTCATCGTCGCCACCGTTTCCGACAATTCATCGTAGAGTCATACCTCATCCGAAGAATAGCTCGCTGGACACTGCCAAGCTGGCTGCATGCAACTTAAAACACAGCAGACCCAATGCTTAACGTGGCGTTTTAACCAAAGAGATCATTTATCGGGGCGAGAAGTTCTTGAGATGAGAACAATAACTTACGGGTCTTGAGGTCGAACACCCCCAAGTCGCCCGCTGTTAACGGGCTATTTTGCCAAATGCGGTCTACGAATCATCCCACGTTGAACAGTTCTTCCACCCGCCCGTTGCCGCCTTGGACCCGCTAATTGATGGCGATAGGGCTTTTTAGCGGTGGTAAGACTGCTTGTTACATCATCGAGCGAGGGAGCGTTAACCGCCAGAAAGATCACGGCGGCTGTCGAGATGGCGAAAATGCCAGTAATGAATGCCAAGATTGGGATCAACATCAGCGTCTCCTAAGACAATGAGCGCGGAGACACCCGCGTCCTGTCTTTTTCAATTTTATGCCTTGATACGCTTTAGCAGCAAGATCGTTTCGGTAATGACTGCTGCCCAAGCCGCCGAACCACCGTTTCAATGGAAAGCGTAGCTCAAAAAACACATATAGGTCTTACGAATCTCACGTCTTTTTTGATCGTCACTTTGCATGCCATAATTCGATGAAAAGGTTGGACTGTGTACTATTGCACAAAATTCAAGCTCCGCCGTTAGCCATTCACTTATCTGTATCTACAGGGTTGGATGAGTTCCGTGAAAACATTCAAAGCAAAATTCTGCTCTTCGATCGCCGCTATCCTAACGATATTCGCTGCTGCGGCGATTGCACCCTCACAAAACCCATTTCGTGAGGCTCCCGCGGAACGGCAAAATTCACCACTCGACGAAAATGAGTTCCCACCCGCACTGCTCCTCACGGAACGAGGTCGAGCACTCGCCAAAGAGCTAAGACAATTACGTCGTTCGGAAGCATCAATGGGAGCGAGGCACCCCCTCATGGCCCAAGTCCGTAAGCAGATCGAAGCCGTCAAGGAGCAAATCGCCGCATGGTCACCTCGCGTCCAGCAATTCTCGGAGGAAAAATCATCCTCAGTCGCTGATGCCTTGCCAGAAATGAACGAGCAAGATCTCAGGCAGTTGGTGCTCCGAATGGCTGGCAAACTTTCCCAACTTGAACACCGCGTCCAATTGCTTGAGCAACAAATAAAAATCCATTAGCAGCTTAAAACAATCTTTCTCTCCGTATTAGCTCGTGGCGAGGTTGATAACACTGTCAGCGATGGGCTGTTAGTTGACAGTTCCAAATCGACGGAATAACGAGCATTGAGCCTGCAGAAATATCCCGCAATCTGCATGATCTATTTTGATACCTCCCACCATCAACGGCGGCTCCGCACATCGAAGCGAGTAACCTACGCATCAAATCGTGCTCCCGCATCCTCAACCCAACAAAATGGCAATCCCAAACCGAGCAATCCCCACCTCGCACCGAGTTTCGATGAACTCAAATCGGGGTCAAGTCCGCGCGAGGTGTACTCTCCTAAAGACGATAGCCCTGCGCGGAGGGCACAGTTAGCTAAGAAGACAGGTCCAGGCAAACTACAATACAACAAGAGCACAAATCTTGGTTCTCGCGATTTCAGCCTCAGGTTAGGAATCGACCCACCGATTGAACTCAGCTCTTCAGCCGGGGCAGGACCTCGAAACCGGTGAGGGCTTCCAGTGCGGCAATTGCAATTTCGATAGCATCCGCAAGGCCATCCTCTAACCCCCCTTTTTAGTGGACGCATGAAAGAGGGAAATAGCGATGGCACAACCCGATGATCCGCAACTTCCTCACGCCCCTCACAATCCACCCTGATTCACCATTGAATTAAGTCAGGACCAACGCAAGGCAAATGTTTCCGGGCTAGGGTCTACTCGACGGGCGAGAGGTTTGGGCAGGAGGCAAGAACTCCTAGACCACTGCGAAGACGCCCTCCTGCAGCGGTCCCTCATCAGCATTTCTGAACTGTTCCCATGCAAATTACGAAGACCAAGCAGCGCGAGGTTTCAAATGATGCAATGCGACAACTCAAATTTTGCCTTGCGCGATCACGCAACGAACTGACACAGTCATTTCGATTAGTATTCGAGTCGTACTACAAAGCAGGCCTGGCCGAGCAAACACCGAGTGGTATTCGCCTTACGCCCTACCACCTGCTCCCAACCTCCGAAGTACTCGTGGTGAAACTGGACGAGACAGTCACATCAACCCTTTCGATGTTCGGCGACGGATACTTGGGGTTACCTATGCAAACGATGTACCCAGAGCAAATCCAAAGCTTGCGTGACCAGGGACTACGAATTGCTGAAATCGGCTGCTTGGCGGACCGCCGCAAGTCTCCGGTGAGATTCATGGATGCATTTATCCAGCTTGCCCGCTTGCTGGCACAAGTATGCCACGTTCGCGGCATCGACGCCCTTGTCGCTGTAATGCACCCAAAACATGCGAGACTCTATCAACGTGTGATGGGATTCCGACAGATCGGCAATCTCTCACAATGTCCCTATGCGAATGACAATCCAGCAGTCGCGCTCTACATGCGTTTTGAGGATCACCGCGGCACCCCACTGTACGACAAGTTCTTTTCCGACCCATGGCCGCAAAAAGATCTTTTGCAGTACCGATGGGACGGAGAGACGCGTAAGCACTTCCGCGCGATTCTTGAACGTGATAACACACTCGCCACTCAGGCAGGCATCCAGGGATACTTCAACTGGGCTGATATCACAGGCCAAGTCACAACGTAGTTGCGATCGGATAAGCCAAATAAGATTGCCCCGATACCTAAACCAAAAATCCGCCAGCGATTCAAGGCAGGGGAACAGCCCTCAACATAACGGTAACTTAAGAGCGTTTGCGTAAATACCGAACGCATACGTTACCTTGACCTCGATGGACTTGGACGGTGACTTGCGATGTTTCGGCTGATGGACGTAAAGCATCCCATCTTTCCGCTCTTCAGCGATTTGCTCTGCACAACACCTTCTGGAAGGTTGAAACGGCGAGCAAAGCTGCCGTACGCTGGTTCAATGCGATGGAATTTCCGACCTTTCATGCCGTATTCCTTTTCTACCTTCCGCTCGCCTTGAATCACCAGCAGGCCTTGCTATAGCTAAATCTTCAGGTCCTAATTTTAATCTCAGGCAAGTTCCGCCTTGATGAAAGATCTAGACTCGTACTCACGAATATCAACCACTGGCGCAAGGCAGATGTGAGTGTTGCCTCATGCCCGGATTCACGTCGAGTCCTCAATCTAGGCCGTCCCAACGAATCGAACATCTCTTCCAAGTCACAGAACACATGATCACGGTTTGCAACAGTCATTAGTTCCTTCCTCAATTCGGAAGTCGGCAAAAAAGATCAGCCATCCGACTGCGATCAGTACCGCCAACCTGATGAGTCGCCGCTGGATCAAAATCACAGGGTAAGTGCCGTGCCAAGCGGCAAACCGTCTCCGAAGGCCGTGCCTGTACAAGTGCGTTTCACCAAGCGTACGAAGTCGCACAATGTTCGCGTAGTCATCCATGGCGGAGCGTCCATTACCCGCAAAGCACGCGGCCACGTCACTGATACGGCAAACGGAAGTGGAACTCTGGAAAGCACAAAAATCTCTTTGCTGACATCTTTCGCCTCATTGAACACGATCAGCATCTTCGAGGGATATATCTCGCGGCTTCGACCACAAGAGCGAAAGCAGATGCAAACAAGCCTGCGGCTCAAGAATTTGACCGTTGGGCAGAAGGTTCCTTCCACGCATCGACAGCAAAAAGGCACCCATTGATCACGGCCAATGGGGCCACGACGATCAGCGAAAACCCACACCACAACCAGAGATTCAAATAAAAATTCGCTGGCTCGGCATCGAGGAATGCCCGTTCGAGACTAGCGACCCCAAACAGCACAGCGCTGCATGCAGATAGCCAACTACACCAAGCAAGACGCCATCCCCAATGCTGTATGCGAAGAGACCAGACCGCCAGCACGGCAAAGACAAGGCCGTAGAGTGCAGAACTTCCACCCAAGCCGATCGCGAAGATGAATCCGCAACCGGCCGTCAACTCCAGCAATCCAATTAAGCTGATCTGCCTCATGCAGGCAGCTTAGCGAACTGGTCAACCTTCGTCACGAACAAATTCTCCGACCCGATGATGCAACAGCAGCCTCGACTCGATCCGAGTCAGACTCACCTGTTCTAATCTCCCTGCCAAGGGACAAGAGGGACGGATAGAGCGCCAGCTCAATTCTCGAATCGTTGGATCAACGACGCATTTCAATGATTGATCCAGACAAGCCTATCAACGCTACTCAGGACACTTTTGCGTCTCAACTCGGGGCAGATGGCAAGTCCCATCCCAAATCAGCCAAAATTCCTTTTTCCATCGCAGATAAGACATGATCGACGGAGCTAAGGTACGGACTCATCAGTTCATCACCATGGATTCCCTCGTCCAAATGAGACGTACTAGAACCCTCGGTGAAGTTGCTGGGCGCAAATAATCGGGGTCGAGTGTCGTCGTTCCCCAGTCGCCCGCCAACGCCTGCCCAATGAAGATCATTACTGACAAGAGCGGCTGCTCGTTCGCCCTGTGTCATCCTGACCAAGTCCGTTCCGTCACCGATCTCCAGGAAGCGATCCCATATCCCAGGGAGCCCGTCGGCGAAATAACTGCCGTCTTGCTTAATCAGATCAAGGAATCCAAGTCCGTGTGCCACTTCGTGCAGTATAACGGTGATGAAATCATATTGGTTACCGGGGTTAGCATCAGTCCCGTAATACCAATTGGCATCAGAACTGAAGGTCGAACGGATTTCCGCTGTATCACCGTTTAAATCTTGGCCAGCAAGATGATTGGCCAGGGCCGCGACATACCAAGTCCCCCCGACTGGTGCGTTCGAAAAATCGCGATGAATGGTTGTTGCTCCTGCTTCGCCAAGAATATTCGCCCCGAGTGGATCCATTGCCGCATCAACCACAATGGTTTCTCCGGCATAAGATTTCGCAAACAGAGCGGAAAGAATATCAATGCTCCACTGGAACGCTTCCTGTCGGACCTCGCCTAGAGTCGGATCAAAAAATCCCTCCCCCTCAGCATCGGTGAAATTGACTGCGATCTGTACACCTTCGTCGTCAGCCACCCGAACAAAATCTTCTCCAGATCGATAACCGTCCGCTGCTGCCGAAATCAAAACGCGTTTCCGTCCCTCAAACAGAGCGTTGTTAATGGCGGAAATTGTAAAACTCGCCGTGTCACTACCATCAGCAAACACCACCTGCTGCGGAAAGGAGACAACATCCACAAGATCGCTCGTCAGCGTTACCGTCAACTCACCGGTCGTATCACCAACACGAGTGAGCGTTCCCGTCGTCGCTCCACCATTTTCATTGATGTAATGTTCATCGAACTGAACCACCAATGGTGGTTGCGCCGCCAAAATCTCCAAGCCATTGAGCAACGCATGTTTCGGCGAAGTCATTCGGACGTTCAGTTGCCCGTCAGTCACTTCGACAGTACTGGTTGGAGTCACAAACGCTCCACTCGACGTAGAGAAGGTCCCCACCAAAACGCCTTCCAATCGCAATCCCATGTTAGATTGAGCGTAACCGGCGTCACCAATGGTTGCCTTGACGTCATAGGATCCGTTGGGCACATCAATCACGAACTCGTAATCCTTGCCGAATACAAAATCACGCCGAAGGTCATCCGGACCATTTCGATCTCGAGAGTTTAAA
>JAYZAR010000321.1:0-4438 GCA_036339635.1 Planctomycetota bacterium | reverse complement strand
GACGAACTCGGATGTGATTGACCGGGTCCATGAGTTTCTGGATGAACGAAATATCACCTATACCGACGACTGTGTTTCGATCTCCTTGCCCGGTTTCGGGGGAGCAGCAACCTTGGAAAACATAACCGTCACAGTCCTGTTACCGACACAAGGCAACCTACTGGTGCCATCCTCGATTTTCGGTGGCGTGAACATTTCGGCGAGCGTAACAATGCGAAAAGAGTATCAGAATCTCCAATAACTGACCTTTTACTTCGCAAGTTGTGGTGGGCTCATGCAATTTCAGTACTTGTATGCGAAACAAATATGAAACGAAGAAGCCTTTCTCTCCGCAAGTACAAACAAGGTGGCAAAACCCCTTCCAGGCAGCAACGTGGCTCGAAACGTTTTGGAGCGTCGATCGTCGAATTCGCATTCGTTGCAAACCTCTTGATCCTCCTGATTCTTACGTGCATGGAATTCGCGCGAATGAACATGGTTAGAAACTTGGCGCAGGATGCAGCTTATTACGCTGCGCGTCAAGCGATGGTGCCGGGCGCTACCACGCAGGAGGCGATTGATGAGGCATCAAGGATTATGGATTCGTTGGCAACCAGTGGATATACCGTTGATGTCACCAGCATTGACGCGGACACCCAAGATATTCGCGTCACTGTGTCGGTAGATTTAACTGAGGTGGCGTTGTTCGCCCCCTATTTCTTGCCAAATACTGATGTCACGACAGTCGCCCATTTGAGAACAGAGCGATACGACGGTTTCTACGAACAATAAACAATTTTCAACTGATTTGTGTTAACCATTCTTATGCGTTGCTTAAACTTCTCTACTCAACCGAACTTTACAATGAATGGCGACCCCAAGCGAAACCGAAGAAGTGCGCATTTTAAGAATCGAGGGCATCGAACACGTCGTGGAAGCGTGATGGGTCTGATGGCAATTCTTTTTCCTATCTTGGCAATTCTGGCAGCGTTCTGCATCAACGCTGCACAGATTCAGTTAAATCGCACCGAGTTAATCGTTGCCACGGATGCCGCGGCGCGGGCTGGGGGTCGCACTTTCAGTGAATTGCAATCGGTGAACTCGGCTAAGTCGGCAGCGATCGTGACCGCAGCTTTGAATACGGTCAACGGGGAGCCTTTACTGTTGCGAGAGGATGACGACGCGGGAGAGATCTCCTTTGGATTTACCACACAACCTGATGGGCTGGATGGCAGGTACGAATTCGAGAAAGTTCCGACGGATCTCGTTCGTCAAGGAAATGAACTCGCCAGCGCTGTGAGAGTTCATGGTAAGTGCGACGCTTGGTCTCTCAATGGGCGAATACCATTCGTGATCCCAGGCCTACTGGAGCAAAGTGATTTCGAGACCTTTCATTCAGCGGTTGCGATGCAGGTTGATCGCGATATCTCACTTGTTTTGGATCGTTCCGGTTCAATGGACGATGTCGATTTCAATTGGCCATCAAACAAATCGCCTTGGTATACATCGACAAAGAATGCCGGCGTTGATGCGGGTTTGCTTACGTTCACCTATTATCGAGGGCAGAAAGTGTACTATTATGCGCCAGGCGAAGATTCACTCAGCTATCAGCAATGGGTCTGGCAGGAGTATTATCAACTCGGCCCAGCACCGACGCCGCCGTGGCAAGACTTAGTAAATGCTGTGAATGCGTTTCTGGAGGTGCTCGAGGGGACCATTCAGCAAGAACAAGTCTCGGTAGCGAGCTATTCCACCTACGCCAGCCTCGACAGCTGGTTGGAAAAAGATTTCGATATCGTTCGTTCAACCGTGGGAACTTTGACAACCGGGGGCTGGACTGCTATCGGGCAAGGCATGGAGGAGGGACTCGAGACGCTACTGGATTCAGCTGCTCGGCCCTACGCAGCGAAAACGATGGTGGTGATGACCGATGGGATTCACAATTATGGCATTTCACCCACGGCGGTCGCGGAAAATCTAGTGAGGGATTACAGACTCACTATTCATACGGTGACTTTTGGCGATGGGGCAGACCAAGCCCTGATGCAGCAAGTTGCCGGCATCGGCGGCGGCAAGCACTACCATGCTGCGACAGGCAGCGAGTTGATCGCGGTTTTTGAAGAAATTGCAAATAATTTGCCAACGATCCTGACGAAGTAGATTTTGCAAAATTTGACAGCGATGTCGCAACCTTGTGCAGGTGCGATTGCGACGGATGCTTTCCCATAAAAGCGGGTATCGTAAATGATTCGAGCAACGCAGAATCAAGGTGTCGAAAAGGTGAGGTTGTTCGGAGGAACAAGTGCCTGGATTAGCCTCTCTTTGTTTCTTTCTTTCTCGCTGATCATTTGGACATTCTCATCACCGTTTCGCGATAATACGCTCACCTCCCAGCAAAATGAAAAGGCGGAACCGGGCAATCCTCAATCATCCGAAATCAAGTTCTCGAAAAGACAGATGAACGAAATGAGAGACGCGGCCGTCAGCTTGGACCACGCATTGATGAAGAAAATTGGTGAGAAATACGCGGAGGAGAAAAAGCCGGGACTCCAAGAGACCCAACATTACTGGAATCGACATGTTCAATCGGTAATGCGGCAAGTCAAGCAAATCGGTCCTGCACCAGAGGGCTCGCTCGAGTCGCAGTACCAGCAGGAATTGCTTGATTCCCTTAGTGATGGGCCACGCGAATGAAGTAGCTTGAAAACAAAAGTTGAATTGAAAGTTCTCAGCCGAGGGGCTTTCAGTGTCTCGAATGTTGGTTGGGCGTTTGGTAGGGAGCAGCGAAAGCGCCAAAAGCACCTAGCCCTCCGTCGACCTCCAAGTCGGTCCCCGTGATAAAAGACGCGCTGCTGCTGCATAGCCAAACCGCGGCAGAAGCGACTTCGGCCGGATTCCCAATACGTCCAACTGGGTGGCGATTTGCCAGAGCATCAGCACCGCCTTGGGCTTCCAAGCTAGCCCGGACCATTGGAGTATCGATGGCACCAGGTGAGATCGAGTTCACTCGTATTCCGTCCCTCGCATACTCCACTGCCCATTGTCTCGCTTGCATAACATTGGCAGCCTTGATTGGCCCGTAGACTCCAACTTCTCGGGCGGTTCGATGCGCTTGACCGCTGGCCATGTTTAGAATGACGCCACTACCTTGTTGTTTCATATAAGGGATGACATTTTTTGCCATCCGTAAATAACCACATAAATTGATGTCAATCATTGACTGCCAGACTTCAGGCTCGATTTGGTCAATTGGTTGGTAAGAGGTCGACGGCTGGATTGCCGCGTTATTGACGAGTACATCGATCGCCCCAAAGTGTTCAATGGTGTGTTCCACAGCGGCTTTGCAATCCTCGTCGACAGCGACGTCGCAGCGAACGAAGTCGGCGTCCAGCGTTGTGGGGGGCAAAATCACATCCAAACACACGACGCTACCACCTGTTTCGGAAAAGGCCTGACAGATCGCTGCACCGATCCCACTCGCTCCTCCTGTGACAAGGATAACACGTCCTTGATTCTCAAAGGTGACGTTGCCCGGAGGGCGAGAGAGTGGCATGATGGGTCCAACTACTTCTTATGTTTGGATAAATCTTGGACCTGTGAAAGTCGTGCATCCAGTCTGTGCGTTAAATCATCGATGACCTGGCTGAGCCGAGGGTCAGCCGAGCGATTCGTGATTTGTTGCGGGTCATGTGCCATGTCATAAAGTTCGGTTGTCCCATCGCTATAACGCATGAAGTGCCAGCGGTCGGTTCGAAGTGAATGGCCCTTGTTGAACGAGATCACTGAATCCTTGATCGTTGCAGTTGGATCCTGAAGAATCGGTACCAAACTGCGGCCTTGGACACTTTTCGGTATCTCTAAACCTGCAAGCTCGGAAAGCGTTGGGAATATATCGACTAGTTCCACAAGCGATTGAGTTCGGCCTGCGGCGATATCAGGAACGCGTAGGATCAAAGGGACGCGAAGTACCTGTTCATGCAGATTTGATTTCTGCCAAAATTGATGGTCGCCGAGATGGTAGCCGTGATCGCTGGTGAATACGACGGCAGTATTCTCACGAAGTCCGTTTCTTTCGAGGGCTTCGATCAAACGACCAACTTGTTCGTCCATGAAGGTGACGGCGGCGTAGTAGCCCGCCCACATCCGTTTTTGGTTATCTGGGTGATCGCCGATTGGATTGCGTGATGAAATGGTCGCGGCCAAGCCAAGTTTTGGAATATCGTCCAAGTCACCCGGAATTTGCGGTGGCAGTTTCATTTTTTGCCACGAGTAGGGTTCGAAATATTGCTTGGGTGCAACCATTGGATAATGCGGCCGGACAAACCCGACCGCCAAAAAGAACGGCTGGTCATTGTGCCCCCTCTCTCCTCGTTCCTGAAGCAATTCAATCGCTTTTGTCGCAGCTTTGTGATCCGGTTGGTCTGAACCGTCTCCATCATATTTAACCGTAACGAACATG
>JAYZAR010000320.1:0-9821 GCA_036339635.1 Planctomycetota bacterium | reverse complement strand
CTGCGTTGGCAAACCGGCTCATCTTGAATCCGGTGACCGTCATGCAGAACGTTTCGTGCGGATCATCGGGATGGACTCGTCCTAACGCTAACAACTCGTGTTCGCTCAGACCGAGTGAATCGCGTAGCGGTCCAAGATGTTCTTCGACTAATTCAGGCGGAAAGCGGTCATGTCCAGCAGGGACTGGCGTGTGCGTGGTGAAGACCGTCATGCGAGCCGTTTCGCGTTGCGCGTCGGCAAACGTCATCCCGTCTTCATGCATCAGGTAATTGATCACCTGCAGTGGACCAAACGCTGAGTGGCCTTCATTGAGGTGATAGACACCCGGGTCAATTCCCAGGGCGTGCAAAGCTTTCACCCCACCAACACCAAGGACTAATTCTTGACGGATCCGAGTTCTTTGGTCTCCGCCGTACAACCGGCTGGTAAGTTCGCGATCCTCTGGGCAATTCCCCGCAACGTTACAGTCAAGCAGATATAACTTCACACGACCAACTGCCATCTGCCAAACCTTGGCCATCAATTCGCCAGTACGAGTCGCGATTGTGACCGTGATCGGATTGCCCTTGGCATCGGTCGCCGGCGTCATCGGCAGATTGTCAATCTTGGTTTCCAAGTAATCTTCGCCCTGAAAACCATTCTCATCGAGGTACTGGCGGAAATAGCCCTGCGAGTAATAGAGTCCAATACCGACCAGCGGGACGCCTAATCCAGAGGCGCTCTTGATATGGTCTCCTGACAAAACACCGAGGCCGCCGCTGTAAATCGGCACCGATTCGTGAATCCCAAATTCGGCCGAGAAGTACGCGACCGGTTTGGCTCCCAGCACTCCGCCGTGCGTCGTAGCCCACTTATTCGTTTCCGCTAGATATTCCTGCAAACGGCGGTACGCATAATTGATGCGGCTATGCAGCACCAATTCGCTCGCCCGCTCGGCAAGCCGTTCGGCTGACATCTCACGCAGTAATGCGACGGGGTTGTGATCGATTTGACGCCACCGAATCGGGTCGATATCACGGAACAGCTGATCGCATTCCGGGTGCCAACTCCACCACAGATTGTTGGCGAGCGCCCACAACTTGGAGTACAAATCGTCGGCGTGTTGGTGCTCGTGTTCCGGTTTCAGAACAGCCGAGGTCGGCGAAACGCTGCTAGACAGGTCGATTTGGCTCATGACGACTCGTAGAGAAAGTAACTAGGACTCGGATTCCCATCATTGGCTCGCCGAGCGGGCAACAGCTTGACCGATTGCGGCACTGATTGAGACTATGAAGCGGGGTTCTTGGTTTACTGAATTGATTCGCGAGGCCTGGGAAGGCTGGGCAAAATGGGGTCTTTTGTCTCCCTTGACCTCTTTGTCTTCGACAACATCTCGAAGTTAATCGAGAAGATAACGAGAATCGCTGGCGAAGGGGACAGCATTCTGCTCCTCTATTCACTTCAACCCATCAAGGCGACCCAATGCACGATATCGTACCCATAAAAACTCCAAATGACGAACAGCTTGATGCGCTCTGTGGTCAGTTACGGGAATGGAGCGGTCGCTGGTCCACGGTCGCTCAATGGCCCGCTGAATCGCTTCAGCTTTGCGGAGAGAGTGGCGTGTTTCGATGGTTCCTGCCGAAAGTCCACGGCGGGTACGAGTGGTCTAGCGATGATCAAACACGCGGTTATTTGCGGTTGGCTGAGGCCGATTTGACGACGACCTTTGTGATTACTCAATACATTGGGGCGATGCGACGAATCGCCGGCAGTGGCAATGATGCCATGATCGAGCGATGGTTGAATCCGCTTGCCACTGGTCAGCAGTTCGGTACCGTTGGGATCAGCCATCTGACGACGAGTCGACGCCACCTCCATCGACCGGTGCTTTTGGCGAGTGAGGTCGCCGACGGGTTTTTATTGCAAGGGATGTCGCCCTGGGTCACCGGTGCACCACATGCAGAGATCTATGTAATTGGTGCGACCCTGGAAGATGGTCGAGAAATATTGGCAGCTGTACCTCGGGATTCGCCAGGCGTGCAGCCTGGTGGTGGCGCAGATTTGGTTGGCCTGTCAGCAAGTTGTACCGATCGTGTGGGATTTGAATCGGTTTTCGTTGCTCGGGAATGCGTTCTGGCGGGACCTTTGGAGGAGGTCATGAAGTCCGGATCGGGCGCTGGGCCAGGTGGTTTGCAGACGTCGACCTTAGCCATTGGACTTGCACGCGCTGCGGCGAATTATTTGTTGAGCGAAGCATCACGACGAGAGGACCTAAACGCGGCCGCTAGGGAACTGGCTCGCGAGGTCGGGGATCTAGAACAAGAATTAATCGATGGCTCGTCTGGTCAATCAGTGTGTAACCCGGCCGAAATTCGTGGTCGATCAAACCGCGTGGTTTTGCGCGCCACGCAAGCGGCGATGACTGCCGCCAAAGGGGCTGCTTATGTTGAGGGTCATCCGGTGGGACGCTGGTGTCGCGAAGCATTGTTTTTCTTGGTCTGGAGCTGCCCCGCTCCGATCGCCCAAGCCCATCTGTGCGAGTTTGCCTTTGGCCCTGAGCACTAGTTGACAGGGTGACTCGATGATTGGGCAGCGAATGATTGGGCAGCAATCCGAGCGGATCGCCACAGGTTCCTAACTGGCAGGAGCGGATCGGTTGATCGAGTGTGCTCCTTCCCATCCTTTGCCGTTCATTCAAGTGGTCCCCGGTGAAAAACTCAAAGTGATTGGTCGTCGAATTTGTTTATCGAGACATTTTGGGGATCCACTCGACGACCTGTTCGTTCTCCAACCAGGTGGCGAATGGCAGGGGGGGAGGGAAACTTTGCGTTTGGCAAACGTCGATCACGGTGGTGCTACTTTTGGGTTTTCGACGATTCGTTACCGCGAATAGCGACTTTATAGGCACCCTGTTCACTGATTGCCAAGGCGATCCAGCCGTCGCGAAGCTCCACTTGGCTTACCTCCAAGCCATCCATGGATGGATGGTTGGCTACTTGTGGCAGGGTGAGGGGTAGCGATCTGCTGGATGCGAGCACCTTGTTGAAGATCGCTCGGATCGGCAGCCTTTCGCGTGCGGACATGCCGGGGCCACTAATTCGCAGGTGTCCGTCGCGGACCAGCCTTGCGTTGATCCCGTCAACTTGCGGGCGGTAGGCGGCTCGAACGATGAACCGAGTCAGGCCCTTTTGGTTATCACGTTGCAGACGCAGGACTCGCAGAGTAATCCACAGTTTTGCGTCCTCAATTTCAACGGTGATGGGACGCGTCTTGGCAAACTGAACACTGACGTTGCTGGGGATATCTTCCGGCAGGGTGATTTCGCTTTGGCCAAAGGTGACGGCTGTGTGGCGAATCAGTTCCTCGATGCTTAACGGTCGGTCCCGCGGAATCAGTTGCTCGAAGGTATTGTTCAAGGCTGATTGGTGGATTTGCAGGCTCATTAAGCTGCTACTTGGAGCCCGTGGCCGCGGTGTAAATGCGGCCAGCTGCCAATCGCCCGCCAATCTGTATCGTGCCAGCAAGCGTTTGTCAGTCGTTTGCAAATCCATGACTTTTGGGTCGAGTTGCAGCCGTCCTAAAGGGCCGAGGATCATCTCACTCATTTGCTTGGTGGCGAGGCTGACGCGCTCATCAACACGTTCTTGCAATTCTTCACTGACTTCCGCCTTGATCTTGTGATTGGCGATTCTGTTGGCTCGGGGCTGTAGCGATTCATATCGGCGTTTGGCGATCGATCGTACTAGCGAGCCGACGACAGGCCATGCGTCATAGTCAGTGCGGACACCACGAAGACTTGATCGTCCCTGGACACTTACTTGGGAGTTGCCTACAGCGATTCCTTTGGTGTTAATTTCGATCGGCGTGTTGGCCTGGAAATTCGAGTTTCCGTGGGTTCGAACCGCGACGCCGTGCTGAAGGCCTGTACTGACTGTTTCCACATTTCCGATTGCTTGAAGGTCGAAATGCCAACGGTTGGGTGAGGGTAAAAGCTGCAAGCGAAGTTCGCTTTCGAGCTGGCTGGTGCCACGAACGCGACTACCCAAAATGGTGGTCTGCAGTGGAACGGTTTGCGGCTCGATCGTTGGCATCATTCGCTGCAGCATTGTTTGGCTGATCGCCAAGCGAATGTTTGCGTTTCGGTAATACGTATTAATTTTCTTCCCAATCGTCACCACGTCTGGGGATGCAGCGAATCGTAGTGATTGAACTGAGTTGGCAATTTCAATCGCGGTAAGGTCGATGGCATCCGCTTCTTGTCGTTCGAGTTGGCGTAGCAGGTTGGCGTAGTCGATTGCGCCTCGTGCCCAGGGGCGAATCAGCGAAATCAATTGTTCAACTGAGTCGCGGTCTAGCCAACGCTCTTGCTCGCGATCGAGACCGTGCCACTGCAGGCGTGAAAGAATTCGTTGAGCCAGTACGACACGATCGCGGCTGTTGGCATGTTGAGCTGCTTGTTCAATTTCGTCCAACAGCAGGAACGATGCCCAGGCTGCATGGTCTCCAGTTTCGGCGGCGTCATTTCGAAGTTGACGAAGGACGGTTTGGAGACAGGCGGCTTCCTCGGCTTGAGCACCGTCGTCAAGCCATTGCCTTGCCGCAACTTGCCGCACAATCGTGGATCGCTTTTTGACAGTTTCGGCGGTGGGGACGCTTGGAGAGACTGCGGATCCTGTTGCTCGGTCTGTCTGGCTGGGTAGATCAGTCCCTTGTGGTTTTGGCTGTACCAATTGCCAGATTGGATTCCAAATGGCTACTCTTCGCACGACGGCGTGGCTGGCTAAAAGCCACTGAATCTGCAGGTTGCGATCTGTTACTTGTTCGGCTTGTTGTAGGCCACTTCGAGCTAATTGATTCAATCGGTCGATCAGAATACCAGCTTGTGGCTCACCCAAACGTGACAGTGACTGAAGTTCCGTGAGCGCATCGGCAACGCCGAGGGCCCACTTTTTTACTTCACTCGAGCGATTTTCGGTCAGCGCTGCCAATTGTTCGTCGAGGACGGCTGTGCTGGGCCATCCGGCGAAGGTGATCTCATTTTGAGGTGGGGTGACTGTCGGTTTTTTTTGCTCGTTTTTGACCGCAGGCGTCTCGATGCTTTTTGTTGGAGATTGGCTTTCTGTTACCCCTGAATCTTTCTCATTGGGGTTTCGATTCAAGTTGGTTGACGACGTTGGCTCAGCTGGCGGTGAAAACTCAAGATTTGAGATTGCTGGAATCGTTTCCACGTCCACCGTCTGAGTTTCCACTGTTGGCGGATTTTCAACGCGATCTGCGTCGTCCCGATCGACTGCATTTGATTCCGAAGGGAGTGCCACCGTTTCTGAGGTGCCGGGAACCGCAGGTTTAGCAAGGTAGCGAGTCGACTTCGGTAAAAGTGGGGATGGTGCCAAGTCCCCGCCAGCCATGCTGAGGTTGGATGGGAAAGTTGGCTCGGATCGACTGATTCCTGAACGGCTGGTTTGGGCACCTTGGTTGCCACTCATCGCATTATTAGCATTTTTTAATGCTGCGTGAACAACTGTTTCGGAAGCTCCATCACTGGTTGGTTCGACAACCATTTCAACGCCTACTCCGAGGATTGCGTTGGCCAAGGCTTCTGCGATGGGATCAGACGTGTTTTCTTTCACTGTGCTGATCTCGTTGCCGTCATTCTCCTGACTTTCCGTCAGTTCTCTTGGGGCGTTGAGAGCAATGTCATCAACGGTGTTTGACCCGACCTGATTGCTCGGTGATACCCATCCTGCCATTTCTAGTTGCTCATCTAGAAGTGGGGCAAAGATGGGGTCCGAATTGACACCATAGGCTGTCGCAACGCGGTTCGGTAATTGCATGCCACGGGTTCCGTGCTCGGCTCTGGCTTGCACTTCGGCGATCAGTGTGGGTGATGGCTCCGGCGGGACCGGCTTTCGGTGCGACATTGGCACAGCCAAATCGACGTTATTCTGGACCAGTAAATCGTCCATCTTGAACGTCGGGAAATAGGCGGACGAGCGATTGATGGGACCGCCTAAATCAACCCCCACCTGCCCTAACCAGGCAGCGGTTGTGATGGTGACCGACACAACGGCGGGCCACAGAATTAGCGGTCGAATGACTTCCTTGTGCATCCTTGCAAACCCAGTGATTGGGACTTCAAACCCTCTATGCGTACTAGTCCTTCCAGCACTTCGGAGTGTTCACAAGGGTATGATCGGTCAGCGTAGAATGTAGAAACAGCCTGTCCCTTCGCCCTCCCCCAACCGTTAAAAGGTGCTCTGATTGGACTAACGCTTTTGATTGGGCTAATCGGTGTAACCGAAACTGATCAATGAGAGGGGGACGCGCGAATCACCACCTTGCAAATATAAGTTGTCTGACGCGATTAACCGAATGCAGCGTAACTCACCTCCTTCACCACTATTTGTCGCTGGTTATCAGGGGATGGTAGGCTCCGCGGTGGCGACAGCACGATGGCGATCTGACTGGCGGACAAGCTCTGACGAATCTCGTGCTCGCTGTTCAGCCGGATGAGATTTACAACCTGGGTGCGTAGAGCTACGTTCGAGTTTCGTACGACCAACCGGTCTGCATAATGCAGACAATTGACATCGGCACTCTCGACTTGCTTGAAGCGGCGCGGCAATTGATGGAGTTCATTCCTGTTCGAGTCTATTAAGCTGGCATTAGTGAGATGTTTGGCAAAGTGCTTGAGCCACCCAAACCGAGCGAACGCTTTTCAATCCGCAGCCACCATACGCTTGTGCGAAGGCGTACGCCCACTTTCAAACAGTCAACTATTTTTGCGGATACGATTTGTTTGCATCCAACGGAATCTTATTCAGCCATGTATCGGAGCGTCGGGTCGAAACGTTCGTCACTAGAAAGATCACGCGGTTTGCTGACAGGATCAAGGCAGGCCTAAAAGAGATATTGTTTCTTGGCAACGTTGATGCCAAGCAAGACTGAGAATAGACGTGCGAGTACGTGGAAGGGATGTGGCAACTGCTCTGATAGCATGAGCCTGATGACTTCGTGAGGGCCACTAGATGAACGACTCCGTCTGTGATCACTGCTGTTTTGTTGTTTGAACAGTTCGATCGCGATTACGAAGAATACATTGAGGTTGATTCAAGCTGTTTTCATCCTGCCGAGGTCAATGTTTTGCATCAGTGATACGATAAGGGCAAAAGTTGTCTTGGGTCGGGAGGTGACGACAACGCTTGAAGAATTGGCGAGAATCATGACCGCTCACAAAGATGACCTTGCGCTGCGAGAAGCCCACGCGAAACGGTTTGATGCGGAGTGAGTTGGAAGCCGAACAGCCGAATCGTTTATGTGACCAACCACCTTGCAATTGCAGTGCAGATTGGATTTCTTTGATAACCTCCGGTTTTTAGTCGGTATTTCGTTCGGTCGTGGTTGATTCGGCAAGCCCCGGGCCGATTTCCGAGATTTCATTTCCTGTGTTCTCGGGCCTTAGGGATCCCCACAGCGGAATTTGGAGCTCGCGGCGAAACCAACGCAGTTGACCGCCACTGGAAGAATCCTCCAGTCGCTGACTAGAATGTTGCGTGACTGAAAATGTAAACATCCACTAACGGGTTCATAATGGGAAAGAAGAAAGCAGCAACGTTTGAGCATGTCGAGCCAATTGGTGATCGCGTGCTGGTGCGTAAAGACGAGCCCAAACGAGAAACTCGAGGTGGAATCGCTCTGCCGGATGCTGCTGAAATTCCAACAATCACCGGGCGAATTGTCACGATCAGTGCAGTGGTTGAGAATGATGAGGAACTGCCGCTTCGCCAATACGACAAAATTCTGTTCCATCCGAAAAATGCGATCCCGGTCGATTTAGAACATGACAATCAACTGTTCGTCGTTCCGGTCGACGACGTTGTCGCAGTCTTCCGACGCGCCGAGCAAGAGTGATCACTTGGGGTTGGGCTGCGAGGGGTGGAGAATCCGCCATGCATCAATCAGCCAGAATCAAGACGCTTGGGAGCGGCTAAAAAATTGCCGATCGCTTGGTTGAGGCGGCCCGACAGCATGATTGCAAATTCGACAACCGCTTGGTCGAAGGTGGCCTTCCTGGCATCAACTGGTTACTCCCTGCGATGTTAATAGCCAACTCATCCAGTTCTCCGCTTTTCTGCGCTCACGTATGGGGCTAACCGGTGGGTTCTGGGTAGATAGATTTCGGTATGCACCGGCGGCGATGAAGCGACAAAATATTCCCCACGAGCCTCTTACAAGGGTCAAATTCACTCGGTGTGGGCAAGGCAGGGGTGTTTAAAGTAAACTCCCCATTTTGCCTATCTGGCGGGAGTTCACTAGCTTTTCTTGCTGCGTTTGGCGTGGTTGCCGAAACTCTTTTTATGGCCTCTCAAAGACGATCTGACAAAACCGCTTCCCAGTTCCCGAATGGGCATCCATTAGCGGCGAAACGACGAACTGCAGAACGACGAGCCGGACATCGGCGGTCGCTGCGTTGGCAAACGCTAGAGAGCCGGCGTTTGTTGGCGGCGGAGGGTAGTGCTTACGACTGGAGCGGTGTGTACGACGCGAGCGGATTGGCGGGCAACGTCAGTGCTGAAGTCGACTGGGGAGATGGCACGGTATCGCCACCGACTTCCATCAGTGGTGGTGAAACGTGGAGCCAGTTGAAAGTTCGATTTGACTACTCGCTTGATTCGTCGAACTTCTTTTCTGGCGAGGGATTCCATCGGCGTGCGTTGCTGGATTTGGCAGCAGAGAGTCTAGTGGGGCGTTTCGCAGATGACTTGGCCGCGATTGTTCCTGGGGGATTGAATCGGTGGCAACCGTCGGTCTTTCATCCCAGCAGTGGGCCTGCGAATCAATCACTTGGAACACTGGTTGATTTATCACCGAATCTATCGATCCCCGAGAACGAGATCCTTGTTTACGTTGGAGCCCGTGATCTGCCGGGAAATCGCCGGGGCGTGGGTGGTGGCGGTCAATTCAGCTTTCCGGCGACCGATCTTTCTTGTCAGACCCAAGCGGAGTGTGATCAACAAGTGGCGAATATTGAGGCGTTTCGTAACACCGTGCGAACTCGCGGTGAGGCAGGGGCCGCCGGTCCGGTGCAAACGGATGTTGCCCCGGCGTTTGGTTCGATTTCATTCGACAGCGAGACCAACTGGTTTTTTGGTGTCGATGCTGAGGGGATTCAATCAGGGCAATCAGACTTCGTCAGTTTTGCGCTTCACGAGCTTGCGCATGTTCTTGGTTTTGGTGCGATTCGCACTGACCTGACATCGTCGTGGGCCAACTTAACCCGTGATGGGGCGTTCACTGGGCCAGCCGCACGAGCCGCCTATGAGGGCTTGGGGCCGGTTCCCGTTGAGGATTCGCATTGGGCGGATGTTGTTAGTGAACAGATTGGGCAAGCGACCGTGATGTCGGCTGCGATTTATGGAGGGGTGCGGCAGCTCTTTTCTCCACTCGATTTTGCCGCGATGGACGACCTAGGTTGGGAGTTAATCGGATCACGGACCACTGTGGCTGCCAGTCATGTCTACCCGGACAATGGTGCTTACCCCGTCCGCCTGATGTTGAAGGGAAGTAAGCTGGGCGAGCTTGTTTACTCATTGGGCGATGCTTTGATTACGAATGTCGCCCCAACACTGACACCCACTGCCAATGCTGTTGCAGAGGTTGGTAAGGCCATTGATCTAACGAATATTGGACAAATTGCAGATCCTGGTTTTGCGAATGGAAACACAAACCCGGGCACGGTGGAAACATTTGATTTTTCAATTGACTGGGGAGATGATTCCGATGTCGATACAGGCATCGCGACGATTGATTCGGTTGGTGACGCATCCGGCGCGCTCACG
>JAYZAR010000319.1:0-8742 GCA_036339635.1 Planctomycetota bacterium | reverse complement strand
CGGAGCGAATCGTCGAGGCCAAGTTCATTGCGGTCGAATCCATCGATGACTGGGTTTGAAGTGGCGAGTACGCCTACATGCCCTTTCTCAGTCATTCCGGCAGTTGCATACCCTTCCCCAGTAGTACCGCAGGTCGAAAATCAAACTAACACGATTTGCCTGGCTTGCGACGAAAATCCCCCGATTTCCCCCCCGACTTTTCCTCCAAACGCAACGGACCGATCACGATTCCGCGGTCGACCGATTTTACCATGTCGTAGACTGCTAAGCAGGCGATCGAGACTGCCGTTAACGCCTCCATCTCGACGCCGGTCTTTCCGCTAGTCCGAACGCGTACGACACAACGGAGGACTTCGGTGCTTACCGACACCGAAGGAGATTTCGCTCGTGAGCTCGTTGATCGAGACTGGCCAAACACGGCGGGGGCAATCCATTCGAAGTCTACGCTAACTGCTTCAATCGGAATCATATGACACAAGGGAATTAAATTTGCTGTCTGCTTCGATCCTTGAATCGCGGCAAGTCTCGCGACCCCCAGCACATCTCCCTTTTTCGCATTACCTCCCCGAATCATCTTCGCCGTGGCTTCAGCCATCACAAGCTGCCCGCTCGCCACGGCTTCGCGTACAGTTACACGCTTTGCCGAAACATCGACCATTCGGGCATTGCCATTCGAGTCAAAATGAGTGCTCATGCCGGACCTGACTCTCTGACGCATTCCAATATGGGTAGGATCGGTCTGATTGCTTTCATCAAGAGAGCCTCTTCATTATTCTTGCGGTTCGGTCATTTTCCACGGGTCAAGCGCTTCAGCCAACGTCTCCTCTGGCAGGATTTCTTTTTCTTTACAAAGCTGACGAATGGTCTGTCCACTTGCGAATGCCTCTTTGGCCAACTTAGCAGCCTGCTCGTAGCCGATCAGTGGGTTCAAGCTGGTACACATCGACAAACTCTGCTCAACCGACGCCTCGCAAGCCTCTTGGTTCGGTTCCATCCCGTCGACGCAAAAATCGACAAAGGCCTCAATCCCCTGCGCTAACAAGTGAAGCGATTCAAGCATTGTGTGAGCCATTACCGGCATCATAATGTTCAACTGAAAATTCCCGCCTGAAGCTCCGCAGACCGTCATCGTCGTGTCATTGCCCATGACTCTGGAGGTTAACTGCATCATCGATTCACACATCACGGGATTCACCTTTCCAGGCATGATTGAACTCCCGGGCTGGCGAGTTGGTAGTTTTACTTCATAAAAACCACAACGTGGACCGCTGCCAAGCCAGCGGATATTGTTGGCAACGTTGAACAGCGTTTGAGCGATGCACTTGATCTCACCATGAGCTTGCACCAATGCGTCCCGCTGCGCATTCGCTTCAAAATGGTTGATTGCTTCGATAAACTCGATTCCGGTTTTCGCTGCTAATACCTCTGCAACACGGCGTCCAAATTCGGGATGCGTATTGATGCCGCTCCCAACCGCCGTCCCACCAACCGGCAACTCGTGAAGCGCCCTGCTCGCAGCCTCAGCACGAGCAATCGACAATTCCAACTGGCGTGCAAAACCACCGAACTCTTGCCCTAGTCTCAGGGGAGTCGCATCCATTAGATGAGTTCGGCCGATTTTGATGACTGTATCCCAGGCCGCTGCTTTGCATGACAACTCTCCATACATTCTCTGCAAGGCAGGCAAGAGACTCCGATGAATCTCGCTTGCCGCCGCGACATGAATCGCGGTGGGGACTGTGTCATTCGTACTTTGCCCCATGTTAACGTGATCATTTGGGTGGACCAATTTGTCAGCCGAGATGCGATCGCCCCCCGCGATCTCGGTCGCGCGATTGCTAATTACTTCGTTAACGTTCATATTGCTACTGGTGCCGCTGCCAGTTTGAAACACATCGATCGGAAATTGATCGGCCAACTTCCCGTCAGCCACTTCGAGTGCCGCAGCCAGCATTGCCTCAACTTGCGAATCATCGAGTGGAGTGGTTCCAGATCCGGTCAATTTCCCGAGATCTCGGTTGGCGACGCCACATGCATACTTGACCAATCCCATGGCGGAGATCATCGGTACGGGAAGCCGCCATCCACTGATCGGAAAATTCTCGACGGCACGCTGTGTCTGAGCTCCATAGTACGCATTAGCCGGGACGCGGATGTCACCCATTGAGTCTTTTTCAGTGCGGTATTCAGTCATAGCAAGGATTGATGTTGTAGTAATTTGTGGCGGAGAGTTCTGCCGCCCAATCATAAGGTCGCACGGTACAGTTCGTCATCCCGTCACATTGTGATCGTCTTCAACCGTTGCAACTGATATGGTCATCGTAATGATCTGTCATGTTGTTTCTCAACAACCAGTGGTTAACGGTAATCCTGGTCGCAAACGCGATAAACGAACTAGGTTTCAAGTACGCGTTGTCATCTACCTGTTGGATAAAACTTTTGATGCTTTCTGCCGACAAATTAGCAATCAAGTCTGATAATTCAGTCCCTTGTCAGGCCGATCTCCCATCAATCACAATCTCGGCGGCAGTCGTCCCCCAACCATCCACTCCCACTCAGTCCGGGCCTGTTGCAGCAACGATCCCAACATTTCCGTCAACCAACGACGAGCGAAAGGAGATGACCCCGGCTGTTTGTACAGCTGATGAGACTTGTCTCAATCACGGTCCTAAAAGCACGTTGGAAAATGAATTGCATGAGATGGCCCAAGCCCTGTCTCTCAAATTTGAGGAATTGACGCTATTGCACCAGCTCTCCGAAAGGCTGAGGTTAGATGAGGCATCCGGGCAAGTCTGCCACTCGCTCCTGGAGGAGTTGACTCCCTGCCTGGATGCGATTTGGATCGCTATCGACCTACCTTCCGATGACCAAGGTCGCCAGGACGATTGTTTTTATCAGATCGGCAATGCAGGGAAGCCCGAATGGATCAGGGACCTCGCCGATTACACTGAACAGCAATCGATAGTCAAAAATGCGGGTGACGAGAGCTTCGGCGTACCCGTTGGGATTATTAACACGCCAAATGCGAATGCGCCAGCGAATGTACGAACCCTCGTGGTTCCCATCCAACGGCAAGATCAAAAACTGGGTCGGATGATTGCCGTTCGTACGCTCGAGCAAGCTGAGTTCGGAACGGTCGAGGCCGATCTGATGAAGTCAACCTCGATGATGCTCGGCTTTCACTTAATCAACCAGCGTCAGTACCGAGAAATGCAGCAGATGTTCGAGGGTACGATTCAATCCCTCGTTTCTGCACTCGATGCCAAAGACACCTACACCTGTGGTCACTCATCCCGGGTTGCCGATGTAGCCGTTGCGATTGCGAAACGCCTCGGATTTGATGAAGGAGGAGTCACCCGAATTCGTATGGCGGGCATCCTTCACGATATTGGCAAGATTGGTGTCCAAGATTCGGTCCTTTGCAAACCTGGAAAATTGACCGAAGAAGAATTTGAACAAATCAAAGCCCATCCCGTGCTTGGTTTTGAGATTTTGCAAGGGATACCGCAATTCAACCAGATTTTACCCGCCGTGCGACATCACCACGAAGCGTGGGACGGCACTGGTTACCCCAATCGGTTGGCAGGTAGAGCGATTCCCCGTGATGCTCAATTGCTGGCCGTAGCGGACGCGTTTGATGCGATGACCAGTGATCGCCCCTATCGAAGCGGCATGCCACTGGAAAAAGTCACCTCGATTTTGCGGAACGGGCGAGGAACACAATGGGCGGCCGATGTCGTTGATGCCCTGCTGGACTCTCCAGAAATACTCGAGCAGTACGAGCTCCGCAAAAACCAGCGAGGAGAGCAAAACTAAACCGCTGCAAGTAGTTGTAACAACCGGCGGTTTGACTCACACTCAGAGCTCATTCGGTCACACCCGCATCTGAGTCTGCTGCTATGTTCCGCGCCGCCCCCCTTCGGTTTAGCTCGATCCTCTGCGGCTGCATTCTCAGCCAAGCGGTACCCGGCGTTTTGGTGCAAACCTTAGCCACCGAGCCGACAACAGCCGTGGCAGGTACGCCGGCAGTCAACCAACCTGCAACCATCTTTGCGGGGAGCGGCAAACCAGCGATTCGCGAGCAGCCCTATTCCTCTTCGCAACCCGATTCGGACCGCGAGCAACTTTCGTTGGGGAACCCCTTCGGCGTCGAAATTCAAGCCAACCATTGGTGGGTCACCACCATCGATGATCACTGCATATACGCGGGCAAACTACACGACCGCAGACTCGTGAGAATCGCGGGAACAGGCGTTTCGGGATACAGCGGTGACGGTGGTCCCGCGACACAGGCAACCTTCAATTGGCCTCATGAAGTTCGCGTTGACACCGATGGAAATCTGTTCATTGCCGACACACGTAATCACGTGATTCGCCGAATCGATTCAGAAACAGGATTGATAGAGACGTTGGCCGGCGACGGTAATCCCGGCTTCAAGGGTGATCATGACCGTGGCGATCGGGTCCGCTTTCGACAACCTCATAGTGTTGTCCTCGACGGTCGCGACGGTGTCCTCGTCGCTGACACCGGTAATCACCGAATCCGTCGCATCGATTTAAAAACAGGGATCGTCGAAACCATCTCAGGAACGGGTGAAAAGAAATTGCCCGTTCATGGATCAAAAGCATCCGGTTCCGCGCTGTTTGGGCCAAGATCGCTAGCGGTCGATCCCCAATTCATCTGGATCGCACTGCGAGAAGGTAACAGCATTTGGCGAATCGTTCGTCAGACGAATACCCTGCAGCATATTGCCGGAACGGGGAAAAAAGGATACTCAGGTGATGGCGGGAGCCCACTTCAAGCAACATTCAATGGCCCCAAGGGCCTGGTGATTGACGATGAGCAACGCATCTTGGTCGTGGACACCGAAAATCATGCGATCCGCCGCATCGACTTGAAAGCGAATAAAATCGAAACGGTGATGGGTGGCAAACACAGCAAGCAAACCATCAGTCTAAAACGCCCGCACGGTATCGCGTTCACACCCAAGATCGGGTTCTTGGTGGGGGATTCCGAATTCCACCGCGTGATCGCCGGCCGTTAACCAAAAGGAACACAAGAAGCCGCTCCAGGAAAACTATACTCGCGAGCAAAACTTCGATCACGAGCCACGTTGATCAAGGTGCAAGTTGCTCGCCACATCAAGCAGCGATTACATGATTCACTGAGGTACTGTCGCATGCCTCATTTCCTGAATTGAATGCAGCGTTTTCTGAATCTCGAATTCAAGCACCAAAAGAGAAGTTGTTTCCCCACGCTGAACGCCGCCGCCACACCTACAATCAATGTCTCCAATCCACCTAGCCACCATCGTTGCTGGACAAACTTTGATTTCAAAGCTCCGACGAAAAAAAGCGACAGCGGTTATTGGCGAGCTGAAACCGAAAAAGCGTAGCCGTTGCCCTTGAGCGACTCTGCCGCACCGAGTGATTCAGCAACATCAGCCAGTAGTGGGATCGCACCAAAAATGACGAATGCCACATAGGTGACGGTTGCAGCCCGAACGGGTTGGCCCGCCTCAACAGCGATTCACTATTCTTGCCGCAACATCGTCTCGATCCAGTTTGGCAATCGGTGATTTTAGCAGTCGCCGCCTCAATCGACTCGCCGTCGAACCCTTGGAATGCCAAGATCCGGCGGACTTCTTTCCGCTCACCTTCCGGACGTTGCCAAATTTGCCGCGTCCCAACCTGCCTGAGTTGATCGGCTCACTGATTTGAGCCCGGGTTCCAAGACGGGCACAAACTGCCACCGAGAATCCCTCTCCCACCAGATCGGCGAATCCCAAAATGATCACGACTGTCGGTGATAAGCAAGCCTGTACGTCTCCGGAAACGATGGCAAAGGTGGTTACTGCTCCATCAAGTACGCAATATATCCGCTCTTTTAAGGAGTTATGATTCGATTCCGTCAGCCGAGCAGCGATCCCCAGTGGATCACACGGGTATTCCAGCGTGTTTGCCATGGTCAATTGCCCCGACGCTTCCTGGTCTATTTCAACGGCAGCAATGGTGCGTCGCGACGCGATGCCCTAAAAGCGGATCACGTCTTGTGACGATCATAAACGTCAAACTTGACACGTCATTAGTTCGCGGATCGGAATTTCTTACGAGATCACCGTATGTTACCAAGCTCCCTGGACGATAGCTCTTCTGAACACCAAATAGCAGGTGTTCTGTCACAAGCGCCGCAACACGCCGGTCGACCAACAATGACTGCTCAATACCCTCGAGCGTCACTGGTGCTCGGTCGGAGCAACGGCTTCGAGCGAGTCTTTGGCCCGTCGGACGTGTCGCGGCTCAATCGTGACAAAACCTTCCCGATGAACCTAATTCCATGGAGATCTCACGATGCGTCGTGTAATCGTTCCTGCTCTAGTGGCCTTTGCTATGGTCGCTTTGAGCTCGGCCAACGCTAGCGCGTTCGGTCTGTTTGACAAGTTGTGTGGCAAAAGCTGTGATAGCTGTTGCGATGTCGAGCCAACCTGTGGGTGCGAGCCCACTTGTGCTGCTCCTTGCGAGCCAGCATGTGGCTGCGAAGTTGTTGATCCTTGCTGCGGTGGGAAAAAGATGGGTGGCCTGCTCGGTCGCTTGTTCCACAAGCACAATCATGGTTGTGACTCATGCTGCGAGCCAGTGTGCGGTTGCGAGCCAACCTGTGCAGCTCCCTGCGAGCCAACCTGCGCAGCTCCCTGTGAGCCTGCATGTGGTTGCGAAGTTGTCGATCCTTGCTGCGATCCTTGCGTAAAGGGTCCTGGATTGTTCAAGGGCTTGTTTGGAAAGATCTTCCACAAGCACGGTTGCGACTCTTGCTGCGAGCCAGCTTGCGGTTGCGAGCCAACTTGTGCAGCTCCTTGCGAGCCAACCTGTGCAGCTCCTTGCGAGCCAACCTGCGGTTGCGAGCCAACTTGCGGCCACTGAGCATTTAGCTCGACCATGAGTTTGGAATACCGGGTTTGAGTGAGTTGACCTGGCGACAGACAAAGCGAAAATCGTTCATTCGTAAGCTGATGCCCCTCCACTCTTTCAACGGTTAAAGATCTCAACCAGAAAAATCACATATCCTCGGCGTCCTTTGGACTGCCGGGGATTTTTTTTGGATGCAGCGACACCTTCCGCTCTTTATCGCGGTCATCTAATCGGCCGGTAGCGACCTCGCCTACCTCACTCTTGACGAATTCAGCTTCGGCCGCCAGCGGCTTGAGTACCGTAGGATTAGGCACCGTCGGCTTGAGAACCAGGGAGAGTCCGAGCCCTGCGTAAACCCGATTGAAGAGGGCGATGAATTCATCTGCCCGATTCATTGGCAACCGCACTGGACCAACTACATCGCTATGGTGCATCAATACCGCATCGCAGGGTCGCACACCGCGGTTGCTGCTACTCACTGTTTGCTCCTCCGCCACACCACCGAAGGGTGCGGAAAGCCCAGCTTCTTTTCGACGCGATTGTATGGGGGCTGACCGTCAAAAAACCGTTTCAAGTTGAGGCAAGCCAAATCAGTCGTATCGTCCACCCGTCTCGTTGATTGGGCACCCACATGAGGCGTAATGATTACTCTGGGATCGTCCCACAGCAAACTGTCGCCAGCCAAGGGCTCAACTTCCGTGACATCCAGACCAGCACCCGCCAGCTGCTCTGATTGCAAAGCATTGACTAACGCGGTTTCAACAACGACCGCGCCCCGTGCGACATTGACTAGGTAACTGCCCGCCTTCATTTTTGAAAAACAGGCCTCATCGAACAAACCCTGGGTCTGAATATTCAAGGGCAGCGTGAGAATAACGATATCGCTGACCTCAAGTAAGCGATCTAATTCGTCTGCTGGCCATAATTGATCCAGGCCATTCGGGGGATCAACGGGATAATAATCGGTGCCCACCAGGCGCACGTCCCAGGGTGAAAGCGCCCGAACTAACATTCGCCCATTCCCACCCATCCCGACGATGCCGATCGTCTTGCCCCTCAAATCGTCAGTTGGCAATCGTACAAATTGACGTCGCATTTCCGCTCTAAAGAACAGCGGCAATCGCCGCAACAGGCCAAACAAGAGTGAAAACGTTTGCTCCGCGACCTGCGGAGCAAACAATCCAGACGCACTGCTAACGACAATGTCCGACTGAATTACACCGGGCACCAGGCAATGATCTAACCCTGCAGCGGAAGACTGGATCCATCGCAACTTCCTTGCTGCCAAAACACGATCCCAATCGACCGGCACCTTGGCGTGCCCAATGAAGATGTCAGCCGTTGGCAAACATTCGTCAATTCCTTCCTGCCCAGCATTCACCACTTCACAACCAGGCGCTGCAGCGCGGATCTGGTCGACATGGCGAGATTCGACGGGATAACACAGCACAATTCGCATGACAGTTCTTGTCCGTTAGAAGTGCAGAGATTCAGCGAAAGGAGATTTACTGCGTTCCCACCGCCATCAAATGCTTCGCCACCTGAGTGTCGCCCCTTATTCTGAACGGCAAGTGTACGAAATTCGCCAGAAATTGGCAGCGGTCGCCCCGCCATTCATTTATCGACAACCCAGGCAGTCGCGAGTTCACGACGGCACCTGATAAATGGCACCATAAATGGCACCGCCCGAAACTCACCCTTAGTTTTCCTCGGCGATGTATTGTAGAGCCCGCTGCTCGTAGCCAACCGTTCGCAATCCTATCGCTTTTGCTTCTTGGCGTGCGGCCTGCAAATCAACGCCATCGTTTAAAACACGGTGCGCTAGCCAAATCG
>JAYZAR010000318.1:0-8626 GCA_036339635.1 Planctomycetota bacterium | reverse complement strand
CGCGGCGGTAATCGAGGCCTAAAGAGGCAAATGGGATACCGATTAGCGGGGCCAGTGGATATTGCCATCTGCTGCTGGGATCAGCAATTGGAACCCATCGAGCGTGGGATTGCTGGCGTAATGGTAGGTCCAGGCGATTCCGAGAGCTTGATTGTTTGGATCGAAGACTTCGGTTGTGATCCGCCGATATAGAGTGGGAGCCGCTTCAACTTGGTCCAGAGCCTTCAGGACGCGTTCCATTTGCGGTGATTGAAACTGCCAGAGTTCGCCATGAACTCGGTGGTGGCCGGGGGTCATTGCAGGGTAGTCGGATCGGCCATAGAGGTTGCCGGCGACCCACGCATTCTGGATCATCGTGGGGGTTTCCGGCCAGCAAGATTCACGGCACTGGCCTCGTTTGAGCGTCCCGTAGACAAAAACCGACGTTAATTCAGGCGTTTCCATGGCATGCTCCGGTGCCAGCGTCCTTCCCAAGAGATGCTTGCTGCATCATCATTTGCACAATCTCGCTCACCCCGCAATGGAACGATGACGCTCGATCCCGAATTTTCTGCCGCCTTGGAAGCCCACTCGGTGGAGCTCGCCGAACCGATCGCCTTAAAGCTGCAGCAATACGCGCGGCTGATGTGGGACTGGAATGTAAAGCTCAATTTGACACGCCACACCACTTGGGAGCTGTTTGTTGGCCGGGATTTGCGGGATTGCCTGCAATTGGCCAATCTGATTGAGGCGGGCGAGGAAGTTCTGGATCTCGGGAGCGGCAATGGGATTCCTGGGATTCCATTGGCTTTGATGCGGCCTGATATTGAGGTCGGTCTGGCAGAGAGCGTGACCAAGCGAGCCAAGGTGCTGAGTGAAATCGTGGCCGAATTGGGGATTCCGGTGGCCGTTTACGGCGCTCGCGGTGAAGATTTATTGGAAGATTTTCGATTCACTACCGTGGTTGCCCGCGCGGTGGGAAGCATCGCAAAATTTTGTCGGTGGATGGAACCGCATTGGACAAACGTCGATCGTTTGCTACTAGTCAAGGGGCCCAAATGGGTTGAGGAGCGGGGCGACGCGAGGCATCAAGGCGTTTTGGGCGGTTTGGAGCTTCGACGCGTCGCATCCTATCCGCTCGGCGATGACGTCGATTCGGAGGGGGCCGTCTTGCAGATTTGGCCTTCGGGGCGAACCGGCGGCCGTTTTCAATAGTTGCTCCCCGAATCTTTTAAATGAAATGCAATGACGATGTCGGATTACAACCTTACCCATCTGAAGCAGCTTGAAGCCGAGAGCATCCACATCATGCGTGAGGTGATTTCGGAATTTCAAAAACCGGTGATGCTCTACAGCATCGGGAAAGATTCTGCGGTCTTGCTGCATGTTGCCCGCAAGGCATTTCACCCAGCCAAGTTGCCTTTCCCGCTGTTGCATGTGGATACAACCTGGAAGTTTCGCGACATGATTGAGTTTCGCGAGAACTATGTCCGAAAGGAATTGGGGCTTGAGTTGTTGGTGCACTCCAACGAAGAAGGCTTGAAGCTAGGAATCAAGCCCTGGGAGGACAGTGAACGCCATACGGAGATCATGAAAACGGACGCTCTGAAGGCAGCCTTGGACAAATACCAATTCGACGCTGCTTTCGGTGGAGCACGGCGAGACGAAGAGAAGAGCCGCGCGAAGGAACGTGTTTTCAGCTTTCGCGACAAATCACATCGCTGGGATCCAAAGAGTCAGCGCCCCGAACTCTGGAATCTTTACAACGGGCGGGTGAACAAGGGCGAATCGATTCGCGTGTTTCCTCTCAGTAATTGGACGGAGCTGGACGTTTGGCAGTACATCCATCTAGAGAATATTCCGATCGTTCCTTTGTATCGCTCAGCTCCTCGCCGCGTGATTAATCGGGATGGCATTCTGTTGATGCGTGATGATGATCGAATGCCACTGCTGCCTGGTGAAAAAGAAGAGACAAAAATGGTGCGGTTCCGGACCCTCGGTTGCTATCCCTTATCGGGGGCCGTCGAGAGCGAGGCGACCACACTGCCGGAAATCATCCAGGAAATGTTGTTGGCAACCACCAGCGAACGCCAAGGCCGAATCATTGATCAAGATGAGGGTGGTGCCGGAATGGAAGAGAAAAAGCGGCGCGGATACTTCTAGCAAAGCAGCCTTCGTTATCAGTCCTCAATCGCGCTTGGTGAAAGCGGCTGGCCACTTGTAACTTCACACTCATCAACTGAACCTTCCCATGAGTCACCAATCCGACCTCATCGCGACGGATATCGATACTTATCTGCAACAGCATGAGAAAAAGCAGCTGCTACGGTTCATTACGTGCGGCAGCGTTGATGATGGCAAGAGCACGTTGATTGGTCGACTGCTGTACGACAGCAAAATGATCTATGAGGATCATTTGACGCAGCTGGAAGCCGATTCAAAGATCGTGGGCACGACGGGAGGGAATTTTGACCCCGCCTTGCTCACCGACGGTTTGAAGGCGGAACGGGAACAGGGCATTACCATCGATGTTGCCTACCGTTATTTCAGTACTGCGAAGCGAAAGTTCATTATTGCAGACACGCCGGGCCATGAGCAGTACACACGAAATATGGCGACTGGCGCTAGTACCGCTGATTTGGCTATCATCCTGATGGATGCTCGGCATGGCGTGTTGACCCAAACAAAACGCCATAGTTTTATCGTTTCGTTGCTCGGAATTCGCCACGTGGTGGTCGCCGTCAACAAGATGGATCTCGTTGATTTTAGCGAGCAGCGGTTCGAAGAGATTTGCGATGAGTACCGTTCTTTCGCCGCCCGCTTGGATTTGCCCGATTTGCACTTCATTCCGATCAGTGCTTTGGATGGCGATAACGTGGTCGATCGTAGTGACCGAGCCGCTTGGTACACCGGCAGCACGTTGATGAATTTCTTGGAGACGGTGTACATCGGCAGCGATCGTAACCTGCAGGATTTTCGCATGCCGGTTCAGTATGTGAATCGACCGAATCTGGACTTCCGCGGTTTTTGCGGAACGATTAGCTCGGGCATTATTCGTGCGGGCGAAGAAATTATGGTGCTGCCCAGTCGGCAGAAATCAAAGGTAAAGGACATTGTCACCTTTGACGGTAACTTCGATGAAGCTTTTGCGCCGCTATCGATCACGCTAACACTTGAAGACGAAATCGATGCCAGTCGGGGTGACATGATCATCAAGCCTGGTAATCAACCCAAAACGCGTGATCAGATCGACGCGATGTTGGTTTGGATGAACGGCGACTCAATGGTGCCAGGCAAAACTTACTTGTTCAAGCACACGTCCCAGACGTTGCCTGGAACGATTGATACGTTGATGTACAAGGTCGATGTGAACACCTTGCATCGTAGTCCGGCTCCGCAGCTAGAACTGAATGAGATCGGTCGAGTCAGTATCTCACTGGATGCACCAATCCACTTTGACGCTTACCGTCGCAATCGCAGCACGGGTGCGTTCATTGTGGTCGATCGGATCAGCAATGCGACCGTCGCTGCGGGAATGATTCTGGATAAGTCAGGCGACAGTTCTGCCAAGACTGTGTGGGATGAAGAGTCTCAGGACGATCAATCTGATCAAAGTGCTTCAGCTGTCGCCGTTGCTGGTGAAGAGCGGGCCGCCAGGTTTGGTCAGCAACCGGCAACCGTGTTGTTGACGGGTTTGACCGGTAGTGGCAAAACGGCGATTGGTCACGCGGTTGAAAGGATGCTTTTCGATCAAGGCCGTGCCGTGGCAATGATCGATGGTGAAACGGTTAGACGTGGTTTGAGCCGCGATCTTGGCTATACGGCGGAAGACCGCAGCGAGAATTTACGCCGCAGTGCCCATTTGGCTCATACGCTCAATGACGCTGGGTTGATCTGCATCGCATCCTTTGTTTCGCCTGAAGAATCGGTTCGCCAAAAAGTCGCCAAGGTGATCGGTGAGGACCGTTTCTTTGTTGTGCACGTCGCAACGCCGGTGGAGGTCTGCCGAGAACGCGACACAAAGGGCCAGTACGCTAAGGCGGATGCTGGCGAGCTGCGGAACTTCCCCGGTGTGACGGCCATTTATGAAGCTCCTGTCGATCCAGACCTGGTGATCGACGCGGCGGAGAAAACGATTGAGGCTGCTGCCGAGGCGGTTATCGAATTGCTGATAGAAAAGAAAGTGTTGAAGTAAACCGCCGGGTGCTTAATGAAGCCGCATAACCAAGATTCGTGGTCGCCCGGTCACGGCGGCTTGCATCCTTTGTCGTTGAATGCATTCGTCTATCAATTCTTCGTTGCATTCGGGACGAGACGCAGCTATCTCGAGGGGCGGCTCATCATCAACTTGTAGTGACCGATGCCAAGTAGGTCATCGACTCTTTGTCGCAATTCTGAGTTGATTTCGACGCGATATTTGTCGCTTTTTAAATGAACGACTTCACCTTCGCGTAGTTGCAGGCTGAACAACAATTCCTGTGATCCCGGATAACCACGCAGGATTTCTCGTAGCTGGTTCATGGTTTCGGTGTTGTGATCTTGTTCGTCTAGGCGAATCCGCATTCCATGCGTATATCTCTTGTCTAAATCCTCCAATGGAATCAACTCATCGATAACGAGATTTGCTTCATCACCACCGCCGCGGCGATCGATTTTCCCTTTGGCCAGTACGACGGCGTCAGGTTGAACACGTTCGCCGCAGTCAACAAAGCTCTTCGGCCATACGATGCATCGCAACGCCCCCTGCATGTCCTCCAGATCAAAGTTGGCATATTTGGTCGGCGCACC
This sequence comes from Planctomycetota bacterium, assembly GCA_036339635.1. Taxonomy (GTDB): domain Bacteria; phylum Planctomycetota; class Planctomycetia; order Pirellulales; family Pirellulaceae; genus Rubripirellula. Next base: position 3,859 of record JAYZAR010000318.1, on the reverse strand, counting down.
CGGTTTACTATTTTTTGTATGTGAGAATTTGATCGAGCTGATCATGCCACCGAGTGTGACCTCGCCTCGATCTTTGACCCCTGCTAATTGATCAATCGTGTGGGTACGGAAGCTCGCCAGTTTGCCTTCAAATTCGGCCAGTGGATGACTGGCCAAGTAGAACCCGAGCACTTCTTTTTCATTGACGAGTTTTTCTCTTTCGGGCCATTCGTCGATTTCGGGTAGCGGACTGGCGGTTTCTTGCTGACTATCTTCTTCCTCTTCAAAGGCGCCGAATAAACTGGCTTGTCCACTGCGTTTGTCGGCTTGAACGGAGGCGCCGGCTTGAACCGCTCGTTCAATGACCGCGACGAGCTGATTGCGATGGGCGGCAAAGCTATCCATCGCACCGGCTTTAACGAGTGTTTCGATGGCGCTCTTGTTGCAGGCTGATGAATCGACACGCTCGCAAAAATCGAAAATGTCTTTATAGGGGCCATTCTTGGTTCGTTCCTGTTCGATGGTGATCGACGTCGAACCCCCACAGCCCTTGATGGCCGAGAGAGCGAAATGAATCTTGCCATCGGCAACGGTAAAGTCAGCGCCGCTGCTGTTGATTCCCGGCGCGACCACTTCGATTCCCATCCGGTCGCAATCTTCCATGTGCTCGACCAACGCATCTTTTCGTTTGAAGTTTCTTCCCGAAATGTCGCTCGAGAGCAGTGCGGCCATGAACTCGACCGGGTAATGTGCCTTCAAGTAAGCAGTCTGGTAGGCGACCAGTGCGTAGGCCGTACTGTGCGATTTGTTGAATCCATAGCCTGCGAATTTAACAATCAGGTTCCAGATGTCATCGGCATCTTTTTTATCAAGTCCGTTCGATACGCTGCCTTCGATGAACGCTTCATGGTTTTGGTTGATCAGTGCTTCTTTCTTTTTACTGATCGCTTTAATACAGGTATACGCTTTCGCCAAGGGAATCTTGCCTAGGCGATTCAAAATTCGCATCACCTGTTCTTGGTACACCATGATTGAATTGGTTTCTTCCAGTACCTCCTTAAGCACTGGGTGCTTGTATTCTGGCTGCTGACGACCATGTTTGATGTTGACGTAATCATCGACCATGCCGCCCTCGAGTGGGCCAGGACGGTAGAGCGCGGCGGTTGCGATGATGTCACTGAAATGGTCGGGTTTCATCCGCAACAGCAGGTCGCGGATTCCGCCGGATTCTAATTGGAAAACACCCTTCGTTTCTCCGCGTTGTAATAACGCAAACGTTTCCCGGTCATCCAAGGGAAACTTCAGCGGATCGATCGCTTTCCCAGTGGTTTGTTCAATTAGTTGAACGGTACGGCTGAGAATCGTCAGGTTGCGAAGCCCGAGGAAGTCCATCTTCAACAAACCGGACGCTTCGACATCACCCATCGACCATTGGGTGATCACGTCTTGCTTGCCTGGGACGCGGCCGAGCGGGACGTATTCGGTCAGCGGCTTGTCCGCAATCACCACTGCGGCGGCGTGAGTGCCGACGTTACGGGCCAAGCCCTCGATCTTCATTGCCAGGTCGAGTAATTCCCGAACTTCGGGATCACCCTCATACTCTATTTTCAACTCGCCGCTTTTTTCAAGCGCTTTGTTGATGGTGATTTTCAGTTCGTCGGGGACCATCTCGGTGATTTGATTCACGCGAGCGAGTGGGACTCCCAAAGCCCGGCCGGTGTCCTTGATCGCTGCTCTTGCGGCAAGGGTACCAAACGTTCCGATCTGGCAAACCATCTCGTTGCCGTAGCGTCGTTTGACATAGTCGATGACTTCGCCCCGGCGTTCTTTCTCGAAGTCGATGTCGATATCTGGTGGTTCGGTACGACTTTCATCCAGGAATCGTTCGAAGAGCAAATCGTATCGCAGCGGGCAGACATGCGAGAGATACAATGCATAGCAAACCAGTGCTCCCACGCCGCTGCCACGAGCGGTCGCTGAGATGCCCTCCCCTCGGGCGTAGAGGACGAAGTCCCAGACAATCAAAAAGTAGGTTGGAAAGCCGAGCTTTTGAATCACGTCGAGTTCGCGATTCAGTCGAGCCATCACCTCGTCGCTCAGCTCACCGTCGATGATTCGATCGCTTTCGTCGACGTATCGTTCTAGAAGTCCTTTGATGCAGAGTTCGCGCAGGTAATCAATCGGCTGCTTTTCATCCGGGCATTCAAAGCTTGGGAAGAAAAACTTGCCTAATTCCAGATCGATGTCGACACTGTCAGCGATTTCTTGGCTTCGTGCCACGGCATGTTCAAGGCCCGGGAACTTCTCGTACATCTGTTGTGGACTGCGCAAGAAGAACTGATCGTTCTCCATCTTCATTCGCGATGAATCGGTGCGAAATCGCCCTGTGTTGATGCAAAGCATGATGTCTTGTGCTTCGGCATCACTGGGATCAACGTAGTGAGTGTCGCTTGTGGCAACCAACGGCAGACCCATGCGGTTCGCGATCTCGACCGCGTTCTCCAGCTGAAGACGCTGGATCTCGACGTCGTTATTCATGATCTCGATGAAGTATCGATCATCAAAGACGCGATGGAACCAGCCAGCAATTTCACGAGCCTCTTTCTCCACTTCGGCCGTATCGATTCCCTTGATCACCGCGCGGCTGAATTCGCTGCTGACACAACCAGAGAGACAGACGATTCCTTCGTTGTATTTTTCTAGAATCTCTTTGTCGATTCTCGGTTTGAAGTAGAAACCTTCGAGTGACGCAGCACTGGCCAATTTGATCAGGTTGCGGAAGCCGGTGCGGTTCTTCGCCAGCAGGGTGAGGTGATAACTGGCGGCTTTACTGCTGGAAGCGCCTCCCTTGTCGAAGCGGCTGCCTGGTGCGATGTAGGCCTCGTAACCGATGATCGGATTGATGTTGGCAGATTTCGCTTTCCGGTAGAACTCTAACGCCCCATGCAGATTTCCGTGATCGGTTAACGCCAACGCATTCATGCCGTGGTCAACGGCGCGGTTAATCAGCCGCCCGATATCCCCAGCGCCATCCAACAAGCTGTAGTGACTGTGGCAGTGTAGGTGAGTAAACGGACGCGGATTGATATCCGTTGGTGACACCGCAGGATCTAGGGGCTCGGCGGGGGAACTCATCGCTCGGTGTCTCCGTTCGGGTGTTGCTGTCGTGCTGCTGTTCAGGTTGCGGTTGAAGCTGCTGATCGATCGTCTCGCGCCCGTTTTCTCCTAATCGGCCCGTATGGGGCAGCGCGGAACACAACAGCCATGGCATCGTTATCTGCCGAATCATGGCGTCAGTCGCTGGGGGCCGACCATCATGTGCTGACTTTGCGATGGAATAAAGGCCTCCTGCGTAGCCATTAGCGTATCGCCACAACGGTCGGAGTTGCAGTCATCGTGACGGAAGCTTGGTCACCAAGTTGATGAAAAATCGATGGTTTTTCCTGTGAAATGTGGCCTGATAAATTTTTTTGTTGTGATCTTTCCGAAGCAAAACGAGCCAACGTTCAAAACCAATTCGGCAACGGTTACTGGGAGTGACAGATGAGTCCGTGTTAAAACGCCGGTCCGGACGGCGAGACATGAAGAACTTCGGGCCGATCATTAGCGTTTCTCAGCGAGCAGAGTCGGCGGCGGGTCCGCTCATACGCCATGCCCAGAGATCTCTCCCAGCAGAGCCGGGCGTTATCTATCCTCCAGCTGAGCCGGGCGATATTCGGCCTGATCCCAAGGCCCATGTGGTGTCGATTGCTAGTTGTCCCTTTTTGATTCGGCTCGAGCTTTCTTCGCAGTTGGTAGCGACGGGTTGTTTTGCCGACCTGGAGTCTTTGGAGGGAGCGGCACTGTGCAGATTCTCTCCGTTGGGCCTTTGTTCAGTACC
>JAYZAR010000317.1:0-21465 GCA_036339635.1 Planctomycetota bacterium | reverse complement strand
GATGGATCACGTTTCTCTTCCTTCTGCACAAACTCAATTGGCAACATGGTTTCGATTGGTCGGTTATGCCATCCACCAGCACCAAACGAAGCGCGACCACCACTCATCACCAAACCGAGACCATTGGTTTGAACTGCATTGACGATCTCTTGTTCCGTGTCGGCAGGGATCAAGTCAGCGGGAATATCATCCAGCATCACCAAGTCAGATTTGCCGAGAGATTGCCGCACCGCATCGGCATTAGATCGATCTACGCTTTGAACATCAAAAGAAGACCCAACCATCTGGGCGAACTTTTCAGCGGCCCCGGTTTGAAGACTGCCGAGATAAAGCAACTGTGGAGCATCATGGATCGGCAAAACAACCTGAATTTGCTCCGAGTCTTGCCCACCCGCAGTGCTAACAATCACGTCGGCTTGCATAAAACCTGACGCAGAGGGCTCAAAATCTAAAACAACCACCTGGTCGGTGTCGCCGCTAAACTTTGCCGAAGCGAGCGTTTCACCCTCTTGTTGCAGTGAAACTTCGCCAGCCTGATTCTTTCCACTCGAAACGACTCGAACATTCAGTCGGGATGTCGAGCCTTTTCGGAGCGGTTCGGTCCAATAAACCTGGACAGGCGTCGGTGGCCGCTCGACGGACGGCAACTCGACCCAATGGATTGGAATCTCTCGCTTCAAAAGCGCACTGATCGCTCGACTGTCATCTTCCCGTGTCGCCATCGCATCAGACGCAACCGTCACACTGCCACCCGATCCGTGCGTGATCAAGGATGCAGCGTGCGACAGAGCTGCTGATAATGGGGACGAACCCTGCGAAGGACTATCGCTGATCCAGGTCACCGAACCAAATCCGGAAAATTCATCTTCCTGAACGGGCTGTCCGATCGCTACGAGATGAGTGCGTCCGGAAGCCACAAACTCACCCGCCAAGCTCGTAATGCTTTGATGTGCCTCTTCAACCACGCTCGCACTGCGATCCAAGATCAAAACGCGATCGACTTGGGAATCACTCGAACGAAATCGCGGCTGCGTCAGCGCCAAGGCAAGCATCAAGAAGAGCAGGGAACGGAGCGTGTTTTGCACACGATCACTCCCGCGCCAGAGACCAACCCACGGCAACAACGCTAAAACAGCAAGTAAACACCACCACGGAGAGGAAAGGATCATGGCATACGTCCTCGCTGGTACAACATCCATTCACCGGCTAACAAGGTCGACACGATTAACCCAAGCCACGTCGTTAAGCCAACTCGCGAAAATAAACCAGCGTCAGGCGAATCCAATAGATCAGCTGCCTTGGCAATCGGGTGTGACAAGCGAGCGGTCTGAATCTGGCGTCCATCTTCGGTGGCCGCGATCGCACCAGAGGCTCGATCGAATTCGGGCGCAGCAACGGGCAGACGCTCACCCCGCTCGGCCCACGGAACCATGGCTGGCTGGTTGGCAAGCCAGCGAATCGAACGCGTTACAAAAATCGGACAAGCCCGGCTCTCCGCAAAATCGAATGAAGGAGTGAACAAATCACTCCAGATTGCGATGCTTCGCCGATCCGCCGCAGCGACTTGGACGTCAATCACCCGACCACTCTCTTCCGCGATTGCCATCGCGTCGATTTGCCGGAGCGCCAATTCATTGATCAACTCCGAAAGTGCAGCTTTGGGATCTTCGTGATCGGATTCGATCAGGAAAGCAGACTCGTCTTCCGTAGAAAGACGAAAATTCGAATCCGCTCCAAAACCAACTTTCACTTCCGCGCCAGATGAAACGATTTGACAAGCTCTATCCATCCGGATCAATTCGCGTAGTGTCTCAGGAACACTCTCCTCGATTGCGACACGAATCAGTTCTCGTGTCGGCAATGTCATTTCACCAATTGTCTTGTCATCAACTTCCACTCGCAACGTCCCACCATTCGCCACAACATCGAGCAATTGAAACTCCGATTCGGATTGTTGCCGCAATGATTGAGCAGCAGGTTGATCATCCACTGTGATTCGGACACTTGCAGCATTAAACACTTGGTCCGGGGGAAATCCGATTGCGACATCGACCATCCCCCACCGCCCGCTAACGGAATCAGCAACGCCGAGTGTCAGCAGTTGAGTTTGGGAAGCGTTTGCGTCGCGAGGAATGCGGTAGATGGTCAAATCGTCTCGCAATGCGTTCAGATAGGCCTGTTCGACTTCCACATTACCAATCAGATGCATTGCTAGTGGTGATTCAGGGCTGGCACGATACGACAACGCCTCCATCGCCCACCGCATTCCCTGCGGCGTCCGAGTCACAGCTTGCGACCGGGGCTGACTGGCTCGCATGGCAGCCATTTCAATCGGTTCCCCAGCGGCGAGAAGTGTCTCCAAGTGGCTACCGACTGCGACAATTTCCCGAGCCATCTTTGGCAGCGTCTCGGCACGCTCAATGGCCAAACGCAAATCGGCTTGCCGCTGCTCTGCATCGTCAACACTCCAATCAAGTAAGACGACGTGCTTCGTGCCGTCGGCTGGACTGCGGGTTGGCTGAGCCAACAGCATCCACAAGAGTGATGCGATCGCGACCAACAGGATCCATGCCAGCCAATGCCGAAATCGACGCACAAAAACACGTGCCCGAGTCTCTTCGATAGCAGCTTCCCAGAACAATGTGCTCAGCACTTCGACTTCGCGATGCTGGACCCGCAATCGTTGCGCAAGCCACAGTGCGACGGCCAAACCAATGACCCCGAGGAGAACTCCCAGCGTGGAAAGTAGGGCAAAACTCATGCCACATACCTCCCACCTTCAAACAGGTTGCCCAGCTGATCCATCACATCTTTGTCGTGGTTTAGATCCAAAAAGCCACCTTGCCGGCGACGCGCAAAATCCCGCAACCGGTCAAAATGCTTGTCATAAGCCTCGCGGTAATTCTGCAGCACGGTTGAATCGACGGTCACATCCCGCATTACGCCCGTTTCGCAGTCGCGAACTCGAATATCCCCGCGCAGGCGAGGCTCACGATCCTCCGGCCGGGAAATCGCAACCAACAGGGGGCGGTGACGTGTTCGCTTCAACTCCGCCATCATTGCATCGATGCCGTGAGGATCAAAAAAATCGGAGATGATGACTAACATCCCTTCTCGCAAACCGAGCCCACTGAACTTTGCCATCGACTTGGCAAGGTCTGTCCCATCTTGCTGATCGATCGATTCTTGTCCAATGCGAGTAAGAGCCTCGGCAATGGTATTCAGTCGACCACGTCCGGAAGTGGGGCGAACGGTCGCGTTTAGCGCGTCACTGAACGGGAACACTCCAACTCGATCATGCTGATCGAGACCGATTGCGGCAAACGCGATCGCCACTTTCATTGCTGTCACGGCGCGTGCGGGTTCTTCTTTCCACATGCTGAGCGAAAGATCAGGCATTAGATAGATCGGCAGATCTTCCATCTCCTCAAACAACCGCACCACAACACGACCAAGCCGTCGATAGACATTCCAGTCGATTGACCGCATCTCGTCGCCCGGGGAATAGGGTCGATAATCACGAAACTCCATTCCCTGCCCGCGATCACGCGAGCGATGCTCGGCCCAACGCCCGGCGGGTGCGACCCGTCTCGCGACGATCCGCAAAGCATGTGCCTGCTCCAGAAAATGTGGATCTAAAAGATTAAAGCGATCATTCATGTTATTGTGTCTTTCGTGACTCACGACAGAAACGGCTCAGCAACGCCAAGCTGAAACGCTCAGTCGTTGAACTACTTGAGTACTTCTTGAATCACGTCGTCGGGAGTCACACCGTCTGACATTCCATGAAAGTTGACCAATATCCGATGCCGCAACACATCTGGCGCAACGGCCTTCAGGTCTTCACCGGCGACGGCAAAACGTCCATCCAACAAGGCGCGAACCTTTCCGGCCAGAATCAGCGACTGAACGCCACGCGGGGAAGCTCCCAACGAAACCACTTCGTTCACCAACGGCCGGGCATATTCACTTCCCGGTTGCGTCGCCATTACCAATTGAATCGCTTCGGTTTCAACATGATCTGGTACTGGCACCGACCGTACCACTTGCCGCATGCGAATGATCGTTTCTGCATTCGAAACGGGATTCAAAGCAACTTCGTTGTTGGATGTCGTGCGGCGCAAAATGGTTCGGTAGTCTTCTTCTGCCGGATAGCCGACAACCAACTTGAACAAGAAACGGTCAAGCTGTGCTTCGGGCAATGGATAGGTTCCCTCTTGCTCCACAGGGTTCTGCGTTGCCATCACACAGAACGGCTCTTCTAAAGCAATCGTACGGTTCCCAACCGAGATTTGCTTTTCCTGCATCGATTCCAACAGTGCAGCTTGCGTTCGCGGGGTCGCCCGGTTGATTTCATCAGCCAGCACCAAGTTGGCAACGAGGGGTCCCGGTTGAAACTCTAACTTCGTGCCGCCCGTTTCATTCTCTTGCAACACGTTGGTGCCGCGAATATCGGCAGGCATCATGTCCGGCGTGAATTGGATGCGACTAAAGGTCAGATGAATCGCCTTTCCAAGAGAACTGACCAACAGAGTCTTTCCCAAACCGGGGACACCTTCGAGCAGCACGTGGCCAGCAGCAAACAGAGCTGCCAGCACGCCATCAATGGTGGCATCCTGCCCCACCATCATTCGCGAAACTTCCTCACGAATGGAGGCATGGACGGCTCGAAATTCATCAGCCGCTTGGCGCGCGGCTTCGGGATTATCAATAGACAAGCTAGAACTCATGATTGCGGCGTATCACTTTCTGCGACGGCGGACGTCTGCAATGGATCTTGAGGAGTCGTTCTGGTTGTGTTTTTCGGAGGTGACGCCTGCAACGGATTCTGGGCTCGACGTTCAAGGAAATAACGTCGCACAAAATCTTGAAGCCAGGGTGAAAAATCAGGATGATGGATTGGGCCAACCGAACCTTGGCGGGGCAACCGATCCTGAGCAGCTACCGGATCACTCTGTTCAGCTTCCGGAGTGATCCGTTGTTGCGTGATTCGGATGCGACCTCTATTGGGTTGGCCATTCACACGATCGGGGATGGGAACTCCCAACACCAAAGATGCCACGCCGCGAGATTTCTTTTGCCCACCCGGTCCGCCACGTCCGTTCGCATCGGGATTAGGTTGCGCGTTACCAAAGCCAATCTGCAAGTCACGATTGACAGGCGTACGCCTGTCACGCAGATTCGGCTGAACACCGCCACGCGATTCTTGTTCTTCTTCCTCGTCAGCCACGTCTTCTTCGTCTTCAATATCCTCGTCGTCGGGTGTCGCAGCTTGACTCGTGCTGGCCCAGTCACTCGGAGCAGCGTTGTTGTCAGACCCTTTGGATGACCCTTGTCCGGCGGTCGCTCCCGATGGTTTTTCTTCTTGGGGACGTGGCTTCTTCTCTCGCTCTTTGTCTGGCTTTTGCTTCTTTTTTGGCTTCCGTTCCCGCTTCGTCTCTTCACCTGATTTGGAGGGCTGACCGGAGGTGGAGGGCGCGCCACGGGCACTCGATGGATTGGCCGACTGTTGGCTCTCCCTGGTTTCGCCCTCGCTCAATTTCCCACTCGATTCTTCGGCTTCATCTGGAATATCGGCGCCGGACGAACCTTGCCGATTGACCGCTCGTTGGTTCCGTTGTTCCGGTGGAGGCTCTTTTTCTGGATCGGGATCTGGAAGCTCTTCAACGTTGGGCTGTTGCTTCGGTTGCAAAGGTTCTGGCGTCATCGAAATGGCGTCAGTGACGGAACTGAGTTCGGGCAGCGAGGGATCACCGGCCAACGGAACGCGAGCATACTGTGTCAAAAAGGCTGCGATCAGCAAGCCGATCACCGCCAACGGGATTGGCCAAAGCGACAGAAACGACCTGGACCGACGAACACTCTCTTCGTCCAGGGATGCTTCGCGGGCACGGCCCACCCAATCAGCCGCATCTTCGACCGCCGCCTGCATGAATCCATCACGAGACGGACGTCGCATGAAATGATCAGCCGTCGCGATCCGCTCACTCGATCCGATCTGCTTGTCAGCCGCCAGCAATGCTCGATGACGGCTGACTTCGACTTGACGAGTCAATACTCGAGCAAACAGCCACGTCAGCGGAACCGCAACCGTCAAAAGGCTCCAACTGGTCCACGAAAAAAACCAACCCGCTGAAACTCCTGTCGCCCACCGAAAAAGTTGCACCAAGATCGCGAATAGCGGCATCACGATCAGCAATTGCAATGCGGTTGGGATGCTATCGCGAATGAAATCCCCACGGTCCTGACTCTGGATCTGGCTTGCCAGTGTCATTGAGACGATTTCAAGGTCGTGCGAAAGCTGCGATGGCTCGGTCTCTTTCACTCGCCCTTCTCCTCACGCTGAAGTTCGCATTTCTGAGCTTGAACCACTTCACCGCTCGTGGCATCACGCACCAGCACGATCACTTCGACACTATTTGGTTCAATTCGCAACCCCATGCGTGTCCCACCGTTTGTTTGCCCCGCTTCGAGTGAGTCGAGATAAGTTGCATTCTCTTGTTCGATCTCGGTCAAATCACGAGCGAATGAAAATTCCAAGCGACCATCATCGTCTGGTAAATAGGCAACTCCACTAAGCGGCCCTGCGGTTGCCAATCCTCGGGCTAGCATGCGATGGATCACCACGCCACTGGAACCATGAAAAACAACGCCACGCTCGGCCACGACCACTTGCACAACCAGCGGATTCAATTCGAGGTCGGCCGCTGAACCGATGGCTGGTCCTTTGATGGTGATCTCCACTGTTAGTGACTTGCCATCCAAATTTGCTGCAGTCGTGATTTCGACCGGAGAAGTCCGTCGGAGTCGCGAAATCACCGCATCGCGAGTCATTCCGTAAATCTTCTCAGCATCACGAAATTTACCGGCGCCTGGAGCACTGCGAACGCCGTCGACAACCTGCACGACCGGACCATTGACCCCCAACCACTGTGCCATGAATTGGCCGAGCGGCGTTACCAAAGGCTCCAAGCGTGGTGCCGACAAATGATACGACAGGCAGACACATTCGGTGTCCGAAAAGTGCGACATGACACCCTGGTTACCCATTGCACCGCCGATCGCCCCCCCCCGCTGCTCCGTGCCGACGTAAGCATTCGTAAAGAATTCGACAAGACTGGTGCGATTCGTTCGATCGGCTGCATCAAACTGATAGACATCCGGTGCTGAGTAATTCCGGACTCGACCACTAATCATGCGATCAATGGTCTCAATTGTCATCCTTTGATCCGGCGGTAACTCATTGTCCAACCGCATCAAAGCCTCCATCGCCAATTCACTGCTCTCTTCCTTGACGAGTGCTTGGATGTAACGACTGAACGCGCGATTCTTTTTTCCGTTCGCTTCGTAAACCCGAGCGAGATTGAGATTGATCATCCCGTCCTGGGGTAAACCAAAAGCAGCCGACAGTAGATGCCGCCACGCTTCTCGTTTGTCACTCGGCAGCAGCAGTTCCCCCAACCGCCCATGCAATTTGTAATTTGATTCAGGATATCGGTCTTTGCGTGCACTCTTGACACCCAATTCACCGGCGGCGATGCCGAGATCGGTTTCGCCTTCATTGACCAGTTCTTCCATCAAATCAAACAATCGTGTCGCACGAAGATCGGCAGGCATGGTGTCGTTGACCCACTGGATCGCAACGTTGGCTTCATCTGGATCGGCACCTTCGTCTAACAACAAATTCAATAAGAACTCGGCTGCTTCTCGACCGAGACGTGAATCACCATGCTGCTCGAGCCAATTCAGCACTAAGTCACGATCTTCTGCGACCATGGCTTGAAACCAAGCCAAGTCTTGCTGCGGAAAGATAGGTGAAGCGGTGCTACGAAGTGTGGCCAGCAGGGATTGGCGGTCGACGTGAATACGAAACCGCTCCAACAAGTTAATCCCCATCACCCCGGCAACACCGTCAGGATGCACTTGTACGACTTCGTCGGGACGGAACGCAACGTAGGGGGCAAAGTCAATTGACTCGCAAAGGACCGGACCAACATTTCCCGCAGGTCTTCGCAGCGAGTTACACAGGCGTCGATCGAGCACGCTGTCATACCGCGACGATCCAATCGCCATCGCCCGCTTCAGTGGCTCACTGGCGACTTGAGGATTGGCTCCTTGCAAAACCACTGGCAGCCAGACTAGGTCATTTTGCAGCGAGATCGGCACGACCACGTCGCCCAATAGCGGATCACCCTGCTGTTGCTCCAACTGACCGGGAGACGCAAGCAATACCTGCCCGCGTGGCAAGTCAAAGATGACGTCAAAGTGTTTCAGAATATCGCCACCGATGGCACCGGTGAGTGCGTTTTCACCCAATTCCTTTGAGTGATACTTCGTGAAAGTCTCAAAATCTTCCTCCGGCCCTAATTCTCGGCGGGCGATTTCCAAGGTGAAATCGGGGAAATGCAACGTGAGCGGAAGTGGCTTTCCAGCGGGAGTTTCCGCCGGCAGCGGTGCTGCGGCTCGATTGTGCAATTGCAGTCCATAAGCACCATCGAAGTCGAGCCAGAGATTTACGGGAACCCTTAATTTCGGCCCGGAAATGTCACAGGCAACAATCAGCCGACCATCGACCACACTGACTGGAATCGCCCCTCCTTCGTCGCTCATCACCGGCGGTCGGTCAATCGACGGACTGGCTTGGGCCAGCGCGTATGACGACGACAGTATCGTCGCCATCAATAACACGGAGACGCAGAGCGAAAAACGGGCGCGGTAAAAAGAAAGGTGCGACATGGATTCCCTGACTAGATGATCCACCATGGTAGCCAAACGTGGCTGGGATACACCCATTATTGATTGCTTGGGGCGACATTCCGCCGATGATTGGCACACAACGGGCGATAGCCCCTCGGAGTAGGCGAAGAATTCGACCTCCGGCCCGTATGATACCGGCGATTCAGAGAAATGAGGGCCGCGGACCGAACAAGAAAACCCTGCTGACAGCGACTGTCAGCAGGGCAAATCTCGTTCAATTTGACTGTCGGAAAAACGACCCTCACCGCGAGCGGTAAGCTCAATTCTTGGGCGTCCCCACAATTTTGCCGAATGCAAACGTATCGGCGATCATTTCAACTTCAATTTTAGCAGTGGTTGGTACGCTCACGGCGACCGGTACAAAGCCGCGGCCTCAGCAGGACCCCGGCAGTATCGCGACCTCCAGAACAACTCCTGTGTCGGCATCCAAGATCTTAAACTCAGGCGATTTGCCGATCGGATTCCACCCGGCATACTGCTCGCCGGCACGCCCGTAGTACCAAATGTGATCGGGCGAGAATTGAACTTGATTGCCCCGCCGAGCGAATTGAAACTCCGATACGATCGGCCCGCCCCAATCGAAATCAGTGGATGAACCAGCCGCCAAATTCAGCGGACTCATCCGACCAGACGCGATCTGAACACGATGGTTCCCCAACCCCAGGACCCCACCAACAATTGAATAAGTTCCTGCCGGTACTTCGACCGGTCCTTGAATGGCCCCCACGTCAAATGAATGCTGCCCGTCCTCCGAAACGATTACCGAGGAAAGCAGGACCCCCTTGGAATGAAAAGACGTGGACATGTCGATCTCAGCCGTCTCTCCAGTAAAGGTAGAAAGCTTGATCGACTTACCATCACCCACAAATTCGATGTTTTGCAAGGTGTCATCGACTTGAACCGTTTTAGACAACAACATTGCATGATCACTGCTGCCAACGACCATTGCGTCCTTGCCAAAATCGTCAAAGCGACCATTCCCGTTTTGGTCGATGATACGAATCGGAACTGGCCCTGCTTCCGCGGTAATGATTCCCGCCATCGCGCCACCGGGTGCCCACTCCCAACCGTTAGCGTCCTTTCGCAGTCGGGCTGCGTACCGCAGCGGTTCGCCTGCCTCGGTCTTGCCAGTCAAGACAACCCGAGTGGTCGAGACATTCGTCTTGGGATCAACCAGTGGCTTGATCGTTCGATCGAGCATCCCATCCCCGTCGGTATCAAAACGGAGGCTGTTGCCCTCTAGTTCGACGTCAAATTGGTCGCCACCAGCATGGGAAATTTTGATTCCCTCATTCACCGGGAACCACTTTTCCGCGGGCAGATGAATTGACCAGGTGCGATAGCTTCGATAACGCAAATTGACTGTCTCGGATGCGTTGGCAAAACAAGACCAACTGGCCGCCGATGCGACCAAAACACCCAAAAGGAACCGAATCATAGATGTCCCCCGGCGAAGAGTGGCTAGAAACATCTTCGCAGTGTACTCGATCGCCGCGCGACTGACACAGACTGGAAATCAGTAAATGAGCGGTTCATTGTGGTCCCAAATCGAACCGCGATTGTGATTTGCAGCTTTTAATCCCGCGTCTTCGTCTTGCTGGAAGGGAGATCTGGGGATCCGGGAGCTGGAGCTGAATCATTGTCGGCTGGATCATGAAAATTCGCCAGCATCGACACGAAATCATCGACACTACCGCCACCAACATGCTGACCGATCGATTCCCCGTCGGTGTCAAAGCAGATGAAGGTTGGATAGGCGCGGACCTCGTTTTTCGTCGCCAACCCGACCTGCTGCTCCGAATCGATATAGACCGGCACAAAAGCGTCGAGTGCTTGCTTCGCCTCATCGGTCGGATAAACATTGGCAATCATCATTTTGCACGGCCCGCACCACGAAGCTGAAAACATCGCCAACACCGGCTTTCCCGTTTCCGCAGATTTCTCACGTGCTTTCTCGAAATCAGTCATCCAGTTGTCGGGCAAACTGTGACCGCCCCCAGCCGGCACCGGCTGGACCGTGACAAAAACCTGCTGGAACACCTCAATCCGTCGCTTGAATTCCGCATCGGTGATCGTCCCATCGGCATTCAGGTCGAGTGAAGTGACAAACGCATTCACTTGCTCGTCATCCGCATTGGCAATCCGCCGTTCCGCATAACTTCGTAATTCTTCGGCGGTTCGGTCCTTCGCCACCAAGGTACCACCCGCAAAAATGAGCAGAAACACGACACTCATTGCACTTCGAATTGCCATCAGATCACGCCTTGAGAATATCACGAGCACTTCAGACCATCGGTCGACCGCCGACCTTCGCAAGAAGAGGTTGCCAATCCGCCGAATGAAAAATCCGTCGAGGCAACAGTGTGGTGCAACACCTGCTATTTTGCAAATGCTGACTGCTCGCTAGCGGATCGGGCAAACTAAGCCAAGACACCGGGCAACATTTCGGTGCTGTCGGCAAAGCGTGTCGCCCCGGTTCCAAACGCATTCAACATCGCAGCATACAAATTCGCCAATGGTGTATCGCGACTGCTCTCTAAGTGCTGCCCGGTAGCGATTCGCCCACCGCCACGCCCAGCCAAAAGGATCGGTAAGTTATGGGGACTATGACTGTTGCCATCTCGTAACCCTGACCCATACAAAACCATCGAATGATCGAGCACCGAACCATCCCGTTCCCGCATCCTCGCAAGCTTGTTCAATAAATAAGCGTACTGCTCGACGTGCCAAAGGTTGATCAACTGGTACTGTCGCAGCTTATCCTCGTTGTTTTGATGATGTGACGTATCGTGGTGTCCACCGGACACTCCATCCAAAAAGGAAAAACTCCGGCCGCTAACGGCGTTCCCGAACATGAACGTACAAACCCGAGTTGTGTCCGTTTGAAATGCCAGGGCGATCATATCAAGCATCAGCCGAACCTGTTCGACATATTGATCGGGGCGCTGGTCACTTGGTCGATCCGAAAGTGCCAAATCGACCAATGGTCGCCATTGCTTGACGCCCTCCAATTGCCGCATCTGCAAACGCTTCTCGACGGATCGTACTGACTGTAGATACTCATCCATCCGCTGTCGATCGGACGTCCCGAGCGATCGCTTCAATTCGCTTGCATCACCCAGCACACGATCCAGCAGCAGTTGATCGCGGACACCAGACCCAGCTTTAGGGTTCGCAGCGCGAAAGAGTCGTTCAAACACCAAAGCGGGGTTTAGTTCCCTCGCCAACGGACTGGTTGGTCCCGACCAAGCAATATGCGAACCGTAAACACGCGTGTAACCGACATTCGTATCGACCCCAGTTGTCACGGGGTCAATTCCCAATTCGAGCGAAGGGATCGGTGTCTGCTTGGCGGCATGTTCGGCAGCCACTTGATCCATCGACCGACCGTTGCAATTCAAATCAATGCCAAGAGACTTGTTAATAGTCGTGCAAGTCAAAAAACCGGACGTCTTGACGTAGTGACCGTCACCAATGTTGCTTGCCTGATTCCAAAGGTTAGTGAAGACCAACAATTGGTCCCGCAGGGACTCCAATGGCTGCAGCGTCGGGGAAAGCTTGAAATCACGTCCGACACCTTCCGGCGTCCACATTCCCTGGTGGACACCATTCGGAACGAACAATGCGGCGATACGAATTGGCGCATCGCTGGGAGCTTCTCCCTCTTTTTCGGCTGCCACCCCCTGCTTCGGCATCATCGCCTCGAGCCATGGCAGTGCCAACGCGGCACCGGTTCCGCGAAGCAAGGTTCGCCGCGAAAGTGGAGGTCGTGAGTTCACAGATAGCTGAACAGGAGCACTCATGGACGCATCATTCTGTTGGAGGGTGAGATTGCTTGTACCGAAACGGAACACTCTTCACGATTTCGGTCATCAGTGTCTGGGCCCGATAATCTTCGGATTCAAGTTTTCCGACAATCGACTCCACCACACAAAGATCTTCGTTTGTAAGACCGCGGGCAAGCGCAAAACCAAGTACCTTGCGAGTCAGGTTTCGCATGAATTGCTTTTTCCGCTGCAGCAGCAACCGCTTGAGTTCTACCGGTCCGTTGAATTGTTCGCCACCAGGCAATTCTCCAGCCGCATCGATTCGCACGACGCCCACTCGGGTTCGCCACCCCCCAAGCACATCATAGTTTTCCAACCCGAACCCTAACGGATCCATGGCATCGTGGCACGAAGCACAGACAGGATTGGCACGATGCGCTTCCAACCGCTGCCGCAATGAACTTGGCTTCAGAGTCTCATTCTTTTCGTCAAGCGAAGGCACATCAGGTGGCGGCGGCGGCGGTGGCGTCCCAAGCATGGTTTCAAGAATCCACTTCCCACGCAGCACTGGACTTGTGCGATGCGGAAGCGAGCTAACCGCCAAAATCGCACCCATACCCAATAACCCACCGCGATGATGAGCGGCCTGTAATTCAACCCGTTTCGGTTGCTCGCGGAATTCTCCACGCACACCGTAATGCTGCGCCAAACGTCGATTGACATATGTAAAATCGGATTCGATCAAATTCAGGAGAGATCGATTTTCTGAAAGCAGATCCTCGAAGAAAAAAATCGGCTCATATTTCATTCCACCTTCCAACTCGGAGTCATACCGGGTCGCAATCAAAGGATCTGGCTTGAACTCGCGTCCAAGTGCCCGCGTCCCGAGCCACTGTTCGACAAAACTCGTTGCGAATCCACGCACCTTTGAATCGCGACGCAAACCACGCCCATCGATCTCACTCCGTAGCATTCGTTTGACCTGTTCAGCAAGAACTTGCTCGTCATGCAATTTTTCTTCCGACGCCAACCGAAGCAATTCATCGTCGGGCATTGATGCCCAGAGAAAATACGACAATCGCGATGCCAACTCGTAGTCCGAGACCGGCGTCAACCCTCCTGACTGGCCGGGTTGCTCGTACAGAAATAAAAATTTGGGCGATACCATCGCGGCGACCAAGGTAAACTCAATTGCGCTGCTGTATGATTCATCTTCATCAAACGCTTGCGTGAACAGATCCAAATAGTGTTCGGATTCTTCCTCGCTTACAGGGCGACGGAATGCTCGCGGCAAAAAAGCATTGAGTACCACCCGTGCCGCTTGCCGCGGTGAGCGTTGTTCATTCGGATCGGCCACGATGATACGACTTCGATCAACTGGATCCTTCAGAGCGTGACCAATTGCCGATTGGGCCGCCTGCAAATATTTCTCGGCGTAGATCGGCGAGATAAACAAAGTTTCCGATGCATTATCGAACCCCTCGCCACCCGCGCCATCGACGGGCAGGGCATGTGCCGCGTTGATCGGAATCCCGAGCAGATCACGAACCGTGTTCGCATACTCGGTGCGATTCATTCGACGAATCATTGGCGGGCCGGGTGAAATCCCATCATCGCAGACGGCTGTAAAAATTGTTTGGCGAATCCAAGCGACAAACTGACTCCGCAATTCAACCGACGGCTGCTCGCTTCCCCGTGGAGGCATCTGCCTTTCGCTGACGCGTGTCGCGATCTGATTCCAAACATCGATCGAATCAAATACATTTTTTGCCTCGGAAAACAAGCTCAGGTCCAATCCTGATTCAGCATCCTCGCCTCGGTGGCATTCAATGCAATGGGTACGCACGAATTCAACGGCCGCTAATTCGGTCAGCGGGTCGGGTTCATCGGCAGCTGCACTCAAACTCCAAAGTACAGCAAATACTAATAATAGTGCTGTGTTAAGTTTGGCACACGCGGTCAGATTCGAACGCGGTTTCATCTTGGTGGGAACAAATGGCGGGCGGTGTATCAATCAGTGCGATCACTCAATCAGCAAGGTTATCAATCTCGCACGAGTATATCGTAGTCACCCGCACATCGCCCCCGAATCGATTGTTTCGCCGATCCAGCTCAATTTCAACGGCATTCACCAACGCATCCCTCCGTTCCGTTAAAGATTACCGATGTCGATTCCCAATTCATATGACGAATCAACCTGAAATGACCTGGTCAGTCATTTCAGGCTGATTCAAGAGGATCCTCCGATTTCGGCTTGTTTTCGGAATACGGGTTGGGCTTGGCGCGACAATTGACGAACTCGCCGCACAACCAGCGATCCATCAACTTGCACGGACGGACATTCCAGCTGCGACTATCGCGAAGGCAACCTCAATCGGACCAGCAACTCGTCTAACGCATCGAAAGCCGTGGCCGCCTCGGGGAGTGCTGATTGCCGATGGGCAACTTCCAACGCCTCCACCAAACGCAAGTACTCACTCTGATAGAACCCCAAGTCCGCAGCGTCCAGCGTGCCTTTCTCTGCTCCATTACGTTTTCGATCAATTAACTCATCGACGTATGTCATCTTTTCACTCTGATTCAGCACCTCGAGGTTCGCCTCTACCTTCCCGGTTCGCATCAAATGGATACCGGTCAAGAGAACACGAAAGGTATACAACAGCGGCTTGACTCGTGGCGGAGATTCTTTGGCAAACAACTTCCACTGCGTTGCCGCAAATCCGAGATAGTGATGGGCATGATGCTTTGTGATGCAATCCGCCGCGATCTTTTTCAGTTCGCGATGCTCTGGGGTGGTATGCACAACGAGCGGTGAAAACACCTGTTCTAGCACGTAGCCATTGCGACGCAACATCAAAGAAAAGAACTTAGCGGCATCATGTGTCACCAAGTCAATTTCCCAACCATCATCGATTTCTTCCTTCTCGAATGTTTCGACGCCCTGCTTCAATCCGATCACCGACTCAATTGGCAACAGATGAACACCGCGGAGATCAAAATCAGAATCAGCGGAGGGGAATCCATACAAGTGCGCGCCACTCACGGTAACAAATATCAACGGAAACGGATGTGATCGCACTTGCTGTATCATCCGGTCGTTAGAAATGATCGATTCTTGGCTCATGGCAACCTGCCCTCACATGCTCGACGGCGTGCAGCGATCAAAAAGGTATTGGCTTGTTCATAATCAGGTCGATCCGGCAACGTGGTGTTCTGAAACGCAACTTCGAATTCCCGCTGCAGTCGTTTCCGCCAACGGTCCGCTTCCGCGAACGGCATTTGGCCGTGCTTGATCACGAGCAATCGGTCGCGGTGCTCTCCCACGTCAACACAGACCACACCGTCGCACAGAATCTGTTGCCCAGACAACAGCAAACGGATGAGATGCATGACGTGCTTCCATTTCACCCGCCCCTGATTGCGAAGATCCGTTTGCATCTTCTTAAACTGCGATGCGACGTATCCTGAATAGGTCTGAAAAACTAACTTGGACAGAAAGGCGTCCCGCATTCCAAGCAACTCTTCACCAAGCGGCGTCACATGTTCGACAATAGGTGAAAAGAGGCACTCGAGAACATTTGGGTTCGCCTTGAGCGCGAGCACAAGAAATTTCTGCAACTCCCAGTAAACTTCCTGGGTTTCATCATTCTCGAGTTGTTCAGGCACACCATAAAGTGACCACTGGAGGTCGGCGGGTGGCAAATAGATACCACGTCGATCAGTATCTGATCCCGCATCCTCCAAGCCATAAGCTCGTGAACCGATGACACACTGAAAAATCAAGCGATCGTGCAGCCCTTCACTCATGATTGGTGCATGTCCAGCTTTGCCACGCTGATCCTTGAAATCAGCCAATCTGACAAGTTGATGATGGTGAATGGAGGCTTCTACACCGTCATTGAACTTGACGCGATACGAATGCGTTCGATCAATTGGTGACCGGACGATCACCCCGACAGCACCGGCCGGATGAGCAATCCGATCATTCGCAGCCATGACATCCTTTTGTGCGACCACTTGGGTCCCAACGCAAAAGATCAATGGTCGATTTGGTGTACGATTCACTTGATTTCATCCTCCATCCAGATTGCAAAGTCGCCGACGCAACAAACAGACTCACCCCGCAAACCCACCAAAACGAACAGAACAAAGTGCTCCCCACGATGCAGGGTCCGACGTGCCACTTCCCTGCCGCTGTAGCGTGGTCTTGTATTCCCTCCACCCCGCCGCCTTGGTTCAAGATAACAGGTTGGCTTCCAAAACCGAGACGAGAGGTGATGAAAGCCGTTGAAGCTTTCATTCATCGCAGCAGGAAAAACATTGATGAACATTATCAGCTGGAACGAATTTGAAAACGTTGATCTTAGAGCAGGCACCGTCATCGAGGTCGATGACTTCCCTGAAGCTCGTAAGCCGGCATATCGGCTCAAAGCAGATTTTGGACCTCAACTGGGAACCAAGCGATCCAGCGCCCAAATCACGGCCAATTACACCAAGGACGAATTACTCGGGCGACAGGTGATCGGAGTTTTGAATTTTCCGCCCAAACAAATCGGTCCCTTTTGGTCTGAATTTCTAATCGTCGGTTTCTATCGCGACGATGGATCGGTGATCTTGGCGGTGCCGGACAAACAGGTTCCTAATGGTTCCAAATTGGCATAACGAAACAACAATGACGACAGCCGAACTCCCTCGCCGCCCAGTGATCTGGCTCGCACACCGATTTGTCGAAGCGATGAACTGGGCGGCACCCCTTTATGGTCGCAGGAAAATCCAGAAAATCACAACGAACCAATTGCAAAACCTGCATGCCAAGCAAAATCATTCCTTCGTACTGGTCGATACGCGATCCGAGGCGGAAATCGCGGTATCGACGATTCCGAATGCGATCAAGCAAATAGATTTTTGGGCGCAACAAAAAGAGCTTTCGGGAAAGCTGGTAATCGCGTACTGCACCGTGGGCGGCCGCAGCCTCCTGTTCGCACAGCGGTGTGCCGACGCCGGATTCGAGTGTCGCAATTATGCTGACGGTATCCTTGGCTGGTGTGCCAGCGGAGGCCCGCTGGCTGACCCTGATGGAATACCGACCTCACAAGTTCACACTCATTCCCGTCTGTTTGACGCCCCAACTGACTACGAGCGCACCTGTTGAACCGATTGGGTCGTCTTGATTCGTCGCGGCTACTTGATTCGCCCCGCCTGAAGCAATCGACTTGGACGTCGCTCACAGCCCTTGGGTCAGCCCTCCAAACGAACAAAACTGGTGCCTCTAATGTGAACCGCGCTCAAAAACAGGCTGACGGAAAAGATCCAGCCATCGCTTGCGGCAATCACTGAACCAATGCTGTAAGCTATCGTCCGCCCCCGTCCAAGTCCGCCTGACATGCGACTGCATACAAACGCAAACAGGAAGTCCGATTTGATGATTCATCAGTCCCGTCTAGTGATTGTGCTGGCCACTTGCACAACCGTTCATCTCGCTGCGAGTCTCTCGGTGACAGCGGAAGATTGGCCACAATTTCTAGGGGGCGATCGCAATGGCACTTCGCCCGAGGTGGGATTCATTGATGCCATTGACGCACAATCTCCGCCCGTTGCTTGGCGTGTACCGGGTGGCGTTGGGATGTCGGCGATCGCGGTCAGCGGCAAATATGCAACTACCACTTGGAATGCAGACAACCAACAATGGCTTGTTGCACTCGACGCGAAGACGGGAAACACGATTTGGAAAACTCCGATTGGGTCTCGCTACACCAATTCCATGGGCGATGGGCCTCGCGCGACACCCGCGATCTTCGCCGGACAAGTCTTCGCCTACAGCGGATCTGGTGAGTTATTTGCCGCAGAATTGAAAACGGGCAAGTTGCAATGGCAATCGAACCCGGTAAGGGAAAGCAAGGCAAAACCCTCCGAATACGGGATGTCTTCCTCACCACTTGTTGTGGACGGACGAGTCATTATCTACTCGGGCGGCGCTGCCGGAACGATCAGGGCCTACGAGGCAGGTTCAGGAAACTTGGCGTGGTCAGCTGGCTCTGGCAACGCTGGCTACTCATCACCGACACTGCTGACAATTGATGGGAGCAAACAACTAGTCTGTTTTACAGCATCCGGCGTGAGCGGCGTCGATCCGACCAACGGGAAGGAATCCTGGAACTATCGCTTCAAGACACCTTACGACTGCAATACGGCAACACCCATCACAATCGACGGCGGCGTATTCATCTCGGCCGGCGAGAATCATGGCTGCGTGCTTCTGGACATCGAGCAAAACAATGGTGACTACCAAATCAAAGAACGATGGTCGTCACTGGAACCCAAGAGCGTGATGCGGAACGAATGGCAAACGTCCGTCCTGGCAGGCGATTACCTTTACGGTTTTGACAACGTTGGAAGTGCCGGACCAATCACCCACCTGAGTTGCATTGTCGCAAAAACGGGCGAGCCAGTTTGGAGCGAAACACGGTTCGGCAAAGCCAACCTCACCCTTGCTGACGGAAAGCTGTGGATCACGACGATGAAAGGTGAACTGGTTCTCGTGCAGGCAACTCCAGCAGGCTACCAAGAACTCGGACGAAGCCGCCTATTCGGCAAGACACGGCAATCCCTCTCAATCGCAAACGGACACGGCTACATCCGTGATGATCATGAAGTGATTTGCCTCAAACTGTCAAAGGACTGATCGGGGAATTCGTCGCAATGTTCCGGCCTGATTGTGCAAAATCGTGATCCAGGATCCTTGCTGCCGTGACTGCCGGACTCCGCCTGCATTCAGAACGCCCGCACTCGGGCCATGGATGGAATGGCGTTCAGCTTAACCGTTTGACTCTGTTCCGATTCGCAGGCGACCGTTGGCGGGATACAAACGATATCCCGCGTCACTGCCCACGTCGTCACCGTGGACAACCATGCCCGCCACATTCGCATCCAATGACGCAAGCAAGTCGGCAGATTTGGCAGCCGATGGCATGTCTTTCTCCTCGGACTGAACGACTAACAGAACAGCATCAACACGAGTTGCCAGTGCGCTTGCCTCGGATACGGTCAACATGGGCGGCGAGTCGATTAGGACCAAGTCGAACTGATCACGCCACACTCCGAAGAGAGTGGTGACGAGCTCGATGGAAAGAAGTTGAGAAGGGTTCGCTTGACTGGCCCCGGCGACCAAAATCGAAAGGTTAGCTACGGGGCCGGATTGGATTGCCTCAAGAGAACGCTGGGCTAACTCCTCTCGACTTATTTCAGGAGAAGTTGTTTCGAGCAGCCCGCCGATCCCGCCAGCGTCACCGAGCTTAAAAATCCCTTGAATTTGGGGGCGTCGCAAATCTGTGTCCACGAGCAAAACCCGCTTGCCGGTTCTGGCAAGTGACACAGCAAGATTCGCAGCGACAGTCGAGTTTTCAGCCTCAGGCGTCGCCCCCGTAATCTGGATCACGCGACGGCCAGCTGCGGCCTCACCGAATAACAATGCACTACGAATCGCATTAAATTCGTCGGCTGCCTTGCTATACGGCGAATCGACCGTACTTAATTCCAGTAACGTTTGCGAATCATGGCGAACACTCGATTGATCAACGACATCGACGGGGAGCAAAGGGGCGCCAACAATCCCCGGCTGCTGCGGCTGAGATTGCGGGGCAGCGAGTCCTGCGGTTTGGTAACCAATTCTTCGAGGCGGGATCAAAATCGCTAAAAACGATCCGACCAAGATTCCGAGCAATCCCCCCGTACCCAACCATTTGATGATCGGCTGCGTTACGCGTCTGCCAAGCTGTGGTTCATCAAGTGGTGTAACCCGCAGTCCCTCACTTCCTGCGTTGAGCTGCACGTCGTCCAAGCGTGACACGAGCTTCTCATAAAGCGTGTTTTGCCTGGCGATATCTCTTTCGAATCGCTGTGACTCCCGAATGGCGGCAACTTCTTTTTTCGCTCGCTCCGCTTCAAACACATAGGCTTCATTAACCGTGTTTATTTGTTGCTCAACCGAAGCAAGACGCTGCCGCAACGCGTCGATTGCCAGATTCACACGGCGCAGTGCCTCTTTCTCCGAGTCCAATTCTCCATCGCCGTAAGGCTCCCCATTCGTCGTCATCAATTGCTTGATGAGCTCTT
Organism: Planctomycetota bacterium; assembly: GCA_036339635.1. Taxonomy (GTDB): domain Bacteria; phylum Planctomycetota; class Planctomycetia; order Pirellulales; family Pirellulaceae; genus Rubripirellula. The sequence continues at coordinate 829 of JAYZAR010000317.1, read as the reverse complement.
CCTTTTCTTCCTCCTGAGCTTCCATCCGCTTAAGTTGACGCTCGACTGCAGTGATTTGCTTGTCGATTGACTGGACAGACGGATGGCTCGCCCCAAATTTCACGAGTAGATCTTGCCGCTCAAGTTGCAGTGGCAATAATTTTTCTTCCTGAATCCTCACAGAGGCTCGATCGCGCAGTTCATTCTTAAGTTGCTGCAACTGTCGCGTTAGGTTTTGGTCAATGACGTCCGATGCGGTCTCACCCTCGTCCCGCAACGCTAACATTACCGTGCTTGAAGTGTCACCCCTTTCGATCGCACGCTCTGCGGTGTTTAGCTGGCTTTCAATTTCGGCCTTGGTAACCAGCAACTCTTGCTTTTGTATTTGGTAACGATCTGCGGTTTTACGATGAACGCTCTGCGGTCTACCGTCGATAAAAACCAAATCCGTTTGCATCTTGAATTCATCGTGCTGGCGTTCGAATTCTTGCAACTGTTCAAAGGCCGAGTCACGAGCTTCAAGAATTTGAGTAATCACTTGAGCGTCTTTCACCTCAAACTTCTCTTCGGTATGCCGCTGGTAGGCGGCCATCACCGCATCAACCACCTGCTGAGTGGTTGCGGGATCTGACGCGTCAAATTGGATCCGAATGACATTCGTTGCTTGATCCGCAAAGGCGGGTTCAACGACAAAAGCAGGATCCTGATTCAGTCCTGTTGCGATTTGGCCCGGACTCATGCCGGCAAATCCCTCAGTCGCGGCAAGGCCGCCGTCCACCGCTGCGTTTCGGAGGACTTGCTCACTGCGGACCACAAGCACTTCATCGCTTAGCGGCGATCCATAATCCGC
>JAYZAR010000316.1:0-6763 GCA_036339635.1 Planctomycetota bacterium | reverse complement strand
TACGCATCTGTTGAGATTCCTAAGTTTGGATTACTAAAAGGTTTTCCCGCTCAGGTCCCGCAGCTCGTGTTTGACGCACGCCCACGAAGTTCTACCCAGCCGGATGGAAAACGAGGTTTCCTGTTGAGGTTAAAAGAGACTGTGGGCGACTGGCCACACTCTTCGAATTGAATTAGTAGCTGTTTCCGTTCAATGCGGCCTGAATCGTTGCTTCCATGCAGCGATCAACTGCTGTTGTGCCACGCAGATTACGACGACGCTTCGAGGAAACCGCCTGTGCCAAGTGACTTGTTCCGCTGCTGCGATGCATCGCCTTGCCGGTCGCGGACAAGCGAAAACGCTTCTTCGTTCCCTTGTGCGTCTTGACTTTACTTTTGCCTTTGCTCATCTGCCAGTTCCGATCCGTTGATCCGCTAAAAGGGTCCCTGTCTTCATATCGAATCCACGAGAATACCGAAGCAGTTCAAGATTGTGAAGGCCTTTATCGGCTGTAGACAACCTCTTGCCCGCTTTTTATCGGATATTCCCGAGTCTTCTGAACCCTCTAAACAACTCGTTTGAACCATGCTCTAACGAAAACGAAAGGTATCGGGCTCGTGGAACCGCGGCCGATTCTCCTTGCATGGTCCAATCGGCACGGTCGATCGCTTGCCTCACCCCAAACACCGACGGAAAAATGCCAAAATAGATCCTCCATGACACTTGCCACCAAGCGTACCAAATCCCCTAACCGACCACAGTCCTCGCAAATAGTCCTCATAGATTCGACGTGGGGCGATTAGTTCCCGCAAGCTGCATCTGGTCGGCTTTGAGCTCGGGCGTTGGGTGATCGTCCTCACGCATGCGAAGCTCTAATTCGCGGCCCCAATCAGTGCCCTCAGGAGACAACTTTCGGAGCAAACGCTCGGCCCGTATCAATCGCCGTGTCTCTGGCGGATTTCGCTCCAAAGCATCCATCCAACCTGCCGCTAGAACTGTGTTCAACGCTGCAAGATCATTCCAGCTGGATACGGAAGCTAATTGGGTGCAGTCACTTCGAGCTGCAACGATCAAGGTCTTCCCGTTGCCTGTCGAATTAAAGGGCGGCTGCCCTGTGAGTTGAGAGAGAGCGGGTGCAGCTCGTAAAGGCAAGGCGATGAGCGTGAACTCGTTGATCACTTGCTGCGTGAGCAAGGGCACCTTGGGAACATTCAAATATCCTTTTTCATTCATGACAAATAGGATTGGACGCTTCGCTCGTTCCGCTCGCTCGATCTGCCTCGCAGCTTCAACCATCAGGGGTCCGAACTTACTCACTTTCTCACCGAGGACACCCTCAAAAATCTCCTCATAAACACGCATTAGGCTCGGCATTGGCTGCTCCATCAGCAACTGATGGATTTTGCGATCTTGATTGTTTCTGGGCTCAAGGCTTGCCAGCTGGTGCGCCGACGCAACAGCCCGCAACCGCCGCAAACCGGGCTCACTCTTCACGTTTTGGTAAAGCTCAACGGCCCAATTTGCTTCCTCGAGCAAGACGCTTGCCGATACAGGTCCAGTGACCGAATGAATCACATTGCCTTGAGGAGTGAGAAAGTAACTTGCAACATTACCGCCATTCTTGTTGATCCGGCCGTTCACATTGACAACACGAAAATCACCGACCTGCTGGTGTGCGGCGACAAAATGTTCGGAAAAGAAATCACCAACTTTAGCGTCTGACAGAGCGCCCGCCCTGTATTTTGAGGCGTTATTTCACGTAAACCCGGGTATCTTAAAATTCCCAGAAACATGAATCAAAAACACGAGCTTGTCTTGCTGCTCAGCAAGCTTGTAGGCGTCCTTTGGTTCGGCACTCCAATGAATCGTTGTGCCGAGTCGATTGTCGGCTTCTTGACAATTTCCATCCCGGCAGGTCCCACCAATCGTCTCAGGCAACTGCTCGATCGAAGGATGCTCGGAACCGGTCAGCGAAACGAGCGGATCGAACTCCGGTCTGATGTTCTGCGTTACCGACCGCCATTGCTCACTGAGGTACGCGGCGACCTGACGCGTACGTTTCACAACCGTCTCCTCGAGTTCCTCAACACCCGCGTGACCCGAGTCAACGACTACCGACTCGCCTGCCAGAACCGCGTCATCGACAGCGTTTGCAGATGCCAATCCACCCTGTTCAGTTTCTAGAGCTGACTGCGATGCCGTGTCTAATGAATCTGAGTCGCTCTGAACCGGTACAGATGGAACCGCAATCAATGTCTCGGGTAAATCGTCGAATACCTCGACCGAGTCAGCCGTCGTCTCTGGCAACTCATTCATCGATCGCAAACTGGCGGCACGATTACTCGAATCGGCAATGTCTACCAGCCCAACTTGCACCGCGATCAGTCCAAGTAAAAGACAACAAAATCCAATCTGTAGAAGAATTACGACTCGATACGCTCCGGATCTTGCACGAACATCGTTCGAAGCAGCGAGGCGAGTTTCCGTCTGTCGGTCAATTTCGACAGGAGGTGCAGCAACCGGCGGCGGAACTACAAACCTCCGAGAACCTGCAGCTTTAGCCGGGGCAGCCTTCTTCATTTGAACTCTCTCATAATCCGCGGAGCGATCCTGCACTCATTGAACGGTGGGCCGAATGTTAACAGTTTTCCACCTCTTCACCAAGCTTTTCGCCGTTGGAATCGAGTTGAATTCACTGAGCTTCCCCCCAAAGCCTCTTTTCTTGCACGCGAGTCCGAGACCTGGCTCCGCGATGACCTCGCCCCGCAACCATGCCATTTCCCCGAAGTTAATTTTGTTTTGCCATTTCATCGTCTTTTGCTGGCATCGCCGACGCTCCCAAACGTCGATCCAGCCCACACCATCGCACTCCGCGGCAATCACCAAACTGGTTAGACTGCGGGATTCATAGCTCCTCGACTCCCCACACTTGGTTGATCTACCGTGCTTTTATTCGACCGTTACCTCTCGCTCATTTTCACGCTCCTTGCAACGACCTGGGCGGTTGCCGCAGCACCTCAGCAGCGACCAAATATCATTCTGATAATGGCGGATGATATGGGCATTGGGGACACCAGCGCCTACCAAGACTTTACGGGTAATTCCGATCGAGACCAGCTGGCAACTCCGCACATGCAGAGACTTGCGAACTGCGGTGTGCGATTCACAGATGCCCACACACCGTCCTCACGATGCTCGCCGACACGATACGGCTTGCTGACCGGGCGTTACCCCTGGCGAAATCGGCTGAAGCACTGGGTTCTTTTCGGTGTTCAAGGTGACCCAATGATCGAACCCGATCGCCCGACGATCGGAACACTTCTGCAACAAAATCACTACCGCACCGGCATGTTTGGCAAATGGCATGTTGGACTCCGTTACCGCAACTCGAACGCCGGCCCCGCCGCCGGCTGGACCGATGCAGACTTGACCCAGCCACTATTCGATACGCCAATCGACCATGGATTCGATGTTGCCAAATTCACTTCCCGATCGCACGGCACCTCCGGGCCCTCGCCAAACGGCAAAAAAAAGAATGGTCCAAATCAGTCTGTCGGTCCCGGCCACATCCACGAACGCCAAGCCGTTGGGGCGACAGGCAATGGAAAAGAGATCGCAACCAGCGGACCGCATGCCTATGTCTTAGACAAGCTCGGCGGACGTCACCTGCGACACACGTTGAAATTTCTTCGCACACATGTGGAAACTCCAACGACATCGAAAGATCCTTTTTTTGTCTACTACGCCAGTAATTCAAATCATGGCCCGCATACACCAGATACCGAGATTGAATCCGTTGCCGTTGCCGGAGCGGCTCGAAATCAATCCGGTGAGCCGATGAACATACGCAGCGACTACATCTATGAAAATGACGTCGTCCTAGGCTTGCTGATGGACTACCTCGCTGAAACAAATGACCCGCGTCGCCCCGGTCATCCACTTATCGAAAACACAATTGTCATTTTCACAAGCGACAATGGTGCGGAAATTAAGAACAAATACGCAACCGGACCATTTCGCAGCCATAAAGGTTCGGTTTACGAAGGCGGGCATCGCGTGCCATTTCTTGTATCGTGGCCACTCGGCGGTGTTGGTGACGGGAACTCCACCACTCAAGGACGTACTGATGACAGTCTCCTGTGTCTGCAAGACATGTACGCCACCTTTGCCGAGATACTTGAAACCGACATGCCTGATTTCACAGCGGGAGAAAAGGGTGGTGAGGACAGCTTGAGTGTGTTTCCAGCGTGGCGTGGTGAAAAAATGTTATCACGACCGGTTTTCTTCAATGATCACAATGAAGCCAAAGATCGCGCCGCCAGCGCCATTCGGATCGACAACCCACGAGTCAATGGATCCGTAAAAGCCGGCAAGTGGAAACTCTTCTTCAACGCGAAGCTGTTGAGAGAGGGGGTCGCTGAACCAACCGAGCTTTACCAATTGTCGACTGACCCAATGGAAGCATCTAATTTGATCCGGTCTCCCGAATTGCAACCGCTCGTTAAAACCTTGAGTGCGATGGCATTGCAGCACCGAACGACCGGTGGCCATCGATTGGTCCCACTCGCTTCGAACCAACGCATCACACTCTCTTGGGTGGATGCTTCAGCGGAACCCAATATAACGCTGGTTGATGCGCGAGACATGCTCGCAAATACAGAACAGGGCCATGCCGCCACTGAAATCGTGGGCGCAAACGGATCCAAGGTGACGGTCAAAATCACCGGCCTGGATCAAGAAGATGAAATCGCGAGCGGATTTTCAATCAACCAACGCGGCTTAGGCTTGCTGGGCGGTCGCGTTGAGCAAGTGGATGACTCTGAATCGATTGTCTTTAGTTTCGATCGAGACGTCATCGTTGAATCAATCTCCATTGTCGCGGGCAATGGAGTTTGCGGGGGCTATTATCAAATCCAGGATCGTTCGCCACTCGCGATTTACTGCGTCGATGCTGACATCGATGCACAAGACCAATCCGGAAAATTAAGCGACATCGGCCTGGTCCGTGCAAATGAAACCTTGCGTTTAAACAGCCATCCGCATTTCGACGTGGAGACACCGGGAAAATGGCGAGTGCGAGATTTAACGTTCCGTCTACTTGATTCATCAGACTCGAAGTAAACAGGGCGGCCATAATCGGAATAGCGGAACATCTAAAACAAAGCGGATCACATGAGGTCGTGACTCGTTCATCCACAACACCCAAACGAAGTCAAGTCGCAGAAAAAAAATTTATCGGTCACCTTGACCAGCGATCCAGCATATTCAACAGCTTCGGATCACCGGAAACAGTAAAACCGTTTTCATCAATTATCCCTAAGGGCTGAACAACTTGGTCCGTCGGATGAAACTTGAAGGTTACAGCAAAGGGAGACGTGTCTGCTGTAGTCCAAGGCCCAATCAGTCCATAAGTGTTCGACAGATAATCTCGGATAGCGAAGACGCCTCCAGAAGTGCGGCCACCATCATCAAACAAGTTGTTACCGCTTAACAGATTTGCATGATTTAAATTCCAACCGAGCGCACTCAGTAGCGTCGGCACCAGATCGGCATGGCAAGTTGGTGTCTCTATCATCCTCCCCTCAAGACCCGGTACAAAAAGAATTGCGGGGGTCATACTTTGGACTTTCGAAATCCTTGTGCCATGGCCGACGGTGCCATCCTCTAAAAACGCTTCCCCATGAGCACCAGTAACAAGTACGATCCGGTCCCGCCGCATAACCGACGATAGAAATCGATCAATCGTCCGAGCACTGTTACGGTAACGATTCCAAACCGCATCTCGCGAATTCACCGAATAAGGGTAGAGCAATCGATCATCGGCAGCTGGTTGGAAAACCTGATCCTTCGGATAGCTACGATAGATGGCATGGGTGGCGTAAAGATAAAGAACCGCCATCCGTGGCGGTCGCTTATCCCGCGGATCGTCCAAATACAACTTCGCCGCCAGCGTCGCCCGCCGATCGCTGCTCAAACCGTTCTGAAGATGCACGTCAAATTGGTCGAATCTTTGCTCGTTGATAAATGGATCCATGCCGAAAGCGGCCCACTGATCATGGCCGGCGAAGAAGCCAACCTCGTATCCCCCCTGCTGCATAAGCCGGTTGAGGAGGGGAGTGTACCGAACAGAAGACTCGTACCAACTCGGATCGAGCCCGTTGAGCAAACTGAACATACCGTGCGTCGTTGCATTGCCCCCCGAGAAATGCTGGCGGCACCACAAAGCGTTCTTCGCGTAGCGGTGCAAATGGGGCATAACACTTGCATCCAGCAACTCGGGACGCATTGATTCAACAATCACCAATAAAACATCTGGCAATTCAACGCTGCTGATGCCAGAGTTCTTGCTGTCCACAGCGAGCAAGCGGAATTCATTAACGCGATCAGCCAAGTTTTTCGTTTTGCTCACTTGCGGACTCACTGCAAGGGCCGGAACAGAGTCGCCGAACGTCACTTTGTCGTCAAAGAAGTGAAATGCACCAAGTGGGTTGCGAGTGGAATGTTCCACACACCACCGTCGCGTGCGATCCCATTCATAAATCGCGGGACTCGACAAAAGCATCGAGACGGAGACGAGCAGACCCATTCGCATGCCTACGGAAATGTGTGGCCACCGACTTACCATCCGCCCAATCTGAACACGCACGACTTCCAATAGAGCCAATAAGAACAGTGGCATTAGGACTGCTAGAACCGCGGAAGCTGTTGTCACCCAACTGGCGGTGACAATTAGGCTTTTCCAATGCACCAGAATTTCGAGCATCGAATTCGACAAGAAGTGGTC
>JAYZAR010000315.1:0-16969 GCA_036339635.1 Planctomycetota bacterium | reverse complement strand
CTGATTCACGGCGAGCGCGATCCAACAAAAAAATCAGATTGGAAGCTTCAGGGAACTTCGGCCGACCAGGAGCTACGCCAAACCCACCATGCACCGGATCGTACTGCTCGAACAAAGATGCCATTGTCGCCAACACCAACTCGGGGCCAAGAACATCGCCTCGATCAAACTCGGCCTTCGGTGTTTGTGACGACTTGATCGCGAGAGTCAGTGTGCCAGCTTGCTGCTTCACCTTGTCACGCTGATTCTCCCAAACTTGTTCAATCTGATTGAGCACTGACATGAAACCAGTGGAGGCACCACGATCCCCATCGCGAGCGGGAAAATAGGTGCCGCCCCAAAAAGGTCTTCCATCTGGCAGCAAAAACACAGACATCGGCCAGCCTCCTTGGCCGCTGATAAGTTGCACCGCCGTCATGTAAATTTGATCAACGTCAGGTCGCTCTTCACGATCGACTTTAATGCACACAAATTTCTCGTTCATGACTTTGGCAATTTCTTCATCCATAAACGATTCACGTTCCATCACATGGCACCAATGGCAAGCCGCATAACCCACCGACAAGAAAACCATCTTGCCTTCTCGACGAGCCTTCGCGAACGCTTCTTCACCCCAAGGATACCAATCCACAGGGTTCTGGGCGTGTTGAAGCAAGTACGGACTCGATTCATTCGACAAGCGATTGGTATATGCCGGCTTGCCCTCGCCTGCCGGATCGTCGGCCCCGGTAGTCGACAGCCTGGAAAAGCTGAGGCAAACCAAAATTATCGACACTGCAAAGATACGGCGAGGGTGATCCATTGATGTGTTCCCGAACTAGATGCATGCTCAAACAAAGAGCAGTGTACCGATTTTCTGCTAGCTTCGGTGTCGAGCGACTGTTACCAAAACACAGTCACATCCTAACTCTAATGCAGAGGTTCGTTTCCTGAGAGACAGGCATTGGAAGAAGAACATGCGAGATGGACCAAACTCGCCCACCGACTATGCCGTAAATATCGACCCCAGATAGGCTGCTACGATTCGGAAACCATCGTTCAAAGCGGTAAGGATGTAGACCAAATGGAGCGTGATGCGATTCGTGGCGACAGCACCAACAAACACAATCGCCGCAAGCTGAGAATCGGTAAAACACCGATAGCACAGTGTCCGAAACAAAGCGGCAGCCCCTTTTTTTTCAAAAGCGCCGCCCCTTCAATCGGTCGCCGCGGCTCGTGAGCACACAACAGAAACCACAAAAACTTGATCACTTCACCCAGCCTCACTCTTGCGATTTTGGGGAGCGACGTAATTTGTGGCTTCGCTGCAGACGATGAAGATCTTCCTGTTGGGTTAACTGCCCCCACTGCAATGCTTGGTCTTGCTCGTATTGCTTTCCCAGCAGCAGGGCAATCGATGCTTTGGCCATTTCAAACCCAAGATAAAACGCATGCCCCGCATCAACATTCTTAGCGCACGGTTGCTGCAGCAATTGTTCGAACAGAAAAAAAGGATCTTTATGCTGCAGGTGCAACTTAGCCGCCAGCAAATGGATTTGATTGTCTTGAGCGAACAAACGGTAATTATTGTCCTTTAGGGATTGCGCTATCGAATCAAGGGCATCGGGTGGAAACGGCCGTAATTTCGCATCGCGGAGCATGACCAACTGATCAGACAGCCGCTTGGGGGGCACACCGTGGGCAACGCTATAATGGACCAAACGCCTGGCAAGATCACATTCGCGCACCGACGTACGCGCCCAGTTAATCACCTGAGTCGTTAGAACACTTTCGATCCGAAGTTCTTCGCAGATACCCAACAGCAGCAGATTGATTCCAGCCGAATCAACATCGCTGAGCTCCGTTAGGTTACCTACCCCCATCATCATCGCGTGCTCAGGAAAATCATCTCTGGTTTCTGCATACCGAATCACACTGTTCACCAAGCCGGCACCGATTGGTTCCAGAATGGGATCCAAACGTGTCGGAATTTGATGTGTAGCCAAAAATTCGACAGTTTCTTGAAAACTTTTTTTATCACCTGGGCTATCGGGAATGGCAACCACTTCACACCCCCAGTCGACGGCTTGAATTCGGTTCGTGGAATTCACCGACAAAACCAAAGTCGCGCCCCGATCAATTGCGTGCTGCGCCTCGCTTGGATCAAATGTATCGATTGAGACTCGCGGAATTCCGTTGTCAATCAAGGCAGCAACGTAATCACCGATTTCAGCACATGGAGAAGCCGGATCACACCCAAGATCGATAACATTTGCGCCATCTTCGATTAAACCCTTTGCAACCCTGACAACCTCTTCAATGGAGTACCTGGGCGCATGATTGATCTCAGCCAAAATCTCGATGCGATACTGGCTTAAGTCGGGATCACTCAACTTGTCACCAAACATCTCGGGCAACTGCCGGCAGTCTTTCGGACCGTAAATGACGGGTTTTTCTGTTGTTTCGGACAAAAGAACTTGATCGCGATCACAATATCCCGGCACGATGACGTGCGTTGCTTCTTCGGGTATTTCCAGATGTCGCCGCAGCCATCGTGGTGTCATCAACGCAGCGACAGTGATCGGCATGACACCGATTGAGTAAGCGAAATTGTATCGTTCGGCGAGCTCAGCCACGATTTGTCGCACCGACGCTTCTGCCAATCGCCCCGTGACAAAATAATAGTGATGATGCGGCTTTGGTTGAAGTAGATGATTCATCGTTACCGCCAACACCCGAGGCCGCCGAACACGCACTGGTAAAATAGATTTTTAAAACGCTGTTTCAACATAATCAGTACACGCGTTGACCGTCAGTCAATCCGCAAATCAGGCTTCTCGAGAGAAAGAAAAGTCTTGGTAAGCTTACCGGTCGCTATTGACTCGCGAAAAGAACTCTCTACAACTCTTTTTACGAGAGATTCTTAGATCGAGCGTGAAAACAATTTTTGCGATCGTCGTGGCCGGGATCTCTCGTTTTTTATGCGCTGATGACGCCTAACGGTCGGATCCTACAAGGGTGTTCGATTCGGTTTCTCACAAGCGTTTCCGCCACGTCAGCGAAGTCGCCACGAAGTCGCTAGGTTTGGAAAAAAGTTTCAAATCACAAATCAAAATAGTTTCTTTCGATTACGAATTTACAACACTCGCTTGAATAAGCGAGCGGCCTTTTGTTTTAGCGAGGTATTCTTGTTGCTCCTACCAGCTGTAACGCAAGATAAGCGCGCATCGTGCCACCGGCGTCTTGAAGGACGAAGAGCACGACACTAAGCAGATTTGTCGCAACAAAAAACCACGCCGCGGCGATCCGCGGCGTGGTTAGAGATTCATTTATCTGAGCGACCGTACCCTAGAAACGGTTTCGACCACCGCTTAGCAAGTCAGCAATCCCGAAGGTGAAGAAGGTCTGAATCGCGAAGTTCGTTAATTCCTCTTCACACTTGTACTGCAGGATTAAGTAATCGCCTGGCTGTACGAGGGGTCTTGCTCGAGGATCGTTCATCGCTTTTGCCAAATCAACTTCGATCGCAATCTGTTCGTTGCAGGATGTTTTTCGGAGGATATAAAGAACTCCGGGCGGGACTCGTGACCCAGCCGACATCAGCCCCAGGCCCATGGCCATGCCCCGACCCATGCCCATGCCACCGCGACCGCCACCACCGATGTCGTTGTAAAGCCCCTGCCCAGCAAGTGCCATCGCTCCAAGCACATCGAGGTCATAATCTCGAGGCAAAACCTGTTCCCCACCGGGAAGTAATCCGCCCGTGTAATAGACCTCGGTCTCGCGCGATTCGACATACACAATATCGCCATTTTCTAGTCGCACATCGTCATCGGTGACACTCGGAATAACGCCTGGCTTGACGCGAAGCGGAATCGTCAAGATTGAAGGATCGTCGGGCAAATCAGGAGGGCATGCACATGGATCAAGCAAAACTGCTTTCCGTTGATCATAAAAATCTTTCAGAAACTGTTCGCGTTTAACGCGATCCGCTTCAGTTGCTCGAAGAATTTTCACCTGATTCTTCGAGCCCAGACCTGGCAGCCCACCGGTCTGGACGAGCGCGTGGAGCACATCATTCTGGTATGCCTTCAAGCTGATCATGCCTCCACCAAGGCTTTGATCAGAGGTCCCACGAATTTCACCAGCACCTAGGCCGCCTAATCCCCCACTACCTTCACCCTCACGTACCACAATCACGTTGTAGGTACGCTCTTGAATAATCGTAACGATTGGTCGTGCCTTCTCCGGCCGCAAAACCTCTGCATCGATGTATGCTTCACGGATCCGGTCACGCACTTGCTCCAATGTCAAGCCTTCGACGGGCATCGGCTCCAGCAGAGGAAGTGAGAGTGTCCCATCCTCCAACACTGCGATCGGGTATCCAATCGAGGGAGGCAACGTGCTATCTGCACCCGGAAAATTTACCGGTGGCGGCTCGGGGGGTTTTTCCGGTGGATTGAAGGGTAACACGCCCTCGATGTACACGCCCAGAATGTCTCCTGGGCCGAGTTCGTATTCCCGCGGCTGGTCAATCGCAAGTACGCCAATGTCCACTGGGACCAAATCATTTTTGGGCTCTGCCAAGAACTCTTGTGGCAAGCGGCTTGCTGGAATCCCGTCAATTGGCTGTGTGATTGCCGTGCAACCAATTAGGGTGCTGACAACAACGCCCGCGGCGATTGTAGTGACGACCGTTCTAAGCTTACGGATCGCACGCCTGCCGGTTGAAAGTCTCGTTCTCATCCCTGAACTCTCTTCCTAAAACCCAACAACAACTGGTTTAGTTTGGCAGTCCGACTCGTGAGCCGGCCACCACAATTACTCAAACGTAAATGGCAGCTGATCGCTGGCCGGTGCGGACGGAAACAACTGCGACTCATTCGCGTTCGATCCTTTAACTGAATCGGATCCTATCTCCATAGACTGGGTATCGATCAGCCCCATCTCGGACGAGATTTCGCGACTCGCGATGGACTCAGGTTTCGTCGGGCGAGCCTCACGGCGTACGGGTGCATTGAAGACCGAATCGGGCGTCGGCGGAACTACCATTTCGTTTTCTTTGCCGCCTGGATCAATCACTCCCTCGGGCATTTCCTCAGGAATCATCTCCGGCATACCGTTTAACGGATCAACAACGCCGCTTCCGCAACTGTTACACGAACTCCCGACGCCGCCGGCAGTGGGAACGCCCATCGTCTGGATTCGCCCCCAATTACCGATGCCCTCTTGCTCAGCAGCCTGAACGCCCATCGGATAGCCCTCGAACCAAGCATTAACAGCCTGACGACCGGTCGCCGATTGGTATTTCCAGCCCCAATATCGGGAAGGAGCGATCTTCGGGCAGCAACCTAAACCGCCAGTTGCGATTTCGATGTAGCCGTCGATAAATCCTTCCTTGTATTCATGCCCGTGAGGCTGATTGCCAAAGCGGTGCTTGCGACAATGCCATGCCTTCTCTGCCATCGCACGGTTACGATATCCGATCATGAATTCTTCAACACAATCAGAATTCCGAAGCGCATGCACCGTTCCGCGAGTGAGCGTGCACCCAGTTGTGTCGCCGACGAGACCCCCCAGGCAGGCAATCGCGATGATCCGGCGAATCAGTTTTCGTCGCTTCCGGGTTCGTGGACGCGGGTTTTCGTTCCCCACTTCACATTCCGGCATTTTTTTTCGATGGTCTGGTGCGAGGATCGCACTGGATCGACGAATCGCCATTTGGCCCCCCTTGGCTACAACGGCATTCGGTGTTTCAGTCATGCTAATCATGCGGATGATGCAGGTTATGCACCTTTCGCATGCGGTATTTATCGCCGCTTACGCCAACTCGGATTAGTCAAAACTTATGGAAACACCAGCTCTAAATGAACTTCCAGAACAAGTGACTGCCGCCTAAGTCACCTTTTGCTGAGCGATTAAGACCTGTTCTATCAGCATGCCGCTGGCGAGTAGAGCAAGTAGTCCCCGTGAGGATGTCCAATCAAAAAGTATTTCAACGACATGAAAAAATGACCGCAAGGTGCGTGAATCACGCGATTTTTGCGAAGGCAATCAAGTTGCACCCGCTGGGGAGACGACCTCTGCGTTATGGCTGTTTTCTTCCTTTTGTAAACTTCCGGTCGTCGTAGAAATTCTTTGGAACGCGTGCTCATGCCGATTCTGCCTTCCGAACCCGATTGCCATCCCAGCGACCTTCTCGATCACGATGAGCGGATCGAGGATACTTGGTGGCTGCTGTACACCAGATCACGTCAAGAGAAACAGTTGATGCGGCATCTTCGTCAACTAAATTTCTCTCATTACGCACCTCAGATCGCCAACCGACGACGGTCGCCCGCTGGCCGCATTCGGACAACCTACGCGCCGATCTTCAACAATTACGTCTTTTTATGCGGAGATGACGAGGCTCGATACAAGTCGATTTGCACGGGGTGCGTTCTAAAAGCGACTGAGATCACCGACGTTCCACGTTTCGTGGACGATCTCCGCCAGGTCCAGAATCTGATCAACTTGGATGTCCCCTTAACGCTCGAAGATCGCATTCAGCCCGGTCAGAACGTACGGGTCAAAAGCGGTGCTTTTTCAGGCTACGAGGGCACGATTATTCGACGCGAACAAGAAACCCGACTGCTCGTCGCGGTCAAATTCATGGAACAAGGGGTCAGCGTTAAACTCGATGACTGTCAACTCGAGGTGATTGCCTAATCCAGACCGAGCAAACAATGCACGGTTGCGGCCTGACGTTATGATGATCGTTCAAATCACCCCACCAGCTTCGTAACCCACAAGCTTGATCGCCTGAGGAGCTTGGGCTTCCAAATCCCCGTACCATTTTTCACGACAGAATTCCGCTTTGGCTACAGCACTCATTACCGGCATCACGGGCCAGGATGGCTCGTACTTGACCGATTTTTTATTGAGTCAAGGCTACGTTGTGCACGGATTGGTTCGCCGAAATAGTTCGATCGCCCGAAGCCGATTGGAACCGCTGTTCCAAGATAAACAGATCTACGAACAACGGCTTTTCCTCCATTACGCGGACCTCGATGACGCGACAACGATTCGGCGTATCTTATTGAAAACAAAACCCGACGAGATGTACCACCTCGCCGGGCAAAGCCACGTTGGGCTCAGCTTCGAAATCCCGGAATCGACCTGTCAATTCACAGCAATGGGAACATTGAAACTACTGGAGATCATTCGCGATCTAGAGAAGAAACCGCGATTTCTACACATCAGCAGTAGCGAAATCTTTGGCCGCCCAAATCAGTGGCCACAAGCGGAAGAATCCCCAATGCAACCAGTGACTCCGTATGGAATCGCCAAAGCCTTTGCAACTCAAATGGTTCGTTTGTACCGAGATTCATTTGGCTGCTTTGCTTGTAACGCCATTTGCTACAACCACGAATCGCCGCGACGAGGCGAATCGTTTGTGACTCGAAAAATCTCGCGTGCAGCCGCTGCCATCTCATTGGGACAGCAAGATCAAGTCGCCCTCGGGTCACTCGATGCAAAACGAGATTGGGGTTACGCGCCAGAGTATGTTGACGCGATGTGGCGAATGTTACAACAACCCGAACCCGACGACTTTGTCCTCGCCACCGGCGAGACCCATCGAGTCCAGGACTTCCTGGAAGCTGCTTTTCAAGCTGTCAACCTCGATTGGCGAGATCATGTCGAGCAAGACGCCCGTTATATACGCCCCAGCGATGTCGGGCACTTGATCGGTGATTCCAACAAAGCATTAACCAAACTCAATTGGCGGGCCGAAACTCGGTTGCCGGAACTTGCGAGGATCATGGTGAGAAGCGATCTGGAATTGATGCGTGGAACCAAACCAGCCGAAACCGCCACCGAAGAAAAAGATCGCTGAGTAAACGTGTGAGTCGCTCATCATGGCCGGATACAGAATACGTCACTCATGAATCGTTCGCCCGCTTCAAGCATGTGTTCCAGCAACCCGCCAGCAAAACAAGGAGACATTGCTCATCACAGGAGTAATCCAAGTGACCTAAGCAACACAGCTCACCGAAGCAACACAGCCAAATGTTAACGAAGGGTTCCTCGCAGCGGATAGGCGGTGGGAGCACTCGTACTATAGTTGACTGGCCCAGATGCGGGGACTGCCGGGGGCATCTGCGATGGATCGGACAGGGTAGTCAGATCGACGCTTTGGGATGCGGAAGTCGGCATGACGAAAAGCTGAGGATCACTGCTCAACAATTGGTTTACCAGATAGGTGCCAATCTCAATCCGCATCGATAATGGTGGGCCAACCGCAGGTGCCAAGTGAATCTCCACCTTGTGTGGCAAAGCACACTGTTGCTGCTCGTAATATGCGTGGTTGGATGCTTGGCTTTGTGCAATCAGATTACCGCCAGGCGCGTACAGGTATTGATCGGTGACATAACCTCCATTGGGATCAATAAAACAAACGCGCTGATAGATTCCGTCGGGCATCGACATCGTACTGCGAATCTCAAGCTTGCCATCGTCCCGCAATATCGGCCCGGCGACGACGGTTGCTGCGTCGATTTGAACCAACCCCAAGGCATCCATGATCCACGTCGGATCGACTGGCAAGATTGCCCGCTTGAGTTGCTGTTGATATTGCTCATGGTTGGCGTAATAAAGGACCTTGGACATTCCTTCAGGAACTTCGAACCAGAACATTTCGTCGTTACTGCCCATGTCCAAACCAACACCAAGAACGATCGGCAGATTCGCTCTTAAGCGGAAACGTCGGTCACGTTGCAGATTCAACGTTGCCTGCAATCGTGGAACGCTGGGCATCGTCAGCACTTCAACTTTGGCAGAATTGCTGGACAACTGCTGGACACTCGATGTGCGATTGACCACTTCAGCCAGTTGCTCAAGTGTTGGTGTTTGCTCAAATACCACCGGCGGTGGTGGAAACGGCATCGGTGCCCCGCCACGGCTGCAAGTCGCTCCGCCACAAACGAAACAAACGCTGATCACGGCGATGGTGGTCGCCAACGATTCCCAGGGTGATTTTAATTTCAGTCGTGACACTGCCTGCATCCTTGCCGGTGTCGTGGTCGTATCAGATTGCTGTTTGTCCCAATCGCCTAGTCAATTTCGCTATCCGACACGGGATCTGATTCGCAATAAAGTAATTCATTCAACTCATCTCGCAGAGTCTCTGCTTCACGACGACTGATCACTTGAACCGGCACTTCGATAAAGCTGCTATCCGAAATCACTTCGACTCGCAAAACCTCTTTTTTACCATCTGATTCAGCGCCGCTTGGCAATTCACTGACAGCAGCATTCTTCACCTTACGAGGGGAACCCGACGTATTAGTAGATGATCCCTTCATCAAACCCTGTGTTTCAACGGGTGCGGAACGAACCAGCTTTCGACGCATCAACATCAAAACTAGCAGGTAACGGGTTTTGGCACGCGAGGGAACCGCCTCCATCTGTCGAAGCATATCAATCAGCACTTCGGGTGGCGCCAGCACCATTTTTTTTTGATCCGACATCGGCATTCGGCTTTTCCACCACCCAATCGCATTCTCAGGCGGACCTGTCCAACTCTCTGCCGAATAATCCTGTCGAACGAACTCTTCATCGCTTTCCAGCACAACGCTGTAATACCATTCACCATCACGCAGTGGACGCGATTGTGAATGACAAACTCGGGTGCACCGACCAACTTTGTATTCGCCCAGCATGAAACGTCCAACGTGAAACCAACACCTCTACCGATCCGTGGCGACGGTAACAAAATAGCAACGCGAATCACAAGATGAGACACGAACCACCCGATCGCAGCCGCGGGATCAAGGTGAGCCGCACCAAAACAAATCAAGCCGCAATGCCTCACAGTGGCAGCTTATTTACCCGTCGGTAGTCATGCCTTATGCAGAAACGACTGGGCAGTGAAGAACCGGGTGGAGGACCCTTCATTTCCTATGGGAACGGTCACCTTGGCAAAGCAACTCGGACACTTGCCGGTGTACGCCGTTTTTTGAGCGTTGCGGTAAATCCGTCCGTACGTTTTACAACATTGAAACCGAATCCCGAGAAACGGACGCCTCAGCGCCGATCCGTCAGCAGGTGTTTCACGTCTCGATCGCGTATTCGGATCGTTACTAGCGTCAAATAGTGGCTCATCCATCATTCGCACCACGCAATAAAAATCAATCTTCCGAGATTGCCGTGTACCACATACCGCAGGAACTGACGCAAGCCGATTTCCAACGCCGATCTGCCGAGAGCCATTTTGCCGGTCTTGCATCCGATCGATCCGCCGGGGCCAGCGTTAACAATTCCCTCGTATCACGCAGTTGATCCTCTAACTGAAAAACAACCCCCCGTTGATGACTCCAACTCAAATGACCAACCACCTGTTGGTTTGGTGGAAATTGAAATCGAGTCGACCACGTTGAATCGTCAACCTTCAACAGGATCAGGTCAGATCGAGAGGTTGTGCGGCCCACGAAGGCGATTCGCCCACTATCGGGGGACCAAGCAATGTCATCACCCAAGTTTTTATAGTGATGCTGATCTCGTTCCAGCAAGCAACGACGGTGGCCGTTAGCAACATGATGAATCCACACCCCATTGTCATGCAAAAAAGCAATCAACTGACCATCGGGCGACCATTTTGCAGACGACCCTTCGCCCAACCGTTCGATGATGTCTCCCGTCTCGCTCATGATCCAAATTCCGCGTTCGCCTGTCTTACGTGCGCAAACAAAGCGAAGGCCATTTCGGGACCAAGATGGCTGCAAACCATCGGTCAGCACAATGGACTCACCAGACTCAACGTCGAAACGCACGATTTGTCCCGTCGCATCGTCAGGCCGACGACGATGGAACAACACACTTGAACCATCAGGGGACAACACCGGCCACCCGCAACGGGGGAACTCCGGGTCACGAACCAAAAGCCGCGATGAACCACCACGAACCGGCAACAGGTGCACCCCATCAGGTCGTCGCGACTGAAACGCGAATTCCTGTCGACTGAGGAATCCGTCAGCGTCACGATCGAGCCGATGAAAAAAATAGCGTCGCTGAAGGTGGAATAAATCAAAGGAGTGAAACTGGAACTCGTCATACGACAACCGCCCGTCGCGGTTTTTGTCGACCGGTTTCCGTTGCCAACTAAAATTTACATTGGCATGCAAGGACAAGCGATACTCGTCGAGCGTCAACCGCTCATCACCATTCGTATCGAAACCATGGAAGGAAGAAGCGACCAACTGCCGACGAGAATCATCGCTAGCGGCAAACATCTCACCGGCATCTAACAAGGCGTCCAAGTTTTGATCTGCTCCGCGGAACCATTCAATAGGATCAAAGTATTGCTTGGAATCAGGGTGTCCGTATTCTGCGTATGAAATTTGACCGTTACCATCACGATCATTCTCTAGAAAGTCCGATTCAAGATTGGCTCGGTTCCACCACCCGCGATCAAATTCTTCTCGAGTCAGTGATCCACTCTGATCAGTGTCGACATCGAGAAACCAGTCAAAACGTACGAGTCGCCCAGTCGGTTCGCGAAGCGGTGGCCCGGCGTACCACCGATAACCAAGTTGTTGTTCGATGAATTGCTTCGCTTCCGATCGGCTCAATCGTCCATCGGAATCCTGATCGGCTTGACGAAGAATACGGCCGGTCACAAACAGTTTGCTACCAGGTGAAATGGAGCCTAGAAAATTGGACACGAAGGTATGAGCGTTCACCAACTCTCGGGGTCGTTGATTCCAACCGTCGTACGATTCATCGAGCGCAGCAACCGCGGCAGATACCAGTTCATCAAACGGGTCAGACATGGTCCCTCGCAGCGAGGGTGGAACGAGCCCCGAGACAGCCGCGAACTCTGCCAGGGAGAGCGTTCCACTGCTGTCACCGTCGTACAGAATAAAATCGCGTTTTAAGACCGCCGGTGCTACATCGCGAGCCAAAAACTCCGCTTTGCCCAAGCTGCGATCAAAGTCGCGATCTAAACGCTCAAATTCGGTGCGAATCCAGGACGTTGCCTCGGCGATCGTCGTTACCTGCCCATGTGCCAACGGGATCACCCCGAGGACCAAAATCGACAGCAGCAAAGATCGAATAGACCAACCCATCCCCCGAACATAATTGCTTCGGCGAACTCTCACAACGCATCAAGTTTGCTTTGCATCACTTGCCTACCTATTCTCACCGCTTTCCATCCAGCGGAAACGCATTTCCCGCTTCGAGAGGAACCGTAAATCGCCACTGTCCGCCGAACCGCTCCCCCGAACCGACGACCATTGACCCTAACCAGAACTCACCAAAGTTCAGCCTCGGCAGCAGCGGCCGAGGCGGGAACCGGCAAACATCCGCCCCGATTCACACTGCCCCCAAACTGACAACCCCGGCTTCATCGCAGTCCCTCGCCGTCCCTCCCCGAGAATCCCGGCATGCGTCCCACAATTCCCCAGGGATTTCAAAGGGCGGCGGCAGGAGTTTTGAAGGGTCGTCGTTACTCAATGCATCCTTGTCGCTGGGATATCGAACAACTTCAAAATCGTCAAAAGAACGTCAGACATTCCCAACTGCCGTTGACTGCTGCGTCATCAAAACGATCGCAACACCCAAAATCCCGTCTGAGGACCGACCAGCATCCAAAATCCACATCGCGTCGTCAGGCGGCGTTCGGAACAAGAGCAACCCCAGTGTTCGGGGATGAGTTTCGAGCTTGAGGTTGCTCGCAAAGCCGCAAGCCCAAACCGCTTTGCTCGCAACTGCATCACCTGTTCAACCACAACGGTATCTGCGATGCGTAACCTATTGATCTTTGGCATGTTGTTGATCGCTGCATCTGCGGCTGGCTGGTTTCGTGTCAGCCGGCAGGGTGATCAAACCTTGATCGAAATCAATCAAAATGAAATTCGGAATGACGCCCGCAACGCAATCAAGCGAGGGCGCGAATATCGATATCAAGGCGAGCAACTCGCAAGACAGGAATTCGGCTAAGCTGGACAGCCCCGTGTAAATCAGCAGACGCAGGCAAATCAGCAGACGCAATGGGAAGGCCAGCAATTTGCAAGTGAGACCCAATCATGGCAGTCTGGCGGACATTGGCAGCCGCAACCGCGCGCGAACCAACAGCCAACCGGCACTCCATGGCAGCCCTCTTATTCCACGCTATAGCAACCTCAGCAGCCCCCCTATTCCATGCCCATTCAGCAGCAACCGGAAAGCCAAGCTCTCTATTGTTCGTTCTAAACGACGGCGTGCCAGCATTTGAGTCGACATCCGAGTCAACCTGCCGCGCGGTTGGATCGATCAGCGACCACGATTTAATTGCTGCCCTGTCACGACTCGACATCCTGTTCATCAAATACGGAAAACACTCAGTCTCTGGGCAGAACGACCGAGGGTGGTCGAATGGACAAGACCATCGTTGCAATCGTGCCGGCGTAGAGCCAATGCGAGCTGAATGCACCGATGACCGCACACCACAGCCCCAATATTATTTGTCCAGTACGATTCGTCTTCGGCAGCCAAGCCAACATGAGCCCTACCGGGAGCATGAACATTAACAAGTGCGTGATCGACTCATACACCAGCGGGTTTCGGAAAGTGGCAAAGCGAGTCCAATCAATGGTGCGGTTTTGAGTCGGTGCCGCTAAGGCGTAAGCACCCATCCCGTTGAACCAAACGCGTCCT
The DNA here is from genome assembly GCA_036339635.1 of Planctomycetota bacterium. Classification (GTDB taxonomy): domain Bacteria; phylum Planctomycetota; class Planctomycetia; order Pirellulales; family Pirellulaceae; genus Rubripirellula. The sequence goes on along the minus strand of JAYZAR010000315.1, from coordinate 3,313 downwards.
GCCAGCATCGTCACGAATGTCGCTCCGGCAAGTAACGTGACCTGAGCGGCCATAACTCGACTGGCAAAGCCGGCAGTCCAATGCTTGCGATCCGCTGCACGACTGTTCGCAGTAATTGGCCCGGGTGGCGCGATTGCAGCCGCAAACAAACCCAAGCTGAGCACGGATTCGGTCAAGCTTGAAAGCAGCATCGCGCGGTTGGCCCAACCGACCACAAAGATCCATAACAACCAAGCAATCGCCCGACCTCCACGCCCGGTGAGCGACAGGACTGACAAGCAGATTCCAGCAATCAAATAAGCTCGATAAACGAGGACTGAACTGCTTAAAAAAAGAGGAGAAACGATCCACCGCGCAGGTGCGGTCAAACCACTGGTCTGCAGAAAAGACGCAACTCGCTCTGAAGACAACGGCCCCTCATCGGCATACCAAAACCCGACATCCCCCCAGCAGCTCACAAAAGAGACTGTCGTAATGATGCAAAGCAACCCACGCACAAAGGCCATCCGCTCAATGCTATTCGGTGTAAACCAAAAACGGTCCCAGCGTCCCGGTTCCTCTTGCGGCGAAGATTCACTCATCAGAATCCTCCTCCGAAACCACACCAGCTTTGCCCGGCGCAGCGACTTCGTTACTTGGCACAGCCCCGTCTTTGCCCAGCACAGCCCCTTCCGTACTCAGCACAGCCACTTCCGTACTCAACAAAGCCTCTGCGTTCAACCGCTGCTCTCGCAATTGAATCAAGGCCACCGAATCAGCAGTGCGGATCACGCTTGCCAGATAGACGGTTGTGATTCCCGTATTCACGTCGGTCAGGTCGGTCGGAAAACGAATCACCCGAATCGCATTAATCGAGCTATCTTGCAACGCAATGGGCAACAGCAACTCCGCTGCTAAACTTGGTTGCTCGTTCTCACTCAGCAAAGTGACCGTTGAAAGATAACGAGCCATTCGATCCGATCCCGCCAAACCAGGCAGGGCGTTGCCCCCTAACGAGTCGACCGTCTGCCATTCGCTATCCCGAATCTGGTCGGGGCTCCCCTCAGCGGCGGAGATCTGCAATTGGTGAGGCTGCTCCGATGATTCACCGTGAGTCAAATAAACGAGCCGGTCATCGGCACCGAAATGCGGGGATCGCAGATAGGGCTGCAGCAACCGCGTCAATCTCGCATGCACTGACGATGGCTCGACAACACTGGTGTAAGAGATCGCGATCGCAACTAGATGCAAAGACACCCAAATCGACAAACAGGTCCGAACACCCACCTTTGGCATGGAAGGCTCTGAATTGGGGCTTCGGGTCGTGGTGCGAGACATGCCCCTAAGGGTAATCCGAGGCAACGGAGTTACCAGCTACCCTGTTGCGGCATGCGAGTGAACGGATCTCAGCATTGAATGCTCGCATTTGTGCCGTGTTTTGCCGTACGCGGCCATTTGGGCCGCTTCGAGCCCTCGCAACCCGCTCAAAACCAGTCCGCAACAGAAGCATTCGAGAGGCTGAGCATCGGTCAGCCTTGATTGAGAATTTCGACGACCTGCTCAAAATCCGTTGTATCGGCAGCAACTTCCCCATCGTGAAGCACAATGGTGCGTCGAGCATTGCGAGCAACATTCTGGTCGTGCGTGACCAGGATCACAGTGATTTTTTCATCTTGATTTAGCTTCTGGAATAAATCGATCACCTCCGTACTCGTTTTCGAGTCCAAATTCCCCGTCGGTTCATCTCCCATCAAGATCGACGGCCGGTTTACCAAGGCCCGCGCAATTGCCACACGCTGTTGCTGACCTCCAGACAGTTGCGCTGGATGATGGTCAAGACGATCGTACAGGCCAACGCGTTCAAGCAATTCCCTCGCTCGCTCATTCCGCTCCCGCGCAGAAATACCGGACACGTACATCAGCGGTAGTTCGACATTTTCAATGGCGGATGTCCGGTTGAGCAGGTTGAAATTCTGAAATACGAACCCCAGCTGTTTGTTACGAATCCGAGCTCGCTCGTCACGATTCATCGTAACAATCTCCTGGCTGTCCAAGAGGTAACTCCCGTGCGTCGGCCGATCGAGACACCCGAGCGTATTCATCAGAGTCGATTTCCCTGATCCGGACGGGCCGACCAAAGCAACATATTCGCCCAAATCAATATCGAGCGAAACGCTTCGAAGAGCATGCACTTGGACTTCACCCAAGTCATACACTCGTCGAACGTCATCTAATTCAATCAGTGGCATGGGAAATGAAGGCCTGAGACCACTATTCGTCGGGTTAACGGAAACATCCGTGGCAGAGTCTCCGAAATTTTAATCTGCCCGGACGAGACGTGGAATCGAGGGCAATTGAAAAGCTTAATCAGCGGTGCCGGCAGCGGAAAAAGGCTGTAGTGGCAGGAGGCAATTCACTCTGCACTCGCGCAATATCGATTGCCCCTGTTGCCTCGAATCGATCGAACCTTGATCGGTAGCAGCCAAACCCGATCAGCAAGGACTAATCCTGGCCAGCACAAGCAAGCGGTCATCGGCACAAGCAACCATGATCAGGAGAATCCGTGATCTGGGAAACACTGTTCAGCCGGGTAGCCAACCACCCAACATGCCAGTCCGCTGCCGGTCACGGCGAATCGATCTGATTGGGTACAATACGTGGAGTACTTGAAAAACCAAAGTAAATGCCTCTCAGGGCGGCGTTGACGGCAATGCAAAAGCTCCAATTTTGGCGGTCGAGACCGATGGCATTCCCTACCCCGGTAACTCACAAGGCTAAAACCGATTGTGGTTATCAGATGCCATTGATTTATTGTCACCTGCCTGTTCATGTTTACCTGCTGTTAGCATTCGTTGCACTTCTACTCGTTGGCTGCTCCGACTCGACCACTCCCACACCCACGAGTGAGTCTGCAAATCTCGAACGGGTGAAGGGCGAATCGACTCCTGAGGTGGAGATGGCCACAGCTGGCAACCGGGATGCGAGAACTACGGCTCCGTCACTGAACCGTGAGCAACAACTCGGGCGGATTGACCAGATGCTGCAAGGCGGACAGCTAATCGAAGCGACCAAATTGCTGAGGGAGCAATTGCTGGTCGATCCAGAAGACGTAGACGTGTTATTTCGGCTGGCCAACATTAGCGCGGTCTCTGGCGACTTGGAAGCCGGCATCGAGTACCTCGATCTAATTCCCGCAGATAACTTCGAAGCTGGACTTCCCGCCCTTGGTCAATCAGCTGACTGGTCTGCGCAACTCGGAAGATTTGATGAAGCGGAGCGGCGCTATAAAGCGGTTCTACAGCTTGCTCCCGATGCAGCAATGGCTCACCGTCGG
>JAYZAR010000314.1:0-39755 GCA_036339635.1 Planctomycetota bacterium | reverse complement strand
TTAAAAAGGTCTGCCGCCCTGCTTGGCAGCGGTGATATTGAATCGTGAAAGTTTTGGCCATTTCTGCAACGTTTCCATCGGTGGCCGATCCATCACGAGGAGTCTTCGTTAAGGAGCGTTTGAAGGCGCTCGCGGCAATCGAAGGGATCGACGTGCGCGTACTCTCGCCGACTCCTTGGTTCCCGCCGATGAAGCGTTTTGAAAAATGGTATCGCTGGTCGCAGTATCCACACCAGGAAACATTTGAAGGTCTGCCTGTTGACAACCCCCGGTACATCTTGCCGCCAAAGTTGGGCGGCTACTTTCACCCGCAGTTGATGCACAAAGCAATCGTCAGGAAGGTGGATCGGATTCGTGATGAGTTTCCGTTCGATCTAATCGATGCGCATTATGTTTATCCTGCTGGAGCGTTGGCGGCGATGCTTGGCCAGCGGTACGATGTTCCCTTTGTTGCGACCGGTCGCGGGGAAGACATGGAACGCTTTCCTGATTTACCGCTGGTGGGAAATAAGATTCGCTGGACGCTTCGTCATGCTGCCCAATGCATCGGGGTGAGCCGGCAAATCGCCGATGCCATGGTTCACAATGGTGCCCAACTTACACGCACGCATGTGATTCCCAACGGGATTGAACCGTCCAAGTTTCATCCCAAGTCGCAGAAAGAATGCCGGCAGTTGCTGGACTTACCGACCGATCGAAAGATCATTCTCTCTGTTGGCGATCGGCTAGAGTTGAAGGGGTTTCATCTGATGGTCCAGGCGATGCCCCTGGTGTTGAAGCATAATCCTGATGCGATTTATGTGATCGTGGGTGGTCCAGGCCGTTTCGGGCGAGACCATACACCAGTGATTCAGTCGCTGATTGATGAACATCAGCTGCACGATCGAATCAAACTCGCAGGGCCGCAGCCGCATGATCGGTTGATCGATTGGTATAACGCGGCTGATCTGTATGCCACACTTTCTTCGCGAGAGGGTTCTCCGAACGTTTTGTTGGAGGCTCTTGCGTGCGGCACTCCGGCGATCGGGACGGCGGTCGGCGGAATTCAGGATGAACTGCGGGATGATGAATTGGGAATGTTGATCCCGGAACGATCCGCCCAGGCGATCGGTCAGATGGCGAACCAAGCCTTACAGCGAGACTGGAATCGCCCTGCAATCGCCGAAAAACTGAAGGAGCGCACCTGGGAGGCGACGGCCCACCGTGTTGCCGAGGTACTGCAGGAGGCCGTGGGCTGCCCCAGTGATGATGAGCCGTGAAGCGAATTTGATTTGCGAGCGATCTGATTTAACTGCGAGCCGACTTAACACCGTACCGACTTGGCAGCGAACTGACTCTTCAGGGGCCGCATCGGGGCGGATCTAGGGTGCGTTTCTGTTACCGCTGTCACGACGTGCCCCCTGCATTAAATTTTGTATAACCCTCCTCACTGGCGGAGGTGTCAGAATCGGTCGTCCAGGGATCGGTGGATGCCAAGCATTGGCGTTTCGATTCCCACCAAATCAATTTCCTGGACAACAATTTTAGATCTGGCTTGCCAGGTTAGACAAATTCTCCACCGATTGGTGGAAGCATGAAACTCTCACGGATAAATCAATGCGGATATCGGTCATTGGAATGGGCTACGTCGGCTGCGTTACAGCCGCCTGTCTGAGCCGCGATGGGCACCAGGTCGTTGGGGTCGATGTTGATTCAGGGAAGGTCGATGCGATCAACTCGGGCGTTTCCCCGATTTTCGAACCTGGCTTGAGTGACTTACTTCAAACTCAAGTTGAAGCTGGCCGATTACGAGCCACCACCGACCTCGCGGAAGTAATCCATGAATCGGATGTGGCCTTGATTGCTGTCGGGACTCCGTCAGCCATGGACGGCAGTGTGAACTACCAAGTGGTTCAGCGAGTCGTGGAAGCGATCGGTCAACAACTTCGTGACAGCGATACACGCTTGACCGTGATTGTCCGTTCCACCTTGTTGCCGGGTGTGCTGGAGGAAATATTAATCCCTGCCTTAGAGGAGGCTTCGCAATGCGAGGTGGGGGATCGAATCACCATTTGCAGCAATCCAGAATTCCTTCGGGAAACGACGGCGATTGAAGATTATGATCATCCGCCTTATGTGCTAGTAGGGTCTGAATCACCGGAGGTGTCGGAAATCGCGTTAGCGTTATACAGTGGTCTTGATTGTGAGAAAATTGTTACGAACACTCGAGTTGCCGCGATGATCAAGTACACCTGCAATGCATTCCATGCGTTGAAGGTTGGGTTCGCGAACGAAATTGGTTCTTTGGCAAAATCGTTCGGTGCTGATGGACGCGAGGTCATGGAAATTGTTTGTAAAGATCGCCAGCTGAATATCTCGACGGCTTACATGCGTCCAGGATTTGCGTTTGGCGGTTCGTGTTTGCCCAAGGATGTGCGAGCGCTAACGCGTTACGCACAGCAGCAGGGGATGGACTGCAATCTTCTCAGTTCCCTGCTCCCATCGAACCAATCGCATCTGTCACGGGCAATCCAAATGGTCAGGGGCCGCAAGGTGCGACGGATTGGTCTGGCAGGACTCAGCTTCAAAGCGGGTACCGACGATCTTCGCGAGAGCCCTCAGGTGTTACTTGCTGAATCCCTGATTGGCCAAGGTTATGAACTTAAAATATTTGATCCAGATGTTCGTATCACCGAGCTGATTGGATCGAACCGCCATTACATTGACGAGCATTTGCCTCACTTGGCAAAGTTGCTGTGTGATGATCCAGACGAACTGCTGCAGCATGCTGAGTTGATGATCGTAGCAACGCGGGTTGCCGATCGGATTGATCGCCTCGATCAGTTCGATGGAGAGATCATTGATCTGCGGCGAGATCTCGTTGCTGCCAGTACGATCGCGACCGCAGCACACCCGTGACCTCAACGGTGCAAGTAATCGAATCTAACGACAAACCAATGGAGATGCGGACTCTTCAGGATCGATCCCGATTGCGGATTCTGTTCCTGCAAAAGAGATTGCTCTACCCAAGTAATACCGGCGGCAAGATCCGAACACTAAACGTGTTGCGGCACCTCGCGTCTTGGCACGACGTCACGTACCTTTGCAATATACAACCGGATGAACAGCCCCACGCGCATGACATGGAGAGGTTGGGTGTCAAGTTGATTGCAGTGCCATGGAACGAAGCTCGTCGCAGAAGTGTTCGATTCGCCGGATCCGCGATCCGGAACCTGCTGTCGCCCTGCCCTTTTAACGTCGATAAAGACTACAATCCAGAATTGCGGCAGCGGGCTGCAGAAATTGTGAGTTCCGCGGCCTGCGATTTATTGGTCTGTGACTTTGTCCAGATGGCAAGGAACTGCCTTGGATTGAAAATCCCAAAACTTTTGTTTCAACACAACGTGGAGTGTGAGATTTTTCGCAGGCAATCCATGCGTGCCAGTGGACTGTGGTCCCGCTATTTGGGATCGCAAGCAGGTAAAATGGAACGATTTGAAAAGTTGGCGGGCAACGATTTCGATCGCATCATTGCCGTTAGTGAGCGTGATCGAAAGGAGTTCCAAAAGCTGTACGGCTGGAATCACGTGGACGTGATCGATACCGCCGTGGATGTCGATTACTTTTCGCCAGATCCCAGCTCATCCCGCGTCAGCAACCAAGTCGTTTTCATCGGGTCGATGGATTGGCCGCCCAATGTTGAAGGCGTCCACCATTTTGTAAATAAGATTTGGCCCCTCGTTGTGCGTGAAAATCCTGACGCGCGGTTTCAAATCGTTGGACGGAATCCATCTGAGTCAGTTTGGAAGCTCGCCGCCATTCCGGGGATCGAAGTGACCGGAACGGTGAAGGATACCCGACCGTTTCTACAGTCAGCAGCGGTCAGTGTGGTGCCGGTTTACTCAGGTAGTGGAACAAGACTCAAGATTTTTGAATCGATGGCGATGATGTGCCCTGTGGTGAGCAGTCCGCTGGGGGCGGAGGGGCTTGATGTGGAGCACAACCAGCATGTGCTGCTGTGTGAGGATGATCGGGCGATGGCGACTGGGATCAATCGTTTGCTCACCGACCCTCAAGAAGCCCATCGGATATCAAAGCATGCGTTGGAGCTTGTTCGCGAACGATTCACAACGGAACGTGTCGCTCGGCAATTTGAGCTGAGTTGTAAAAAAACGATCGCGGCTTGGCGGATGGAACGTTCGGGGCAAGTGAACAGCGAGGCGTTTTTACCTGGCTCCTTTACAGGGACTAACCCAGATGAGTAGTTCTGGAATTCATTACATCTCTTGGGCAGAATCCTGCAGCCGCAGTGACCAGACGGCGAGGGAACTTGGCGGCAAATCTCATATGGTCTATCTAGGGTTCTTGGGAAGTCATCCGTTGACGATTCTGCCAAAGTACCTCGGGCAACTCTTGATGACCTGCTGGCTGTTGATTCGTCATCGGCCAGATGCAGTGATTGTGATGTCGCCACCTTTATTTGCTGCGATCGCACCCGTCATTTACGGATGGCTTTTTCGACGCCCCTTCGCAATGGATTGCCACACGGCAGCGTTTACCCACCCGCGGTTCCAACGTCTTCAATGGCTACAGCATTGGTTGGAGCGGCGAGCAACCGTCAATATTGTTCACAACGAAGCACTCCAGAAACTTGTGGAAGAAAATGGTGGAAAGACGGTTTTGGTGAAGGATGTTCCAGTGATCTATCAGGACACAGAACACTACCCGCTTTCTGACGGATTCAATGTCGCGGCGGTCTGCTCCTTCAACCCAGATGAACCCATCGAATCGATTGTCGAGGCAGCCCAGAATCTTCCCGAAATCCGCTTTTACCTGACGGGAAATCCGAAGCATCTCGCCAATCACGTTTTGGAGTCACTCCCAGAGAACTTGGCGCTTACCGGGTTCATTTCGGATGCAGCTTACGGGGATTTGATTCGGCGAGCCGATGTCGTGATGTCGTTGACGACTCGTGATCACACCATGTTGCGGGGGGCCTGGGAAGCGATTTACCAAGGCACACCCGTCATCGTTTCCGATTGGCCCGTGTTGAAAGAGTCGTTTACGCAGGGGGCGATTCACGTTGACAATTCACCTGGCTCGATTGCCGATGCGATCAATCACGCTCGTGATCATTCACAATCGCTCAATGAGCAAGCGGGCCTTGCTCGGATGGGGCGTGTCACTCGCTGGGACTCGATCAAGCACGAGTTGTCGTCGCTACTGCTTCCGGGTTAGCGACTGCTTCTGGGGTAGTCGGCTCCATCATCCAGATCCTGTCATCAGCGAGTAGCTTCTGGATGGAGGCTTTACTTCACCGTGCCTTGATGCCGCAAGCGAGCATTTATCCGACTTGGTCACCTGCCGAGTCGGGGTAATTTCAAGAGCTTCTTGTCCTCATTGCCTACGTATTTCTGTCACCAGTACACCTCCGTGACCAGTCGAACTGGACATCTGATCGCGATGGTTGATTCCCCGTGGTCAGCGGTCTGACTGTAACCGTTGGTTCTGGCCCAGATCGCGGCACTTCTGGTTGAGGGGTTGTCGGTCTCGGCGGTCGTGTTCGAGGATGCATCGAGTTGAGTTGTCTTTGTATTGAGACGCTGCAAGGCGATGACCTTCCTCGAAATCAATGGTTGTTCTGGGATATCCATGAAGTACGTCCTGTTAAAAAACCCGGGATGGATGCTCCGGAGAGGGCCCGGTTGTGCTTGACGAAGCGGATGTTCCGTTCGCTGGATCTGGGCAACCGTTCAATGCGGAAAATACGGATTAACCAGCCGTTCGAATCAAATTGTTGGATTCCTAAGTGAACCTCTCGTATTCAGGAAACTGCATCCGACGTATCTTGAATCAGCGGCGTTGATTGGCTGGCCATCCACCTAAGTGCAACATTCGAGGAACCTCATGGACATGCTCATCCTCTGCATGTTTTGGGTTTCGGTCGTAGCGGTCATCACGCCATATCTCATTTACCCGTGCCTCCTCTTTGTGCTCTCGCGGGTTCGATCTAGAAGGACTCCTGGTTCGGCACAGCCTTCGGTCAGTCTGGTGATCAGCGCTTACAATGAGGCTTCGGTCATTGGTGAGAAGCTAGAGAATGCTTGCTCACTGAATTATCCGGCTGAATTGCTCGAGACCATTGTGATCTCGGATGCTTCGGATGACGGGACCGATGAGATTGTGCTGGGTTTTGAAGACCGGGGCGTGCGGCTGTTGCGACAATCCGTGCGCGACGGGAAATCGGCCGCTTTGACGCAGTTTGTCCCGGACTGTCAGGGCGAAATCGTGGTCTTCAGCGATGCCAACTCGGTTTACGACGCGGACGCGATTAAGAAGCTCGTGCGACACTTCGATGATCCCCAGGTCGGCTATGTCGTTGGGCACCAGCGTTATGAGGATGGCGCGGATGATGCATCGAAATCAGAAACTGCGTACTGGGATTTTGAGATTAAGTTGAAGACCTGGGAGAGTCGGCTCAGCAGTGTCGTCGGCGGCGATGGGGCGATCATGGCGATCCGGAAAGACTTGTTTACTCCGCTACGCAAAGATGACATCAATGATTTTCTGATTCCGCTGCGGATTGTGGTGGCAGGTTACCGTGGTCGGTTTGACGCCGAAGCTTTCTGCTATGAAGAAGCTGCCCCAAATTTTTCAGGCGAGTTCCGACGGAAAGTGCGAATTGTGAATCGAAGCTTTCGCGCGGTGTCACGCGTCGGTGGCGCGCTCAATCCGTTTCAGGTCGGTATCTTTGCTTGGCAGTTGTTCTCTCACAAGGTAATTCGATGGTGTGCGCCGATTTTCCTTGTGTTGTGTTTGGTTTTTAATTTGATGCTGGTTAGCAGCGGTTCCGTTTTCTTCACAGCGATCCTGGCGATTCAGATTTGTTTTTATTTGGTTGCCTTGGCACGGTTCATTCCCGGCATTGGCAGCTTTAAAATCGTTTATCTCTGTTACTATTTCTGTCTTTCCAATGTGGCTGCGGCCTTAGCGATCATTAATCTAGGATTGGGCCGAAAGTTTTCCACCTGGACACCACAGCGTGTGGCTCCAAGCCCGAATCCGCAGCGGAATGAAATGGAGTGATGGAGCGTTTTTGGTCAACGCTTGTGGATAGATGACTTTGTTTTTCGTCCTGTCGTGTTCCCTGGTCTTGTGCGTATTCATTTTGGGATACGTCTACTTGATCTTTCCGCTGGTGATGGCTTGCATCGCTCAGTGGGTGACGTCGGGTGAACAGGGCTGTACCGCGTCAGAGCAGGACGAGCATTCGAACAATCTCGATCTGCCTGGGGTGACTTTGATTATTCCGGCATATAACGAGGCGTCTGTGATTGAGCAGAAATTGCTCAACGCGTTGGCATTGGATTATCCAGGTGACCGACTCGAGATCATTGTTGGCTGTGACGGCGGGAGTGATCGGACGGTCAGTATTGCGAAGTCCGTTGCGAATCCCCGTATTCGAATTTTGGATTTTCCAGAAAGGCGTGGGAAAGCCGCAGTGATCAATGATGCGGTTTCCCAATCCAAGGGTGATGTCTTGCTGCTTTGCGATGCGAACGTGATGTTTTCGGCTGATGCTTTGCGACGGTTGGTGGCAACCTTGAAGCGAGACGGTGTGGGAGCCGTCAGTGGCGATGTGCAGCTCGACAGTGCAGGATCAAGTTTCGGGGCCGGAGAGTCGGCTTATTATCGTTTGGAGCGTATGATTCATCGTGGCGAGTCGGCGATTGCATCAATGATGGGTGTCGATGGTGGAATGTATGTGTTGCATAAGAAGCTTTTTCACCCCATTCCGGCCGATACTATTTTGGATGACTTTACGATTTCGATGGGAGTGATTCGAAGTGGTCATCGAATCCTCTATGAACCGCGGGCTGTTGCTACTGAGAATGCCACCGAATATGCGAAAACAGAATATCAGCGGCGGGTGCGTCTAAGTTCGGGATCCGCCCAGGTTGTGCTACGAGGATTTTTTCCGTCGCTGTCCAATCCAATTGACTTTTGGCTTTTCGGGTCCCACAAATTTTTGCGTTGGGTGTCACCTTTTTTGATCGTAATCATGGTGATCTCCGCCTGTTTGTTGATGCTGCAGGATGATGAGTTCGGGTTTGTGGTATTTGGGAGACTGGTGATCATCGCCGTCCTGATGCTTACTGGGATTGCTTCGGCAGTGGCAATGTCCCGCAGGCTTCGCAAAACCCCTTGCGTCGCGATTCCCTTTTATTTTTTGATGAGCCAGGTGGCTATCGGGCAGGGTATTCTCAAAGGGATTCGAGGACACTGGAACCCACGCTGGGAACGAACGACACGAGCGTCGAATGCTCCCCAACAACGATGAATGATTCGATGCGAATGATCTGGCAATTGAAGGATCGTACGCAATCGGTGATCGATGCAATGGTGCAGAGTGTAGAACGCGGGGAGCGTGGTTAAGTGGCGATATCCGAGCAAGTCGATGGGCGAAAGCTAGATGATTCCGAGCCCCTTCGTCTCGCGGTGACGATCGACACCGAGGAGGAAGGCCTGTGGTCGGGGCAATATCGCTCTGAAGCGACGGTCGAGAACATTCGCGGTGTTCCGCGGTTCCAGGAGGTATGCGATGCAAATGGCGTGCGGCCGACCTACCTCGTCACAACGCCTGTCGCTCGATCAGACATGGCAGTGGAAATCTTGCGGTCGATTCAAGATTCGGGGCGTTGCGAGATCGGTACCCACGTTCACCCTTGGAATTCGCCACCTCTGTTGGAGGAAGCATCGAGCGGTCGCAACTCTTTCCTCTGTAATCTCCCACCCGAAATCCAGCGAGCGAAGATCGAGGGGCTGACCAAACTGATCGAGCAACAATTCTGCCAGCGACCGATTTCGTTTCGAGCTGGCCGATACGGCATGGGAATCGAAGGCATCAAGATCCTTCGTGATCTTGGGTACCGAGTCGATTCTAGCGTGATCCCTTACACCAGTTATGCTTCCCAAGGTGGACCAGACTTCTCTTCCGCGACTTGCGAATCTTACTATCCAGGAGAAGTCGCGATCATCGAACGGACGACGAATCAATCACTGCTTGAAGTTCCCGTCACGGTTGGGTTCACGCACTCCCATTTTCGCTTAGCGCACGGTCTCCGGTCATTCGCCATGCGCTCTCCATTTCGACAGCTGAAGTCGGTTGGCATCTTGGATCGATCAGGAATTGCCTGCAAAGTTAAGCTCAGCCCCGAGCAAGCTTCGCTAGAGCAAATGCAGCGATTGGCTAGATCCTTGGTGCGTCGAGGGACTCGGACATTGATCTTGATGTTCCACAGCTCATCGCTCATGCCAGGTTGCTCGCCTTATGTGGTAAACGATGACGAGCTCGACGGGTTCCTGCAGCGGCTGGATCATTTTTTTAGGTTCTGCATCGGAGAACTGCGGTGTGACCCTATTCCCTTGGGTGAGTTTTACGAGCATCGATCATCGTTGGCTTCGGTCTGACCACATTTCTGGATTGCCCAGTCCTCGCTGCCAGTTGCGATGGGATGAATTCATCCAGCGGCGGGCGGTAGCATTTACGGTTGGTAAAACTCACGAAGCGTGAATTGTCCTCGGAGAGATGAACCGTCCTCGTCAAGATGCAGTCCAGTCGGCGGCACGAAGGAACGCGGGTTCTTTCGGACCTGTTTGGACTCGCCCGAACTGTTCGGGATCGTAGGTTCAGACGCGCTTGCGATCCCCTAATCGGTACGGCAGCCATGCCAAGCTGCCGTCTTCCGCCTCCGTTTTTATGAAAACTCGCGCATTTCCGCCTGAAACCAATCGCAGTTTATCCCCATCCACACCAAGGTGATTTCGCCCAGTGGGGACAGTCACCAGCGGGGACATTCACCAAATCTGTGTAGTCTTCCTCGACAATTTCATATCATCATCATCCGTGCAGAGAACGCCCAGGGCGTTCTCTGCGTTCTTGGCCCCCAGCGAAAGCTGCCTGGGCAGATCTTTTACAGAGCTAACGCAAATCCGTAGAGAAACACAAGAAACGCGAAAGAAATTCGTACAATCGGTCGGTTCAGATAGGGCTTGAGGTGATTCGTCCGTATTTAGCCAGTTGTTGCTGGTGGAGATTGGAAAAGTCTTGGTTCTAACCATGGAAACTCAGCTGATGCGTGCTGTTTTTTCAAGAAATGAACGGCTAAATCGATCGTAAATCCAGCAGCACAATGACTCGTCTGCCCTCCAAACATTCGAGAATTTCAAAACCACGCTGGGAAGCGGGGAAATCGCCGCAGGAGATTATCGCGTGGCTTGCGTGCGTTTCGGTTCGCCGCGCGCGGCTGTGCATCTCTCTATTCTTGAGATGACTCGGAAGTTTTGGTCACCGATTCGAACGTGATCCCGGTTCCTTGGCGGTGTCGCTTCCTTGATTCCGTGAAAGATGTACATGTGTACATGAATTTTGTGGTTTGCGTTTGAAAAAAGGTGGGGATTTACTTGTTATTGCGGATATGAGCTATTACCATACACTCATGGCATTTCGTTATCTCGTCACCGGCGTACTCCTTTTCGCCGCGCAGCAGTGCGCGGTCGGGGGAATTATTGTCGGCGACTCTGACGTTCAGCAGCAGATTTCGATAGTTGCTGTGATGGAATGCATGGCTCCTGAGGACGGTATGCCGTTCGCCCGCTGGGAAAGGTCGAGCAACGAAGTCGACGATTTCGATTTGTCGAGAGATGCATCGGCGACACCAGTCGCTGCCTCGCCGCGTAAAGCAATCTCTGTTTGCTTGACGAGCAGCGAGAAATTACATCTCGCTGACTTTTGGCCCCCGCCCAAACCTGACTTGGATGGACTACTTAAACCACCGGAATACACCTTGTTCGAGTGTATGTTTGGTTTATTTGTTAAGTAGTTTAAATTCAAAAAAGGTTTGAAATGTTACGTAAATTTTTGTGTGTTGCCGCGTTGGCAGCCTTCGCAGTTCCTGCTCAGGCAGGAATTCTATCGAACTTATTGACGTTCAATAGTCAAGAAGACACTCTCATCGATCAGAGTGTTGATGGAATTTTTGATACGGACAGTAATGGGATCGACGTAGGCGACGTCCTCTATGGCATTGCCCAGATTGACCAAGTCCAACCGGACGGTGGTACTTCCATCAATACGCCGCCAGATGCGATTGCCATCGCGGTCGCGGCGAAAATCACCAATGTCTCTGGCACACTTACCGGAGTTGGATTGGAGAGCCTCGACTTGACTTTCGGCGTGAGTGACGCTGCCGGGCTAACGCTGAATGATCTTCTCGGGCCAGGTGCTGATGTAACCGCCGCGGGTAGTGTTTTCGGGGTCTTCGAGCAAAAGGATGCTCCAAAAGATCCAATCGACTATCTCAACGACGATTCAGGTGCAGCGCCCACCGGACTTGCGAACCTTAGTGCTGCGAATGGGTGGAAGTACGTTGCATCTGGTGGCTTGAAAGGTACCAACGATCACGGCGATACTGACTTCTTCGAGGCGAGCCTGATCTTCAATAACGGCGTTCTGCTAACCGGAGTTCAGCGTGGTGGTTTCTCGATTTTGGACGACACCTTCGGTCCAAGCGTTTCTTATCTCCCCGTGTCAATCGACAATATCGCAGGCACCAGCACCACTGGTCACGATATTGTCATCTTGCCCGGTTCGACGATCTCTGCTGCGAACACTCCGTTTTCCACGAACGGTTGGGACTACGAGAATAACGCCTCTTATCGCTTGAATGCGGTTCCTGAGCCTGCTTCTTTCGCGGTATGGTCGCTCATTCTTGTTGGCGGTGCTGCTTCGAAGCGCCGCCGTCGCAAGTAAGAATTAGCTCCGTGCTCTTTCGAATTTAGAAAAGGGCTCTTCCCTGAGGGGAAGGGCCCTTTTTTTGTTGTTTGCTTAGCAAAGCTGGCGAACCCTTTCGCCGCTTACAGCCGACCAAGGTCGGTTTATGGGGAGTTGAATCCGATTCGCAAGTGGGGCCGTGGGTGATGGTCCGTGGGCGACTGCGGGTCCGAAGGAAACGATGGGAAGAATGCGGTGCGTAGCGCAAGACAACCTGATTTGGCTGGTTGCTCGGATGAGCCTGCAACAAGTAGCTTTGTCCGATACATGAACAAGAGCAACAAGTGACTGGGGACGTCGTCAGACTCAGGAAGTCAACATAGTAACCGGGGAGACCTGAAATCATCTATCGCTGCGTGAGCTCTTCCAAAGGCGAAGAGTACGAGTGGACGGCGATCACTCAAAAGGTCACTGCCGAATGCGAAGGGGTGCAGTTTTTGCGTGTCGTGATCCGCTCGGTGCACACCGGCATCGACCGGAAGAAAGTCGCGGTTTTCACGGCGAAGGGCATCGCTGACCTGAGCCCGGTTCTGTGGGGTTGGGGAAACTACTTCCGGATGGCGAACTGCAAACGTCATGTCGCGAGCTGGCGGGATGGATTCGGCGTTGGCTGCGGGACAAACAACTCGCGTTATGAATGAAACCGAAGCGGCTGATCCAGCGATCGCGTCAGCTCGGTTTCAAGGGTGAGATCCAGAAGATGCGAATGATCGCATGGCGTATGTCACGCAGCTCTTGCAGTATCGTCATTGATAATATCCACTTGCCAGAGCTTGGCCTGTTTGAACTGGCGGCCTGACCTGGTGCGAATCAAGACTGCAATCCTTCCTCAGGTCCCCTGATTCGTATCAAACAGGAGCCGTTTAACGAATCCGTTCGTACGGTTCTATGGGAGCAGTGAGTCAGCGGTAGCACCTCTGGCTCACCCGACTCGATTCGTAAGATCGCCAGAGCAAATTCATGTATTGCCTGTAGTCGTTCTCATACCTTTCCAGCAGTGGTGGCTGCCAATCGAACTGCCTGGGGGGCGGTGATTGTCGCGGGATTGAGTAAGCGAATTGGTTGATAGGTACTGGATTAATCTGGAAACAATGCCATTGCCGATCCTCGATTGCGGGGCAAGCGCTGGCGAGCTCTCGTGGAGTCCAAGCGGCAAACATCGAATTGCGAAAATCGTTATAGAGGTGATCGAAACCGGCCGATCGGTACTCTTTTCCCATCGTTCGGACATATTTTTCGACACCCCAAGCAGACTTCATTCGGGTCAAATCCATCACCGCGCCGAGCCCAGCGGTTGTGACGACTCGGTCCATTTCTGTCATCATTCGAGTCACATCTTTTAGTGTGGGTAGGTGGTGAGCCGAATTTGTGCAAGTGACCAAATCAACTGCGTTGTTTTGGATCTCAGTGAGTTGTGTGACGTCGCCAACTTGAAACGTCACACGGTCGGATACCCCTTCGGCACTGGCGTTGCGACGGGCTCGAGTAAGCATACTTTCGGAGAGGTCAATCCCAACCACGTGTTCAAAATCGAAGTACTTCGCAAGCATGATGGCGAAATGGCCTGGTCCGCAAGCCAAGTCAAGTGCGACCCGCGATTGGTATTCAAAACCAATTCGACCGATCAGCTCGATCATTCCGCAAAGGCTAACCGACACATTGGTCTGCATGATCTCATTAAAGTCTCGAACACTCGCATCTCCATCCATCACCGCATCGGGCTCCGGTGTCCGCGCAAGCATTTGTGGTAGCACGGCTTGGCCACCCGCAATCAAACCGAGATTAATCAAATCACTCATCTTTGAACCCTCCAAGCGATCATTGAAAATGGCCTGACTTCAATTTCATCAGCCGACGAAATCCACGGTTACGGTTGCACTGCGGACAAACCACCGCGACAACTGATTCAGCTGTGCCGATTCGTCCGATTGGTTGCGGCTTTGGTGATTTCAAGGCACCTCTAAATCAATACTCGCGGTGCGATAGGGTGGGTAACCTAATTGATCCATCATCTGGCGAATCTCCCGATAACATGATGACGCCCTTGGGCCATCCGATGCAACTTGCTTGTCATACCAGAGGTTGCAAACGCATACCGCTGACCGTGCGGCAACAGGTGAGATTGTGACAGGCAGGTCGAACCCGTGACGATTTGCGATCGGCTCGATGGCCCCTAGCAGTCTGAGGGTATCCGAACCGGTGTTGGGAATGACGGGAGCAATCCAGATCAGGCCGGAGTCGATGACATTCCCGGATGGTGGTCGATTTCGGTTGAAGGCGCCTTGCAGGTGGGCCTGGGACGGTCTGCCGCACAGCAACTCATAAACCTCTGAAACAGTCGAGGAAAGGTTTCGCATGCGTTCGAAAGAACGAGTTTCTGGTGCATGCTTGGCGGCAGCATTTAGTAGTTGGACATGTCGCTGGGAGAAAAATCGAATCTTGCAAAGTCCTTTGAAGGCTTGCCGAATCTCCTTTTTCTTTGCATTGACGATTCCATTGGTACCGTACAAGCCTCCCAAGCCGTTCCAAAGTCCCATGCCCGAACGGGCAGCGATTTGCATGCGTTGGGCGGGCGTGAATGGTTCGTTTTGTCCGTTGTGTTCTTTTAACCCAGCCTTTGTGGACAGGACGCGAATGTCGTTCGCGATATGCACGACGCTGTTAATAATGCCCTCTCGACGCAACTGTCCAACCCGGTCCACAATTTTGCGAAAGGTGCCCAAATCGTTTGTTTTGAATCCGAAGCCTTGGATCGTTTGCGGGCGCGGCATCAGCCAGATCGTCATTCGAGTAACCACGGTTTGATTACTCTGAACGAAAGAACCTTGATCGCAAGGACCGTTGCCGTAGGGATAGACATGGCCCACGTCACTGTTAGTGACATCGCCGAAACCGGTGCGTTTCAGGCTGCCATCCGGTAAGACCGCTTCGTAGTTGCATGAGTGGGCGAAGTGATCGCCGTACGGGGTATGCCCGAAACCTCGCTGCAGTGTGTTCCCGACAATGCTTGCATCTGGGCCGGCACCTGTGACATCCAGCATCAATCCGGAGTTTCGCTTCTCTAGTTCCATCGCCAACTGGCCTTGCGAGACGCCAGGTTCAATCACTGCGTAGGCGAGCTCTTCATTGATCTCGACAATTCGGTTCATGCGGCGAAGATCAATCATCAGATGGTTGTCTTCTGATGCACACCTCGCCCCATAGCCCCAATTACAGCCACGGCTGAATGGATGCCAAGGAATCTGATACTCGTTCAGTATCTTCATCAATTGGATAACTTCGTCGCGATTCTCCGGTTGTACGACCCCCAGTGGATAGGTCGATTTTGGCAAGGTGGTTTTGGATAACTCTTGCCGATCTTCCGCTCGATTGGAAAATCGTTGCCCAAAAAGCCGGGTCAATTTCTCGCGGACGCTGCGATTGAACACGTTGACGATATCAACGGCAGAAGCCAGCGGCACTGGAAAAGAGGAAGCGGGGAAATGATTTCCAAGCGAGTTGGCCGGTGAATTCATGGGACAGGTATTGGATGAATGAGCAGTCGTCCGTAGGAGTACCAAATGCTTCCTGTGGAAGGCAAGATAAGTATCGCTCGCGTGAAACTCTCGTGCTTTGAATTCTATTGATCAGCACTGCGAGTATCCGGATGGTTATCGCCGTCAAAGCCGAAAACCTGCCCTGACGTTCAAATCGCTACAGTAGGAATAACCGCGATAACGCACCTAAATCGTGACGGGAGGAATCTACATTGCGACACCTAGGGAAGCTGTGATTCGCAAACTTTAACCGTAGTGGTCCGGCAACTGCGAACTGGGTTTGGCAATGCGTCGTGGACGAGCGCTTGGTCGCAAATTTGACTCGCAGCAGTTGTCCAATAAAACGCACAGCATCCTGATCTGGAGGATCGGCAGTTGGGATAGATCGCATTGGCTCGTTACCGCTGAAAAATCCGCAACCTATGGATCTGTTTTTTGGACGGATACAAATCGAAAAACGGGGAAAACGAGGAAGACGTTTGATTCGTTGATTCGAGCTGGGGAAAACGCCGCTGATGATTGGCGATCCATTCTCTTCCGTCACAAACAGAAACGCCTTAGACGTGCATCTCAGCGGGTTTTAAGCCGCTCGTGTGTTTTGCCAGCGGTTTTGAAAGAGCGGTGATTGTATCGGTCGTTGGCTCTCGTACAGCACCGCTTCATTTCTGGTTGTGACAATTATCCAGGCTGTGTCGCGGGTGTTTGCGAGTTCTATGCCATAGAGTCGATTCGCTGCTGTAAGCAGTGGTTTATCCATTCTGCGTTGACCTTGCACGGAGGCATGGCAATTTGTGAGTTTCCGGAGACCCGTTTCCGCGACAGAGACTCTCATCCTCTGCGAAAACTGCTGTAGTTCCCTCGGTAAAACGCTCTGTGCAGATTAATTCGAGACCGCGGGCGGCAAGAATGACACTCGATGATCCCAATGGGGCCATCGTGGCACGGGGCAACATGTTGTTCAAGACGTTGTATTCATACCTCCCATGCCGCGAAACTGCTATTTTCGGATCATCGAATCGATGGGAGTACCTTTTTATCCTTCTGCTCCCTTGGTCGGGCCGGCAGGTTAAATAGACTATCAGCCAGACACTTAGTTCAACGACTCTACCTCTGGTTTTTCACAAATGTCCAAGGATACTTGCCAGCCATTCCTCGAATCCATTACATCGCGGGACTGTGTTGTGGGTGTGATTGGACTTGGTTACGTCGGCCTGCCGCTGATTGATGCCTTCACCAATGCAGGATTTAAATGCTTTGGTTTCGATGTTGATTCCACCAAGGTCGACGCTTTGCTCGCAGGCAAGAGCTACATCAAGCACATTGATGATTCGAAGATACAAGCTTGGCTTTCGAAAGATTGTTTTGACGCGTCTGCCGATATGAGTCGACTGAGCGAACCGGATGTGCTGTTGATCTGTGTTCCCACCCCACTGAATGACGCTCGTGATCCCGACCTGAAATACGTCGTAGATACGTGCGAAAAGATCGCTGATTCGATCCGGCCGGGGCAGTTGGTAGTGCTTGAAAGCACGACTTATCCCACGACCACACGTGATGTGATGGTGCCGATTTTGGAGAAGAATGGCCTGAAGGCAGGCAAAGATTTCTTTGTCGCCTATAGCCCCGAACGTGAAGATCCGGGTAATCCAGATTTTTCTGCTGCAGGAATTCCCAAGGTAGTAGGCGCCATCGATGACGAAAGCCTGGCGATCGCATGCAAATTGTATGAATCAGCGGTCGCGGGAACCGTACCTGTCAGCAGCTGCGAAGTCGCGGAAGCAGCCAAGGTGCTTGAGAATATCTACCGCGCGGTCAACATCGCGCTGGTCAACGAATTGAAGGTGCTGTTTGATCAGATGGACATTGATGTTTGGGAAGTGATCAACGCTGCCAAGACGAAGCCCTTCGGCTTCCACGCGTTTTATCCTGGCCCCGGACTCGGCGGGCACTGTATTCCGATTGATCCGTTTTACTTGTCTTGGTTGGCGAGGAAGCAGGGCATGACGGCTCGTTTCATCGAATTGGCGGGTGAAGTGAATCGTGCGATGCCGGGATATGTGATATCGCGGACAGCACAATTCCTTAACGAAATGCAGAAGCCGATTCGCGGCAGCAAAATCTGTATGCTCGGCGTGGCTTACAAGAAAGATGTCGACGATCCTCGTGAAAGCCCGTCGTTTGAATTGATGGAGTTGTTGCTGGAGCTCGGAGCTGATCTGACTTATAGCGATCCACATGTGCCGTCGCTACCATCGATGCGTCACTTTGATCTGCCAGCGATGGACAGCCAAGCTCTTACGCCCGAGTTCCTCGGCAGCCAAGACGCCGTATTGATCGCCACTGATCACACCGATTTCGATTACGAAACGATTGTTCAATACGCGCCATTGATCGTGGACACTCGCAACGCGACAGCGAACGTGACTCAGAACCGTGACAATATTCGCAAGACCTAGCAGGCATTTAATCTCTCGGTGATTAGCAATTCTTTGGTGATCAATCAGCTGGAGCCTGCATTTTTGTTTGTGGTGCTTGGGGCATTTCGTGGCAGCAAGAGGCGATATAGCATGACTCCGAGTAGAGTGCCGACGCCATACAGGATGATGTCGGTGATGTCCGCTATCAGCGGTGGAAGGAACACTTGAGAGACTTCGATCGCGAAGGCCAAGAGCAGCGTCCAGATAGCGATCACTACTAGGCGTGCCCGGTCGGCTAGTCGGAGTCGGGCTAGCCAGCCGCTGAGAAAAAATCCCAGCAGCAAGAAAGTTGCAAGTTTCAGCGAGATGTTTTCAATGGCTTGGAATTCAGTGGATCGCTGCGCTCTGGCAAAAGGCACTGCCCAGATTGCTTTCATGCGGTCCATTATGAGGTTGTAATCCGTCACGATGTGATGGAAACGATGGACGAACCCGATAAAGGCCGTCACGGACCATGCAGCGGCAGCAGTTAACCAAACACCAGCGCGATTCAATCGGGAACAGACAATGAATGTCAGTTCGGAAAACTGTACTCCGAGGATTCCCCAGATTCCGCTGAAGAGCAATCCAGTGACGGAAGTTTCGCGACCGTAAATTGGAAGCGACACGAATTCGATCAATAGGCACCAAAGGAGGATTTTTCGGCGGGCCACACGCCCTGGTGATTGCTTCGCCAGTACCACGCCTAACGCAAATGCCCAGGAACCGAGTAGGCATTTTTTTGCGAATTCACCAAGTCCCTGCACATCGGCCATCGGGATCCAATTGAAGCGACCTATCGCATATTTCGCGGCCCACTCGGACGGGGTGAGCATGACGTCAAAGGGTATCAAGCCGTACAACACCAAGGTGATTGCCGCGATCTTCGCAATCGAAGCGATCCTCGGGAAACCCCTCTCAAGCAACCGGAAATCTCGCGCGGTCTCGATGATCTGTTTGCCGATCAAGTTCCATAGCAGCACACCCAACATTCCACCGACGAAGCCAGCGGTCATGTCGTTGATTGAACGGACGCGGGGAGGAAACCATACCTGCATCGCTTCGATGGCCGAAACGATGACGATCTGCAGCACCGCAAATCCGATTAATACCAGTTGCTTGCGTCGAAAAGACGATTCTGGCCATTGCCAGGCACCGGTGAAGAAGAAACCAAATGGGACCAGCACTAGGCCATTGGCAACCCAATCGGCTCGTTTCTCTAGGCCTAGCGAAAGCCAAGGCGTCCGCTGGAATCGCTCCCATACTTCTATCAGTGATGCCGGTCTGAGCTCGAGAGGAATCGCCGACGCATAGAAGGTCACAGCCAACGAAATGACAGCAAACAAGCCTAATGTTTGTCGAATTCGCTGGTCGTTGAGCATGGTTTTAATTCAGGTAGGGTCAATTTGAGCGTCCTGACGGGCGCCGTGTGTCACCTAATCAGCTATTTCGTTCGATATCGAACGCAAGATATCCAATCGTAAGACATGACTTACGTCGTTGCACTCAGCAATGCGGGTAATCGTGACAACCGTCATTTTCCTCGTTTCGAAAATCTCATTTTGATTGAATGATTGGTTTCTTGCTGAAATTGAGGACTGATTGACTTTACTCGAACACACGAACCTTCATTCGCCGGAAGCCAAGAATTCTATGAGCACTGAACTTCCGCAATTCAACCATTCGGTGATCCCTGATGGACCCGTCGAATTGCCGCAACATGAAGCGGACTTCGAATCGAAACAAAACATTCCCAGGAGTTCGCGCCTAGCTCCTTCTCTCGAAAAAAATACCTTACCGAGAATCCGTCAGCGGTCGAGGAAAATCTATCTGGGGCAGTCGCCACGACACCACAGACTGCGTCGGCGAGAGAGAACGTTTCGGCTGATCTATTTTTTGATGTATCTCGTCACCAGCTGCTTGCTGTGTTGGTTTTATTTGGAGTACGTCCGGTTGTGGGGATGAGTCATTGGATTCTCGTAAAACGAAAAAAATGAACACTAAGTGGATTCCACCTGCAAGGTCAAGTAAGAAGTGCCCCGTCAATCAAGCCATGGCTGGTGTTTGTTGTTCGAAGTCCGGATTGTAAGGTTTTAGCGATTCGCCTTACCGAGAGTAGAGCCGTTCAAACTACTCCAAGTTCAAATCGCCTGCATCTTAACTGTCGCTTGTAAAAAGCGACCTTGTGACGCGTTCCAGCATAATCGACGGAAACGCTGATGGTGTGTCATCGTCAGCACGCGGTTAATCGACGCCTTCCAATTAAATCGCTGAGAGCCAGGCCATTCTCAAAACGTCCCGTTTGAAGGAATGCCTTGTGGGGCAAACCGTTCGTTGAGTCGCTGCAAGCGAACAAGATGTAACAGTCGAATTTCGCCACCCGTGCTCGCGATTGCCAATCCCGCTACAAATAGCACCGTCGGCGATAAAATGCTGGCGTCGGATACTGGTGACGGGCCTCGAATGAAGAATTTGCCCGGTAGAGCGATCTGCATCTGGAACGCTCGTCTCGAGACCAGCCCGCAAATCGATTAGGCAATTCCGCCGACCACTCCCAAATAGCAGAGGTTGGCGACTTACCGCTGGGTTTTTCGGGTTTGGTCGCTGTCGCGTGAGGCGAGCGATTGATCAGCGAATGATATGAGTTGCTCCATGAGATCCCGGCGAACGATCCTATCCTGAGAGATATTAATGTGCTTAGAATTGGGAAGATACGCTTCAACGGAACTTGGTCGCTCGGATTGGTCGATTGTCAGGGATTCCTGAAACTCAGCGTTCCGTGTTGATAACTGCTTCGCTGCCTGACCGAGGAGCTCATGAGCGGCCAGGACGACCTGCTCTTTGGATTCGTTCACTTTCGCGGCATTGTCTTTGAAGTGTCGCACGGCCGATAGATAGGCAGCATCACACCTGTCAGGGATTATTGAGTTAATTTCATTCTGAATGAACCATTCATTCTTCAAATCAAAGGCTTCTGATAAATGGAATGCCAAACGCGACTGATGCGAGCTGTTTCGAAGATCACTGGCAACTTGCGCGATGACCAATTGGCGATCTCAAACGAAAAACTGTGGGACTGATGCTCGATTTTGATGATTGGTAATAGAACATCGCCGTCATTCAGTGCCTTCGGCTTATCGCTCTCGCCGATTTCCCGCGCTAAGTTCTGTTTCCTGGAGATTTATGTGTGTTGCTCTCACCCAGTGCTTCAGGTGCGACCGATATGAGTTCGTTCAATCCCACAAGAAATCTCGCCAAGCGATCGAAAAATCGGAGAGAGAAGCGGAAACAATGTATGGTTTCCCAAACTCGAACGACTTTCGGAGTAGTTGTAACCAAAGTTTCAGAAACGAGCGGTAGGTTACAACCCGTTTATACCGAATAATCCCACCAATGAGGCGGGGATAGTTTCTTCCCGCTAGTCGCGGCAAATAGAAGTTTCTGAGACTCGCTGCGGTGGGCTAAGTTACAGGCTGTAAGGTGGGAGTGATGTCGTCCGCGCAGATCACAGATTCGCGCAGCCAATGTCTCGACGGGAAATCAGCGAAAAAAATGTTACGATTTGCGATGGTGGCTGGAGCACGGCCAAATTTCATGAAGATTGCGCCGATTTTGCGTCAGCTGGATCAGCAAGATAGTGTGCAGACCACGTTGATTCACACCGGTCAGCATTACGACCGCAATTTGAGCGATATCTTCTTTGAGGAGCTGGGGATCCGTAAACCCGATGTCGCATTGGGAGTTGGTTCTGGTTCTCACGCCCAGCAGACCGCGGATGTTATGGTCGCGATCGAGAATGTCCTGTTAGATTCAGCAGAGCGGGGAGAGCCATTTGATCGATTGATCGTCGTCGGAGATGTGAACTCGACGATGGCGGCAGCAATCGCTGCCACTAAGTTACATGTTCCGGTGGCACATGTGGAAGCTGGGCTACGCAGTTTCGATCGCAATATGCCGGAAGAAATCAATCGACTGGTGACCGATGCGATCGCCGATCTACTGTTGTGCAGTGAGCCGGCTGGTGTGGAGAATTTACTCAATGAAGGCCATGATGAGTCCACGTTGCATTTGGTCGGAAATGTGATGATCGATACTCTGTTGACTCAAGTTGAGCGGGCGAAATCGCAATCCACCTTAAAACGATTGGGGCTCAAGCAAGGCGAGTATGGGGTGGTGACTTTACACCGGCCCTCCAATGTTGACGACAAAACCACATTGTCCGGTTTGCTGACGGTGCTGTCGAAAACCTCCGAGCAAATGTCGCTTGTATTCCCGATCCACCCTCGTACAAGGGCTCGCATGGATTCGTTTGGATTAACGTCGGTTCTGGAGTCTTCACCTGGTGTGAAATTGCTTGAGCCACAAGGTTACCTCGACTTCTTGTGCCTCACTTCCCAGGCTCGCGTGATCGTGACCGATTCCGGTGGTTTGCAGGAGGAATCGACGGCCCTTGGCGTGCCATGCCTAACAATGCGGGCTAACACAGAACGGCCGATTACTTGCGATGGTGGCACTGGGACGCTGATTGGTAGCGATGCCGGAAAACTTCGGGAAAGTCTTGAAGCTGTCCTGGCAGGAAAATATAAGCAGGGCTCTTGTCCCGAACTCTGGGATGGCAATGCGGCCAAGCGAATCACGGATGTGCTGCTCAGGAGCAAGTGACTGTGTTGCAGTGGTGTTCTTGGGTGTTGAAGCTAGGTTTGCGATCGCGAAGGGAAACACCTTCGAATGCGCAAAAGTTCGACCCGCTGCGATTCAGGAAATTTTGATCACGACGGGACTCAGCCCATGGTATTGCCGAGTAGTCGTTCACAAGAAAGCTTGCACGGGAAAGGCCATGCTCATTTGTTTGCCGGACCTACATCCACCGCACATGGGGAAGTTGCGATTCTACGCGGTTGCGCACCGGAGAATCCCGAAAGTTTTTTGTTTTCCGGTACGGCAACCAGTTTTCAATCTACGTTTTTAGTGCGGTGGAATAGTGATGTCACGTAGCGTTCAATAAGTCAATTATATGAATTCTTCCCCACTCGACGCGGTCCAAGATCATCAGCATTCAAGCCTTGACGCTTCGGTCACTGTGCCTGCTGGTAATCCATTGCCGGAAATCACACCGGAATTGACACCAAAATTCACGGCTAGGGTAAACTCTGTAATCACGCCCGCGGTAACCAAGCAGCAGCTTGAAAAACGGCAGATGCGGCTTTCGACGAAACTGTGGTATTTACTGCTTTACGTGGTCGCTGGCGGTGTTGTGTATGGAGCGTTTCAGCTTTGGTTGAACTCATTCATAAATCTCTATCAATTTATTGAGCGTTGATTAGACGTTGGTAGTGTTTGAAGCAGTCACCGCTCCCAGGAATTGCTCAGGCGAATAAGCTGTTGGTGACCGTGTTCACGACAGGCAATTTCAATGCGGTGAATCGGTGGAACATCGCTGTGGCACCCGTGCAAGCTGTGATGGTGCGTCGCGAATGAATGTTTAGCATTTCCTGCAAGGAACTAGGAGCTCGAAGCACCGTCAAATAGAGTCACACGCACGAAAACGGTCGATGCCGAATGCGTCGTGAGATCCGAACGAAACAGGTTGATGTTTCACTCGCTGCCGGTTCGGGTTTATCTATGAACGCGACATCAAAACTTTCAATCCAGTGAACGGGTCGTGATATTGTGACAAACCCATTCTCGAGCACTTCAAGATGGTTTTGATCTACCTTGACAGCGGGCACTGAATCGTCGGGAGAGTCGCGGGTGTGATCCGGCGATACTTGATGCGTGATCTGAAAGCCATAGGAGGGGAGCACAGCATCACGCCTATTTTTTCTGGCGACTTGGGATGCGAGTCTCCTCACACGGTTCGCCGTAAACCCATCCGCGGCAGATATTGGCTGAAGAATCGCCTCTGGCTCTCCGTCATCGATCGTGGTTGCAAATCAGCGCTGTCGTTTGCGATTTTTTTGGGATCGTAGGAATCTTGCCATTGCGATCGGCAGGCGTCGTTAGCATCTAGCTTCACGATTAACGCTAAACCGGGACTTCCTTCGACTCGTTCGCAAGGCAATTCTTCGCCGATCACTTGAAACCCAATCGCCCGCTCGTAGAATCTCGCATGTCTCGGATGAACCACAGCGAAGATATACTCAACGTGGTTGTGGATTCCGAATCGCTGAACCAGTTGTGTCAGGCCCAGAAAGATATCGAGCGAATGGAGTCCGCTGTTCTTCGCAATTGCGAACGAGGTAACTTCCCCAACGGCTGAGCCTACAGGGACGAATCCGAGCATTTCGGGGTGTGAGTGTTCCGACGGCATGCCGAAGGGACCAGGCCGAACGAGTGTCAAGCAGCCAACGACTTGGCCGTTCTTCAATGCAACGAAGACTTGGGATTGTCTCCAGAAATGAAATGGTTCAATGCGGATCGGTTGTCGCTCAGTCGATAATCCTGCAGCGGAATAACGTTGTTGCAGCAACCGAAAAGACGCGTAGAGTTCGAGGCGAGTTTGGGCTAGCCGGAACTCGATCTCTTGCCATCCAGGCCGCTGCTCATCGCTCGGATCGTCTGAGGGTACCGAGAATCGGCCGCTGATCAGTCTTGTGTTATTGGCTGGATTCACGGATGCCCTTTGGGGGGGTGTTGCGTCGCTCACCCGAAGATAAGAAGGTGAAAGGCGAGCCGGTCGCAATTGAGCGCGGTGGCGGATTCTGCCCCATGAATTTATCGCCTACCCAACTGAGTTCACTTAATAGAAAAACCGCCACAACCCTGTCAACTCACTCATGGCAGATGTAACGTCATCGATCTGAGTGCAGAGGAGACAGTCGTTCAGTGGCGGCGAGTTAAAATTGACGTCACTTGAGATTGTTTCACGCGAAGCTGTCGGCGATGGTGTCGATATCTCATTACTCAGGGCAGAGAGTCAACCAACGGAAATGCGTCACGACGAAAGTGTTGAAGGGAGTCCGGTCGTGGAAAACGATTGCGACTCTAGATATCCGATGAAACACGTTGAAATCGTTGATTGGCCCATTGATTGGCACGGTATTGCCGATGCCACAACGCCGCGATTAGCTGGGCACGAACCGGCATGGATCGACAGTATTTCGTCTGGGCTTCGGCAACGCATTTATTGCTTACAGACGCGTCGCGAAAATGATGTCACAGGGATCCTTCCACTTCATTTGGTGTCCGGGCCGATTTTCGGAAAATTTTTGGTTTCCTTGCCCTACATCAATACCGGCGGTGTTTGGGCTCGGTTTCACGACGATGCTGTCGCATTGGTTGGTCGGGCTTGCGACTTAGCTGATGAATTGGATGTGAAGTACCTGGAGCTTCGGCATGAAACACCCGTGGAACATCCGCGCATTAACTTCACCCGCACGGATAAAGTCCACATGCGTCTGGCCTTGCCTGACTCTCCCGACTCGCTGCTGAAGTCGTTCAAGAGTAAGCTTCGCAGCCAAGTCAAGAAGTCGAGAGAATACGGACTCGGCGTCGAGTTCGGTGGCGAGGAATTGCTGGCGGATTATTACACGGTGTTCGCTCGGAACATGCGGGATCTGGGAACACCAGTTTTTTCAAAATCATTATTCTCGAACATCTTGCGGTATTTTGGCAGTCGCGCGGAGCTTTGTATTGTCCGAAAAAATCGCCAGCCAATCGCTGCTGGGTTATTGGTCCACAATCATGGTGTCAGCGAAGTGCCGAGCGCCAGTAGCCTGCGTGAATTCAATCGGACCAATGCAAATATGTTGATGTATTGGCACCTAATGATCCGAGCGATCGAACGCGGCAGTCACACGTTTGATTTTGGCCGCAGCAGTGAAGGAAGTGGAACCTACAAGTTCAAAGCTCAGTGGGGAGCGAAGCCGCAACCGGCCAACTGGCAGTACTACGTGCGGAAGGGATCACCCGAAGAGATGCGGCCCGATAATGAAGGGAAGCAACGTCTCGTGAAACTCTGGCAAAAACTGCCCGTGTGGGTAACGAAGCTAGTCGGTCCGGAAATCGTACGGGGGATCCCCTAGCCGAGCCGGTGACGCGAGGACTGCTGAAGCAGGTTCTCAAACCGATGCGGAAAGTCCGTCATTGCTATTCAACCTGCTCAAGAAATTTTGTTCTATTGGTCGATGACGATGTGGTGTGAATCTACCCGTGTGCGCCGATTGAATCATTTCGATGCTTTGGAACATTGCCCTACGCACTCTGCTTTCAGACCGCGGCAAATTGCTGGCGGGATTGGTAGGTGTCATTTTCTCGGTCGTTCTGGTGAATATTCAAGGAGGATTGTTTTTTGGGCTGCTCCATAAAGCAAGTCTTTTGGTCGACCACAGTAATGCTGATATTTGGGTTGGTCATCGCGGGATGCACAATGTGGATTTCCCGCACCACATTCCTGAGCAATGGATTCACCGTGTCCGCAGCATCCCTGGCGTAGCCCAAGCGGAGCCAATGCGGATCTATTTTTCCGAAATGAGCTTACCCAGTGGCGATTTTGAAGGCGTCATGGTGGTCGGGCTGAAAGAAGGAACCAGTCTGGGACGTGCCTACAAGATCGCTGAGGGGCCAGAGGATGGATTGTCATACACCAACGGGGTGGTGGTTGATCAATGTGATGATCAGAAGTTGAGCTATCCAGACATCGGTGAAACACGCGAAATCGGTGGCCGCCGGGTTCAAATCGCCGCGAAGTGTTACGGCGTCTTGAGTTTCTTGGTCACACCTTATGTCTTCACTACCTACGATCGTGCTGTCGATATCGCCGACGGCGATCCCTCGATGGCAAGCTATTTCTTGATTCGCGTCGCACCGGGGATTGATCGAGAATCTGTTTGCGAAGAAATCCGCAGACGTCTGGGGGACGTGACTGCCATGACATCGGAGGACTATGCTGCCACGAGTGTCAAATTCTGGATGACTCGAACGGGGATTGGTCTGAGCTTTGGGGCGGCAACTGCCTTAGGACTGCTTGTTGGACTAGTGATGGTCGGCCAAACCTTGTATGCGATGGTGTTGGACCGCATTAATGAATTTGCAACCTTGAAAGCGATGGGGTCGACCGAGCGTGAGATCGTACTGCTTCTGACGGCTCAATCCGCACTGGTGGCAGTCGTTGGGATTTGCATCGGATTGGTGCTCACCTTCGTGATCAAGGCGATTCTGAGTACTCCACGAGCCGCAATCGATATTCCCGTATTTCTGTATTTTACAAGTGCTGTGTTGGTGCTGTCGATTTGCTTGCTTGCATCCACGCTGCCATATGTTCGCGTTCGAAGTGTTGATCCGCACTCGGTTTTGCAGGGGTAGCGAGAAGATGAATCTGGGAGATGCATTGCTGCATCAAGATTTTGGGATAGATGGGATGGACTGGAGTGCATGCATCTTCGTAGGCCTGCGTAGCACGCAGCGAAGTTATATTGACAGGGGGGCGGTTGATGCATGCTAACCAAACTCATGGTGTGCCCCACGCAAAACCTTGCTTTCAGACAGTCGCTTCCCCTTCGATGTACAGAAAAAGCAATGCTGACACTGCGGGTGAGGAGGACCATCGGTTCTTGCTCGCAAAAAATATTTGTAAGTCTTATTCGATTGGTGGTGAGCTTCGTCGGGTTCTCGATGATGTTGATTTTCACGCGTACGCTGGCGAGATGGTTTTCTTATGCGGGCCGTCAGGGAGCGGCAAGAGTACGCTTCTTTCGATTATGGGCTGTTTGCTGGAATGTGATTCAGGCGAGGTCTGGATCAGTAACCGACGCGTCGATCAATTGAACGTTGCCGAGCGAACGAACGTGCGGCGTCAGGATATTGGATTCGTGTTTCAAAAATTTCAGTTGATACGTGGGCTGAATGCGGAAGATAACGTTGCCGTGCCATTGACGCTTCAGGGAGTTTCGCTGAACGATGCCCGTCAGCGATCTGGCGAATTACTGAGTCGTGTTGGTTTAGGATTGCACCGGAAGCAACATCCCAACGCGATGAGCCCGGGCCAATGCCAACGTGTGGCACTGGCTCGCGCCGTGATCAACGCCCCCCGATTGTTGTTGGCAGATGAGCCAACTGCAGCATTGGATGGAAAGAGTGGGAACGAGGTGATGGAACTGCTGGCGGAACTAGTTGCCGACACAGGTTCGGCGACTGTGGTCGTCACGCACGATCCGCGGATACTGGGATATGCAGATCGCGTTTGCGAAATTGAGAACGGGCAATTCAAGTGAAGAATACAATTACTGCCGCCATCACTATCGTGTTGTTTGGGACGGCTTTGTTCGTCGTCGAACAGAATCGTCTACGTCAACTGCCGCTCAAGCAGGAGGTGACTATTAATCCTGTCGCCAAAATTGAACGCACTGAGGCGGTTAGATCACCAGGACGAATCGCGGGGTTGACTGAAGTTGTTGATCTGCGGGCTCGGATTACCGAGCAGATTCAGCAGATTCATGTGACGAAAGGTCAATGGGTCGAGGCTGGCGAGGTGTTAGTAAGTTTGGACTCAAGCCAATTAATGAGTTTGCGGGATCTCGCTTTTGCGAACCTGACTAAAGCAGAAGCAAGAAAAGACCGGATTGAAAATGGGTTTCGTGCTAGCGAGATCGAAACAGCGAGACACGAAGCGGCCGCAGCGAATGCAAAACTCCAGGGTGCCGAAAAAGCCTATCAGCGGGCGCTCATCTTATTGCGTCAGTCCGCGGCCAGCCAGCAGACTGTTGATGACCTGCTGGCCGAATGGAACGCCAGTCAAGCATCTGCGGCGGCGGCTGTAAGTCGGTTGGAAACCATTTCCGCGCCACCACGAGCAGATGAATTACTTGCTGCCACCGCCGCGGTTTCAGCCGCACGAGCGGAATTAGATTTTTCGAACACCGAACTCAGTCGCGCAGCGATCAAAGCGCCAGCCGCCGGCCGGATTTTGGACATTGAAGGCGAAGTGGGTGAGTTGACCGGTCCTGATAGCACCCAACCAGTGATCATCATGTCCGATACATCGCGTCTTCGGTGTGTTGCAGAAGTGGATGAGTACGACGCATTGAGAGTGACACTCGGCCTCTCATGTGAAATCACCAGCGACGGTACCGAGGGGGTTTTGGCACGTGGCACGGTCGTGGAAATCGAACCGCAAATGCGTCCCAAGCAGATGTTTGGGCAATGGGCTGGAGAACGAAGCGACGTATACAGTCGTCGTGTTTGGATCGACCTGACCGAGTCAGTGGATCTGCCTGTGGGTTTGCCGGTCGACGTCTATATCGAATTGAAAATGCCTGCCGAGAGCTAGGTTCGCGACTATACTTCGGACGAACCTCTGTTGATCGTTCGATGTTTCTCAGTCGCCGGGCAGTTTGATGGGTGATCCTCCAACAGCCAAAAATCTTTGGAAACGAAGGTTTTACACGCTCACTTTGTTGTGGGTTGTTACAACCATCCTGTTGTCATTTTCGTCGGTGCGTGCGTTCGTCGCATTGCCACTAATCGTGCATGATCAGGCTGCTCAGGGTGATGTCGCATATGTGATGGCAGATGGACCGGCATCATGGGAGCGATTGCGAGCAGCATCCGATTTGTATCACTGGAAACGCATCAAACGAATCGTCGTTCTAAATGAACAGCGAGGGGCTGGATACAACTTCACCCTTCACCGTACAGAGTCTCGAGTCGAGCGGGTGATGGATTACTTGAAATTGTATGGCGTGCCCTTGGAGTCGATTAGCATGATTAACCCAGAGAGGTTGTCAAAACTCGGCTCACTGAATGAAGCCAGATCATTTGCGTCTCAGGAAGCTGATGTGGAGAGTTTGGTGGTGGTTACCTCGCCACCACACACACGACGAAGTTTACTGAGTTTCCAACGTTCGCTTCCCAAGGAGGTAAAGATCACGAGTTACTCTGCACGCGGTGATCATGCCTCGGACAGTGCCGAAATCTATTCCCCACTTTGGATCGAGTACTCAAAATTGATTGTTTATTGGTTTGTCGCGTAGGACGAATTGCAAATGAGAAATCGGTAGGCCGTATGCCTTGTGACGGCGGGGCAGTTGCCATGCTTCTTGGCAGACGGACGTTTCATGCAGCATTCCGTTTCTCGTGGTGAATAGACGACCTATCTGCCCAATCTAATGAGCGGAAATTTTTCCACTCGAGCGGGTGGATCTCTTATACTTGAGCGGTTCAGTCGCTTGACGCGGGTTCTTTGACCGGGGAGGAACAATGTACCGATTAGCAGTGATTATTGCCGTGGTGATTGGTTCGCTGGATTTATCTGCGGCGAAAGATCCTCCGCTGGGTTTGTTGACCCCGGAAGATTTTCTGACACTGCACACTGATCTTGCCAAGTGCCCGGAAGAACCTTGGCGGACGATACCCTGGAAAACCTCAGTGATTGAGGGGCAGCGGATCGCTGCAGTGGAGGGGAAGCCGATCTTTATCTGGGCGATGGATGGGCATCCGCTCGGCTGTACGTGAAACAACGGTGTTCTCGACCGTGCGTCGAAATTTGCCGATCCAGAAATTGTTCGTCTACTCCGAAGTAAGTTCGTCCCTGTCGCCATCGACCAAGCTTATCAGCGGCGACAAAAAGATACCGAAGGGGACTTTTACCGGAAGATCGCCAGTCAGAGTCCGCGCAGCGATTTTAATAACACCACGCAGGGGATTTATGTTGCCACTGCCTCGGGTAAGTTGCTGCTTTACAACAACAATCGTGATACCCCAAAGGTTCGACGCCTAATCAAAGAATCTTTGCAGCGGTTTGAATCGGGGGAGGCCGGCTCCAAGTTTTCCACGCCTATCGAGATCGAATCGGTTGATCGCCGCTACAATGTGGCACCGCCTGTGGGCGGCCTGGTGCTCCGGGTTCAGGCGAAAATACTCGATGGATACAAGCCGACGGGCAATCAATGGCGTCAGATTTTTCAATCGGCACAGTCTCGCGACAACTTGTGGATCACGGCGGATGAGCAGCGGATGATTGCGGGTGGGAAGATCCCCGATCCTGTGACGCGGAGAATCGCCCGCTACCACCTCGTTGACAATACTCGCGGTGAGCCCCCGATGTGGCGGAGCGATGAGATCCGCGAATTGAAGATTGAAATCCGCGATGGCAAATTGAGTGGCAAGGTGCACTTGGAAACAGTCAATGGGGATCGTGGTTTTCTAGCGGAGATTCGAGGTGAGATCGAAACCGATGGCGATCTTGTGACTCGATGCGATTTTGTTGCTAGCGGCAAGTTTTGGGGGGAAGGGACTTATACCCGTGGTGCCCCGGAAGGCAAGTTTCCACTCGCGATCGCGTTCACGCTCGCGGACGGAAATGATTTGGCGGATCGGATTCCTCCGCAAGGTTCGCGCGGTTGGCTGGATGGCTATTGGCGGGCTCAGTAGCTCGCGTCCATTTGTCGTGACACTGTCAGGCACGCAACCGTCTGGGTAATAGCAGGAAGGGTCCGGGGGACGGCAGGAACCGCCCGGGTAGCAATCCTGGACCAAGGTAACTCGATTTTTCGATCGTTTGTGCACTGCTTCTGACATTTTTGTTTGGCCTTGCCGAGGTCTGTCTCGCTTTCGTACTTACTCACTCATCTCGTGGGGGGATCGTCGGAGGGAACCGTTTTGTGTCGTTTCGTGTGATCATACTGCTGGCGTTGGCTTTTGCTGTGGGTTCAACGGAAGCGCAGGATTCGCTGCTGAGGTTGGAAGCCCCAGAGAATACAGCACCGCTGAATCCCAATTGGCTGCGTTGGTCGCCCGATGTGATCGAGGACGTTTCAGGCAGATCCTTGGACCAACCACTCGGGTTTCCCCAAACTCAGCCACGCGACCCAGTTCAGCCACGCGACCCAGTTCAGCCACGCGACCCAGTTCAGCCACGCGACCAGGCTGATTCGATCAGCCCGAATCAATCAGATGTTTTACCTCAACGAGATAATCTGGCCGTTGAGCGGGCTGTAGCGACAAGCATGGAAATGCAGCATTATCCGGTTCAGCCAATCCCGTCTCATTACGACGATGACAGCCAGCCGGGGCGGATGGTTCGATATGATGTCCCGCTCAATGATCACCAATCCCATGAAGCGTTTCTTGCCCGTGGGGTCGCAGGATCATTGTTGGAAGTACCTGTCAAATCGGAGCTTGAGCAACAATCAACTTTGGAAAGAGTCCGTGTTCGAATGCTCAGCCTAGTTGGGTTGTTGCACGAAGAAGATTACCCGACGACCGCCAAGGTCATACGCTACGAAGTGCCCGCGGAAGACATTACGTTTCACGCGTCGCTCTCTGACTTGGACAGTGAGATCTATGAACCAAGCTTGATGCGTTTACCGGAGGTGCGGTTTTTTCAGCCCAAGGCAAGGGTGTTCATGGATTTGAAACGGGAGAATGACACTGAATTTGATCTGTTCAGCAATGGAGCGGTGCTCGCCTCGTTGGATGTGGTCGAGCTCTATATGCCGATGCCGCTGATCAGTGACCGTTTCGCTCGCGTGATGGGGCGGCCAGGCCGACTCTCGCAAATTGGTTGGAGGGTTGGTGCCACCCTAGGTGTCGGGATCACCACAGCTTTGACCAATTCGGATGGAGCGTCGGGGGCGGCACCTATTTCGACGCTCTCGAGCGGAATTCGCTACGATTTTCCACTTGGGAAGCCGTCAGCCGAGGTCATTCAGACGGGCGATCTGCGTCTTGATTCGCGTACCCGAGTCGGGATCGAAACTGGGATCCAGGGAGGAATTTCGAGTAATGAATCGCTCGGGGATTCGACGGATCTGGGCTGGTATTTCGGAATCTTGGTGAATACTCCCTGGACCCATTACTGATTTCAGTACGCGTCCGACGGGACTCGATCGGTTTCCTGCCGAAATGCGGAGTCACCAAAACCGGCTTGAGCGATTAAAGTGAGGGTCTGTGTTCCCTTTACCGCTAGAGAATTCGCATGGCCTCTTTGATTCGTTTTCTGCTGCTGATCTCGGTTCTTTCCCCGTTTGTGATGGCCGAAAATCCGGCCCTTTTGACGATCGATCGTATCTATCAGAGTGATGATTTCAATGGTCGCTCCTTTGCTGGCCGGTGGTTAGAGAATTCGGAAGGCTCCGCATTCACGATGGTCGAAGCGGGTGGCATTGTTCGTGTCGATGCGGAGAGTGGCGAAAAATCCGTAATGGTTTCGCAGCGGGAATTGACTCCCGGTGGGGCCAGTCCACTGACGATTCAATCTTACACGTTGAGTGACGATCACAACTTGGTGCTGATCTATACGAACAGCAAGCGTGTGTGGCGAAGTAACACGCGCGGTGATTACTGGGTGTTGGATCGGACCAGCGGTCAATTGAAAAAACTTGGCGGCGACGCACCGCCATCGACTTTGATGTTTGCCAAGTTTTCGCCATCCAATCGTCATGTTGCCTACGTACGTGACGGTGACATCTACCTCGAAGATTGTCGCAATCACAAGATCACGCGATTGACGACTGCCGAGAACGAATTTGTGATCAATGGAACGACGGATTGGGTCTACGAAGAAGAACTAGGTTTGCGTGATGCATTTCGCTTCAGTCCAGATGGCAAGACCATTGCTTATTGGCAGCTCAACACTGAAGGTGTTCCGCAGTTTCCTTTGATCAATAATCTCGATTCTTTGTACCCAGAGGTGCGCTACTTTGCCTATCCGAAAGTTGGCCAAACGAATCCAAGTTGTCGCGTCGGCGTGGTCGACTGTGAGACAGGTGTCAGTACGATGATCGGCATTCCTGGTAATCCCCGCGAGCATTACCTGCCTAAAATGGAGTTTGTGCCTCAGGGTGCGTTCGGAACAGGCGATCAACAACCGCGTCTGCTGATCCAACAACTCAATCGACTGCAGAATACCAATCGCGTCTTCTTGGCTGATTTTCCGAGCAAGACGGTTTCTGAAGTTTTCGTCGAACGGGATGATGCCTGGATTGATGTCAACGATGAGTTGATCTGGCTGAAGAATGGTAAGCAATTCACTTGGATGAGTGACCGAACTGGTTGGCGACACCTCTACCTGGCATCGCTCGACACCGGAGAGATTCAGGCGGTGACTCGAGGTGATTTTGACGTGATTCAGTTGTTGGAAGTTGATGACGAGAATCAGCTTGCCTACTTCATCGCCTCTCCTGAGTCGGCAACCGAGCGGTATCTGTACCGGATTCATTTGGACGGCTCAGGACTGGAACGAGTCACCCCAGT
Source organism: Planctomycetota bacterium (assembly GCA_036339635.1). Classification (GTDB taxonomy): domain Bacteria; phylum Planctomycetota; class Planctomycetia; order Pirellulales; family Pirellulaceae; genus Rubripirellula. Next base: position 5,760 of record JAYZAR010000314.1, on the reverse strand, counting down.
TTCGGGTCCCTCCGTACCCGGCACACATGCTTATGACGTGTCCCCTGATGGAAGGTTGGCCATTCACACACGATCTTCGGCGGATCAACCACCCGTTGTGAATGTGATTCGCTTGGCAGATCACTTTCCGCTGCGTCGCTTGGAAGACAATCAGAAGCTGAAGCAGACGTTTGACGAGCTGGATTACACGAGTACGGAGTTTTTCCGTGTCACCGTGGAGGATGGGGTGGAGCTGGATGGATGGTGTATCAAGCCGCCTAAGATGAAAGAGGGGCAAAAGTATCCCTTGCTTGTTTATGTCTATGGTGAGCCTGCTGGTTCGACGGTGGTGAATCGTTGGGGTGGTAAGTCATACCTTTGGCATCTGATGATGGCGCAACGGGGCTATGTGGTGATGAGTTTTGATAATCGTGGGACCAAAGCGCCGAGGGGCTGCGAGTTTCGCAAGAGCATCTACAAGAAAATCGGTATTCTGCCGCCAGCAGATCAAGCTGCTGCCGTGCGTGCCGTATTGAAAGAGCGTCCTTACTTGGATGCGAATCGGGTCGGGATTTGGGGATGGAGTGGTGGTGGTTCCTCCAGTTTGCATGCTGTGTTCAAGCATCCGGACCTTTACAAGATGGCGATTGCGATCGCACCGGTACCCAATCAGCGTTATTACGACACGATTTATCAAGAACGATATATGAGCTTGCCGCACCTGAACGTGGAAGGATTTTACCAGGGATCCCCGATTCACTTTGCGAAAGACCTCAAAGGCAGTCTGCTGTTGGTCCATGGAACCGACGATGACAATTGTCATGTCGCTACCACCGAGATGCTGGTCGATGAGTTGGTTGCCCATGACAAGCAATTTGATCTGATGATCTATCCTGGCCGGACGCACTCCATTCGAGAGCGAACCAACACAACACGGCATCTCAGGCGGATGATGACCAACTATGTGTTGGAGAATTTGTAGCGGAGGTTCAGCCTTCGGAGTGTCAGTTGGCATGTGGTGTTCCTTCGCAGTATTTGGCAATCGGCACTTTGGAAAGTGTCTCTATGCCATCGGATTCGAACGCCACAATCAGCGTTTGTTTTGGTAAGCTCTCTGCTGGATTTTTCCTCACGCAGAGACTCTCCAATGCAGCGATCCGTTTGCCTGGCCATGCTGATTTTCGCCGCGACTGCGGTGGTATCCGCAGATCGTCCGAATATCGTGATGATTGCGATTGATGACTTAAATGATTGGGTGGAACCGCTGAACGGGCATCCCGATGTCAAAACGCCAGCGATGGCACGGTTGGCGGCACGTGGGTTGACCTTTACCAATGCCCATTGTCAGGCTCCACTTTGCAATCCATCCCGGACGTCGTTGATGACGTCGCGTCGTCCGACCTCCACTGGTGTCTACGGGTTGGCGCCTTGGATTCGCAATGTTCCCGAACTCGCTGACATCGTGACGATGCCGCAGCATTTCCGCAGTCATGGCTATCGAACTCTGATCGGTGGCAAGATTTATCACGGAAGCTACGGGCGCAAAGCAGGCCAGGAAGAGGCTGATATTTGGGGGCCACCTTCCGGCGTTGGAGTGCGGCCGAAGAAGAAATTGATCGGTCCGACCCCTGGCGGAAATAATCCGCTCATGGACTGGGGCGTATTTCCGCATGAAGACGAAGACAAGGGCGATTGGCGAGTTGCTTCGTGGGCAGTGGACGAACTGGAAAACATGCCAGAAGACAAGCCGTTCTTTCTGTCCGTTGGTTTTTTTTTACCGCACGTGCCCTGTTACGCAACCCAGAAATGGTTTGATCTGTATCCAGAGCAAACCATGACAATGCCGCCAATCCTGAAGGGCGACCGTGACGATACCCCCGAGTCATCGTGGTTCATTCATTGGTACCTACCGGAACCCCGTACGAGTTGGTTGGAGAAAAATGACCAACTGCGGAACTTGGCAAGATCGTATTTGGCGTGTGTCAGTTTTGTTGACAGCCAAGTAGGGCGGGTACTCGATGCACTTGAGAGATCTCCACACGCTGACAACACGATTGTCGTACTGTGGAGTGATCACGGCTATCACTTGGGTGAGAAAGCGATCTCAGGGAAAAATTCCCTTTGGCGACATTCCACTCGTGTTCCCTTGATTATGACTGGGCCGAACGTCCCCAAAGCGGTACGTTGTGAGCAGCCAGCTGAGTTGATGGATCTGTATCCGACCTTGTCTGAAATGGTTGGGTTACCGCAAGCAGAGGGAATCGAGGGGCTGAGTCTGATGCCGCAAATTCGGAACCCGCAAACGGAACGGACACGGCCCGCGATTTGTTCTCACAATGCAGGGAATCATAGCGCTTGCGATAATCGGTGGCGATACATTCGCTATGCCGACGGTGGCGAGGAGTTGTACGACCGAAAGGCCGATCCGCTGGAGCTAACAAATTTGCTATGGGGTGAAACTGTTGATGCTAGATACCGCGAGCAAGCAAAAAAACTTGCGGCGTTTTTGCCTCAAGAGGAGAAACCCCTGGCACCCGGTAGTCGGGCGAGAATTTTGGAAAAACGGAGCGATGGATTCTATTGGCAAAATGAAAAGATCATTCCAGAAGAGGTGGTCAAGTAACGGAGTTGCCTTTTTAATTCCGATTAACTGAACCAATTTATTGAACCTAAAACGATGGCCCTTAGTTTGTTCGGCGCTGGTTTTCGCGAATGTGGATTCCATCACCACCATGAAGTCTTCTCAGCAGATTTTGAGAATGTAACTCTTCAGCTGAGCGAGTGTTGCTGCGAGCTTTTGAAAGGTAGCAACGAGGGGCTTGGCATCGCTTCGGCGCCGCGAGCCAGCTAAAATTTGATACTCACAATAGGCAACAAGCACTTATGTGGCAGACTGAGAAACTAGGCATAGCGACGTGGTCAGATGGGTCGAGCCGTTGGGCCGTCGATGCCCGCGGTGGCGATCTTGGAATCAAGCTGATCAACCAGGACGGCACAGAAACCTTGCTCGAACTGCGCGCTGTCCAGCAAGATCAGTTGCCGGTGGCAGATGAACAGTACGTGCGTGGTGACCATTGGCACGTCAACTACCCGCAAGGTGAAAACTCTTACGCATTGCGGTTGGTGTTTTCTCCGATTGAGGTGAGTGCGTCGCGTCTGGTCTTAGAGGTCACAGTGTCCATTCAAACTTCGCTTTTGGATACACATCCGAAGATCGACATTGACACGATGTGTGGCGACATTGACTCCTTCGTACCGGATGATCGATCGGGGGACGATACTTTGTACACTGCGGGTTCGGCAGCGATTAGCCTGGCCAAGAGTCAGGGACACGCCGTTGGCGTCTTATTGGGGCCCCACGACAGTCCGTTCACCACGAATCATTCGACGGACTCTCTTCTGCGTTTGCGGCTGTTCGGCGATTTCCTCGAAAAAGGTGTGATTCGAAGAGCACGTCCGTGGCTGGTGGTCGACCTTAGTGGAGACATTCCGAGGGAAGAAGAACTAACGAAGCTCTGGCGGCGTTTATGCGGCAGTCCGTTGCCATTGTCGTAAGGCAGGCCGCCAGCTTTGTCGCAAGGCGGTCCGTCGACATAGTCGTAAGGCGGTCCGTCGGGGTGCCGCGACTTCGCGCTGGTCTGATACGCGTCTTCGAGTTTTCTTTGCCCGATCTTTCGCAGACCCGAGCTTTTGCAAATCATTCCTTTTTCGGGGCCCTGCTTTTCCGGGAGTAACAAGAAGTCCTCCCAACGGGCGATTCCGATGGTTATGATATTGGGTTCTTGCCTTTCCCCCCTACCAGGAGCATTTTCATGCATTCATCACGTCGTGGATTTTTGAAGACGAGCGCTGCGGCCGGTTCCGCGCTGGCTGTTTCTCCCGCTATTGCGCAAGCGGATTCGAAAAAACTGCGTTTGGCTTCGATCGGTGTGGGGGGCAGTCGTGGCCGCTACAACCGAGGTGGCGGGATCGCTCGCGATGCGGCACGCTATGCCAACATGGTTGCCGTTTGTGACGTGGACGAATTGCACTGCCAGGAATTCAATAAGGCGTTCGGTGGCAAGCTGAATACGTACACCGACTATCGCGAGATGTTGAAAGAGGAAAAGCCAGACGTGGTCACGATTGGCACTCCTGACCACTGGCACGTTCCAATCGCAATTGCGGCCCTGAAAAGCGGCGCGGATGTGTACTGCGAAAAGCCGCTCACGCTAACGATCGACGAGGGCAAGCAGATCCGCAAAGTGGTGGAAGAAACTGGTCGCGTATTTCAAGTGGGAACGCAGCAGCGCAGTACCAAAGATAAGTTCTTGACCGCGGTTGCAATGGTGCACAGCGGGCGACTTGGTAAGAAGGTCAACGCGTACGTTGCGATCGGTGGTGCACCCTCCGGCGGTCCCTTTAAATATACCGAAACGCCTGACGATCTTGATTGGAATATGTGGGTTGGTCCAGCACCTGATGCTGATTATTGCGAAGAGCGTCGTCGGATGTTCCGCTGGTACTTCGAGTATTCGGGCGGCAAGATGACCGACTGGGGGGCACACCACATTGACATCGCCCAGTGGGCGCTGGCACCAGGCGAAACGGGGCCGGTCAAGGTGGCTGGCGAAGGTAGCTTCCCTGAGGTTGTTCCAAGTGATTTCAATTGGAAGGCATTCCTTGATGGCGATGCAAAACTTCCCAACGGTTATAACACCGCAACGAAGTTCCACATCGACTTGACCTATGAGAATGGTTCGGTAATGAACGTGAACCATCACTACAAGCGAGAAGGTGATAATGTCGACTTCGGAAATGGTATCCTGTTTGAAGGCGAGAAGGGACGTATCTTTGTAAATCGTGGCAAGCTCGAGGGATCGCCCGTGAATGCCTTGACCGATGCGGACCGTGCGGAACTCGATGAAAAGATCGTCGAGCTCTGCAAGGGTAAGAAGCCCGGTAGTCATATGGGTAACTTCTTTGCCTGCATTGAAGATCGCAGCAAGCCAATTTCCGATGTTTGGTCGCACCACCGAACGATGACCAGTTGTCACCTGTGCAACATCGCGTTGATGCTTGGTCGTGAACTTCGCTGGGATCCGAAGCAAGAAAAGTTCATCGATGACGAGCAAGCGAATGCTCTGATGAGTCGGAAATCACGCGAAGTTTAGAGAATACGCTGCGTTCGAAAAATAAAACCTCGGTGAGCAGTAACTTGCTCACCGGGGTTTTTTAATGCCGGACGTAACGGTTCGTCGCGAATTTTGCCGACTCCCCTATCCTGCCGGGAATCCGTCTCGTCCAGGAAACACGATTACCAGCGAGAGTTGGGCTCACGTTTGTGGCCTTTGATCACGATCGCGAGCGAGGTTGATGGGAAAAGACACTTGATCTTTTCAGGTTCACTCAGACCTCGAAGCCTTTACGGTATTCTCGGGTCAGCATCTCGTTGGCTTTATCATTATTGGTGAACTTTTCCGACTCATTGTCAAACTCCAAGTAGGGGCCGAGCGCCAGCGGAGTTTTCTCTAGATCGACTCCATTTGCTTTGAGATGCTCAACCGTTCGTTCGAGCGTGGCCGCATTGTCGTCTAGGCTCTTTACTTTTCCGACGGCATCGATCACCTGTTCGAGCGATACCTTGTTTTGTTCGCCCAGGTAATAAGAAATATTACCGAGGTGGCTGACGCCGGCAGACAGGTGCCCGGTCATGGCATCGGCATTGAGCGAGCCATAATCTCGCGAAACACAGGCATCGATGAAGTTGGCGAAGTGTGCATCACCAACATTGCGGGCCTT